>NZ_JBFAWU010000001.1:0-440089 GCF_040680455.1 Streptomyces sp. NPDC052052 | reverse complement strand
ACTGGCGACGGACGCGGGCCACCGGGCCCTGGACGTGGCACGTGCGGTGCGCGGCGCGGTGGCGGAGGCGGTGGAGGGGCACCCTTCGGTCGCGGCGGTGATGCCCGCCAGGTCGCGCAGGCGGCGGCCCTGCGCGGCCCGTTCGGCGGCGCGCTGCTCCTCGTAGCCGCGCGAGGTGGCACCGCTCAGCAGCGCCTTGGTCTCCACGACCGCGTCACGCGGGGCAGCCAGCAGGGCACCGGCCAGGCCGCGGGCCGCGGCATCCAGCTCTTCGGCGGGCACCACGAGGTTGGCCAGGCCGATGCGCCCGGCCTCCTCGGCGTGCACGAAGCGGCCCGTGGCACAGATTTCGAGCGCGCGGGCGTAGCCGATCAGATGGACCAGCGGGTGTGTACCGGTGAGGTCGGGCACCAGACCGAGGCTGGTCTCACGCATGGCGAACTGCACGTCCTCGGCGACGACCCGCAGGTCGCAGGCGAGGGCGAGCTGGAAACCGGCACCGATGGCATGCCCCTGGACGGCCGCGATCGACACGATGTCGTTGCGACGCCACCAGGTGAACGCCTCCTGGTACTCGGCGATGGTCGCGTCGAGCTCGGCCTGCGTGCCGCGCGCCATGTCGAGGAAGGACGGCTCACCGTCGAACCCGTCGGGCGTGAACGCCTGCCGGTCGAGGCCAGCGGAGAAGGACTTTCCCTCGCCGCGCAGCACGACGACCCGCACATTGCCGGGCAGAGCCCGTCCGGCCTCCGTCAACGCCCGCCAGAGAGCGGGGGACTGAGCGTTGCGCTTGGCCGGGTTGGTGAGGGTCACCGTGGCAACCGCGTCATCGACGGTGAGCCGTACGCCGTCCTTGTCGAGAACAGAGTCGATCGAGGTCATGGGGCGCCTCCGGGTTGGTTCAGTCAGCACATCGAGCTAAGTGACTGAACAGTAACCACCCGGTCGACATCAGGATCGACTGGGTGGCCACCGCCGGAACCGGTGAGCCCCGGGCCGGGCCCAGAGGCCCACCCCGACCGCCGACGGCCGTCAGGCCGTGGCGGCCTTCTTGCCTCGTGTCGCTCCGCCGCGTCCTCGCAGCGCGACTCCGGACTCACTGAGCATCCGGTGGACGAATCCGTAGGAGCGGCCGGTCTCTTCGGCCAACGCCCGGATGCTCGCACCGGAGTCGTACTTCTTCTTCAGGTCTGCCGCGAGCTTGTCGCGCGCGGCGCCGGTCACCCGGCTGCCCTTCTTCAGAGTCTCGGCCACCCGTGCCTCCTCATGGGAAGTGCGCTCTGGACTCTCATGATCACCCCTCCAGGGCTTCCTGGCCACCCATTCGGCAAGGTCCGTGCGAGCGGATTGCCGCCCGGGGAAGGGACGGACACGACCGGAATTCCGCATTCCATGGGCGTGAGAGGGCAGACGGGACCGTGTCCTGGACGAACCGCCAGGTCAGGACCACACGGGGTCGGCGACCCGCCAAATGGGTGCACGAGGCAGGTATCTGCGGGTGCCGCGCCGCGGTACGAGACGCACTCACGCAGATGAGGGATCACGCATAGGCGCGGTGATCCACGCGGAGTGGACCGGCAGTGCCGGAGCCCGGATCAGGCGAGCGCGACGAGGTCCTGGTAGTCCGCACCCCACAGGTCCTCGACACCGTCCGGCAGCAGGATGATGCGCTCCGGCTGAAGGGCTTCGACGGCCCCCTCGTCGTGCGTGACCAGGACGACGGCGCCCTTGTAGGTGCGCAGCGCGCCGAGGATCTCCTCCCGGCTGGCCGGGTCGAGGTTGTTCGTCGGCTCGTCCAGGAGCAGCACATTGGCGGAGGAGACCACCAGGGTGGCCAGGGCGAGGCGGGTCTTCTCCCCGCCGGACAGGACGCCTGCGGGCTTGTCGACGTCGTCCCCGGAGAAGAGGAACGAGCCCAGGGTCTTGCGGACGTCGACGAGATCGAGATCGGGCGCGGCCGAGCGCATGTTCTCCAGGACGGTGCGCTCCGGGTCGAGGGTCTCGTGTTCCTGGGCGTAATAGCCGAGCTTCAGTCCGTGGCCCTGGATGACCTCGCCGGTGTCGGGCTTCTCAGCACCGCCGAGAAGCCGCAGGAGCGTGGTCTTGCCGGCGCCGTTGAGGCCGAGGATGACGACCCGGGACCCCTTGTCGATGGCGAGGTCCACACCGGTGAAGATCTCGAGGGAGCCGTACGACTTGGACAGGCCCTCCGCCATCAGCGGGGTCCTGCCGCACGGCGCGGGTTCGGGGAAGCGCAGCTTGGCGACCTTGTCGGCGACCCGGACGGCGTCGAGGCCGGAGAGCAGCCGCTCGGCGCGCTTGGCCATGTTCTGTGCGGCGACGGTCTTGGTGGCCTTGGCGCGCATCTTGTCGGCCTGCGAGTTGAGGGCCGCGGCCTTCTTCTCGGCGTTCTGCCGCTCGCGCCTGCGGCGCTTCTCGTCCGCTTCGCGCTGCTGCTGGTAGAGCTTCCAGCCCATGTTGTAGATGTCGATCTGCGAGCGGTTGGCGTCGAGGTAGAAGACCTTGTTGACAACCGTGTCGACGAGGTCGACATCGTGGGAGATCACGATGAAGCCGCCGCGGTAGGTCTTGAGGTAGTCGCGCAGCCAGGCGATCGAGTCGGCGTCGAGGTGGTTCGTCGGCTCGTCGAGCAGCATGATGTCGGCGTCCGAGAACAGGATGCGGGCCAGTTCGACACGGCGGCGCTGACCGCCGGAGAGCGTGTGGAGCGGCTGTCCGAGCACCCGGTCGGGCAGGCTGAGCGCGGCGGCGATGGTGGCGGCCTCGGCCTCGGCGGCGTAACCGCCCTTGGTGAGGAACTCCGTCTCCAGGCGCTCGTACTTCTTCATCGCCTTCTCGCGGGTGGCGCCCTTGCCGTTCGCCATCCGCTCCTCGTTCTCGTGCATCTTGCGCAGGATCTCGTCGAGACCGCGGGCGGAGAGGATGCGGTCGCGGGCGAGCACGTCGAGGTCGCCGGTGCGCGGGTCCTGCGGGAGGTAGCCGACCTCGCCGGAGCGGGTGATGGTGCCGCCGGCCGGGTTGCCCTCGCCCGCGAGGCACTTGGTGAGCGTGGTCTTGCCCGCTCCGTTGCGGCCGACGAGGCCGATGCGGTCGCCCTTGGCGATACGGAAGGAGGCGGACTCGATGAGGATGCGGGCGCCGGCGCGCAGCTCGATGCCGGAAGCGGTGATCACGGACAAACTCCAGGGCGGTGTGGACGACGGACGGGACGAATTCGGAGTCTCGACGCGACGCCGCTACTCATGCACGGGGAGATTGGCCATGGCAGCCATTCTACTGGCGGTGTGCAACTGCTTTTCCGCGTGCCCTGCGGCACGACCGTGCACGCACCCGGGCGACGCCGCCCCGCTCCGCGGTTCGGCGAAAATGGGCACAGCCGTGTGAATTACCCAATACTCGGTGCAAGCGGTGAGACCGTCACATCCGGAACAAAGGGTGGTACCCCATGCAGTTCGACGACGACGCCGGTCTGGACACGTCCGAGGTCCAGGACGTGCGCGGCAGCCGTATCCCAGGCGGCAAGGCCACCGTGGGCGGCGGTATCGCCGGCATCCTCGCGCTGGTCCTGGGGCTCTTCTTCGGCGTCGGCCCCGATCAGCTCGGGCTGTCGTCCGGCGACTCCGGCACGACGGCGACCGCATCCTCGGTGGCGCAGGTGGAGGAGTCCTGCCGGACCGGGCAGGACGCGAACACCAAGGACGACTGCCGGACCGTCGCGGTGGTCAACAGCGTGCAGGACTACTGGAAGCAGGAGTTCCAGCAGCGCGACGGGACGTACACGAACGCGCCGACGGTCCTGTTCACCGACCGGGTGGGCACCGCATGCGGCTCCGCGACCTCGGCGGTCGGGCCGTTCTACTGCCCGGGGGACCGCAAGGTCTACCTCGATCTGGGTTTCTTCGACGAGCTGCACACGAAGTTCGGTGCGAGCGGTGGCCCGTTCGCCCAGGCGTACGTCGTCGCCCATGAGTACGGGCACCACGTCCAGGACCTGATGGGGACCCTGAGCCGCGCACAGGACCAGCAGACCGGCGCGGACAGCAACTCGGTCAAGGTGGAGCTCCAGGCGGACTGCTACGCCGGGGTCTGGGCCCATCACGCAACGACCACGCCCGACGAATCGACCGGCCGGCCGCTGATCACCTCGCTGACCCAGGCGGACATCCGGGAGGGTCTCGACGCGGCGGCGTCGGTCGGCGACGACCGGATCCAGGAGCAGTACCAGGGGCGGGTCACCCCGGACTCCTGGACGCACGGCTCGGCCGCACAGCGCCAGCAGTGGTTCACCACCGGCTTCAAGAGCGGCGACATGACCGACTGCAACACCTTCGGCTGAGCCGGGGCACCGCGGCCCGACCGCACACGGGACCGTCCGGGCCGGGACGGGCCGCTGCCCACGGCCGGTGGAAGACTGAGACGCAGATCACATACATGCGGCACGGGGGCACGAGAAGAGGTGAGCGCCATGGCAGGCGTACCGGCCGGCGTACCGACGATCTATCCGACGATTCTGTACGACGACGCGAGGGCCGCGATCAAGACGCTGACGGAGGGCCTCGGCTTCACTCAGGAAGCGGTGTACGAGGGCGCGAACGGCGCGGTGCTCCATGCGGAACTCTCTTGCGGCAACGGCAGGGTGATGCTCGGTTCCAAGGGCCGCCCGGGCGTCTTCGCCGAGGCGATGCGGGACGCGGGCCCGGCCGGCGTCTACGTCGTGGTGGAAGAGGTCGACGCACACCATGCCCGGGCGGTGGAGCACGGCGTGGAGATCCTGATGCCGCCCACGGACCAGGACTACGGCGCACGCGACTACGTGGCACGGGACGGCGAGGGCAACGTGTGGAGCTTCGGGACGTACGCACCGGGGTCGGCCGACTGACCACGGCCGGGTCCCCGCGTCGGGCGGACGCGGGGACCCGGGCCGTCCCGGTGCCACAACAGGCAACGCCTGCCGCGGCTAGAGGCCGCCCGTGTGCACCTGGAACGCGGCCCTGCGCACCGCCTTGGCGAGCGCGGGGTCCGGATGCGCGGCGGCCAGGGCCACCAGCACCTGCACGGTGCGCGGGTGACCGACGGCGCGCACCTCGTCCAGCAGCGCCGGCACCGTGCCCTGGACGGCCGAGTCGAGGTGCCGGATCAGCAGCGTGGTCTCGCCGTGGTCGGCGACGGCCGCCGCGGTGTCGATCCAGAGCCAGGTGGCCTCCTCCCGGCTGAGGACGTCCTGGGCGTCCTCAGGATCCGCACCCTCGTACTCGGCCAGCCAGAGCAGCGCGTAGGGGCGCAGCGAGGGGTCGCCCGCCACGGAACGCACCTCGGGTTCGGCGGGCGCGCCGACCACCCGGAGTGCCTCGAAGGCGAGCCCGCGCAGCAACGCGTCCTCGCCGCGGGCGACGGCGAGGAGTTCGGCGACGGCGCTGCCGACGGGGCGGGCGGCGAGCCAGGCGCGGTATTCCGCGCGGGCCGGGCCGGGGGTGAGCCGAGCGCAGCCGAGCAGCATGTCGGCGGCGGCCTGCTCGATGTTCCCGGCCGGGCTCTGGGCCGCGACGCAGATCTGTTCCAGCTTGACCCAGACCGCCCAGTTGCCGAGCGGGGTGAGGGTGGCGTGTCCGGCGTCGAGAGTGAGTGCTCCGACGGCGGCCAGCCCCTCCAGGGCCCAGTCCAGCAGGAGGGTGATCAGGGCGGCAGGGTGTGCGCCGGGGCCTGCCGCGGCCGGTGCGAGCGGCGTCCGGGGCCCGTACGGCACCTCGCAGCGCTCCTCGCGGAGTTCGGCGACGCGCTGGCTCAGCAGGTCCAGGAGGACCGGCACGGAAACCGGTCCCGCCGAGAGCTGGAGCAGGGAGAGCACCTGCGGCACGGCCTCGACGGCCTCGGCGACCGCGCCGGAATCGATGTCCTCGGGCGCCGGGTGGACCAGGGGCCAGGCGTCGAAGAGTGCCACCCAGCCACGGAGCACGGCGGAGTCGTCGCGGTCCCAGGCGCGCAGCCGCCAGCCCGGTCGTGCGGTGTCGCCGTGCAGTTCGACGAGACCGGCGAGCCGGGCCCGGTCCCAGCCGGAACGCACCTGGGCCGGGGACGATTCCAGGGCCGTCGCGGCCCGTTCGAGAGCCTGGGCGGCCAGGGGTGGAGCGCCGGGGACCGCGCCGTCGGCCGCCCAGCGGGCGATCCGTACGGCGTCGGCGAGGACCGTTCTGGCCTGGCGGGCCAGTTCCCCCCTGGGCGGGGTGCCCTCCGGGGGGCGGGGAGCGGGCCTGGTGCGCCGGTTGGTCACGGCCTTGCGAGCGGTGGCCAGGGGGCGCGGGCGGACAAGTCGGAGCCTGGAGTCGCGCGGAGTACGGGACGTCACGGGAGCAGTCTTGCCCCTGACGGCCCGAAAGCCCAAACGGAACCCGAAGTCGTGGCGGAAGGGGAGGCGGACGGGCTCCGGAACCAACCGGCCGATCCCTCGCATCAGGTCACATCAGGGGCGTGAGGAAGCGTCGCAGTGCCTCTTCGTAGTGGACCGGATCGGCATTCCACATCGCCGCATGCGGAGCCTGCGGTACGGGGTGCAGGGCGACCAGGTCCGGCCGGCGGGCGGCGAGGTCACGGGACGGCTGCCACGGGGCCAGGGTGTCGTCCGGGCCGTGGAAGATCAGGGTCGGGACGTGCAGCGCGGGTGCGAGGGAACCGTCCAGGAGCCGTGCGCCGTGCAGGCCGGTCTGCCCCTGGGCTGCGCGGACGGCGAGCGGCAGGAGCGCGGTCGGCACACCGTGTGCCGTGGCCAGGGCGCGCATCGTGGTGACCCAGTCCAGGACCGGGGAGTCGAGGACGATTCCGCAGATCCGGCCCCGGAGCGCGGAGTTGACGGCGGCGTGCAGCGCCATCGAGGCGCCGGTGGACCAGCCGTGCAGGACGACCTTCTCGGCGCCGTACCGGACGGCGAAGCGGATCGCCGCGTCCAGGTCGCGCCACTCGGATTCGCCGAGGTGGGCCAGGCCGTCCGGGGAGCGCGGCGCTCCGGCGTCGCCGCGGTAGGCCAGGTCGAGCACGGGCAGACGCAGATCGCGCAGGAACGTCATGACGTTCATGGGGTGTTCCCGCGTGGTGCCGAGGCCGTGCACCGTGATGACCCAGGTGTCGCGGGGGCCGGGCACGAACCAGGCAGGCAGGGCACCGAGCTCCCCGGGGATCTCGACCTCCTGGTGGTCGAGGCCGAGGGCCGACGAGGGGTCGCCGCTGTGCAGCTGCGGGGTGACGCGGACCGTGAGGCCGGGCTCCAGGCTGCCCCTGTTGACGCGTTCCAGCCTCCGGACGACGGTGTCGGGGGCGTGCGGAGCGTGTTCGATCACCGGACCGATGACGGCGTGGACGCCGTCGGCCACCAGTCCGTATCTACCGGGCCGCAGGGTCGCGAAGGACCGGGTCAGGGTGACCTGCCCGGCCGCCGTGGCGTGCACGGTGATTCCGCTGTCGGCGGGGAGCGGCCTTCCGGACGGCTCCTTGAGGGCGACGTGACTGGCGTACCGGCCGGCCGCGACAGCTGCCGCCGCACCGACGCCGAGGACCGTGGTGACGGCTGCTGCCGTGAGGGTTGCCGGGCGCACCGCTTCAGTCTCACGGGGCATGGCGCACCCTGCCAGCGGGCGGGGTCCGTCCGGCGTCAGCCCCCCGGTTGCCCGTAGCCCTTCAGCGCCTCCTGCACCTCGTGCAGCTGGGCAGGGGACAGCAGCCTCGGCGAGCGTCCGGGTACGGAGCTCGCGGCGAGCCAGAGCCGGCAGAGCCATTCCAGCTGGGCGGTCCGCTCGTACGCCTGGTCCAGGGTCGCTCCGTAGGTCACGGTCCCGTGGTTCTGGAGGAGGCAGCCCGTACGGTCCCGCAGGGCGGCGAGCATGTTCTCGGCCAGTTCCTGCGTCCCGTAGCGGGCATAGGCCGCGACCCGGACGGGGCCGCCGAGCAGGGCGGCGGCGTAGTGGATCGAGGGGACCTCGGGGACCAGGGTGGAGACGGCCGTTGCGTGCACCGCATGGGTATGGACGACGGCGGCCGCGTCGCTGTTCCGGTAGACCGCGAGGTGGAGCGGGAGTTCGCTGGTGGGGACCCGTTCGCCGAGGACGCGTCTGCCCTCCAGGTCGACACCGACGGCGTCCTCGGGGCCGAGCCGGTCGTACGGCACGCCGCTCGGAGTGACCAGGATCGTCCCGCCGACCCGGGCCGACACGTTCCCCGAGGTCCCGACGACGAGGCCGTCCGCCGCCGTCCTGCGGGCGGTGGCGACGACGCCGCTCCAGGCCTGTTCGATCGCGCCCCGCTGCTCATCACTCATACGGGGATCCTGTCAGCCAGGGAGACGAACGGTCCTGCGGTCGGCCGGAGCCGCATCCGGCGAAGTACGCAGAAGGGGGCATGGGGGGGCGAAGCGTGGCCCGCCGGGGAGCAGATCAGGGTTCGACCGCGGAGGGAGACACCGCAACGCCCTGCCCAGTTCATCTTCCGTTCACCCGGATTACCTACGGTCCACGTGCCAATGACGTCGAACGATTGCCTGGGTCAATGGAACACATCACGCTGCTCCTCGCGATAGTGATCGTGACAGCTCTAGTGTTCGATTTCACAAACGGTTTCCACGACACCGCCAACGCGATGGCGACCACCATCTCGACCGGCGCACTCACCCCGAAGACAGCGGTGGCCATGTCCGCCGTTCTCAATCTCGTCGGCGCGTTCCTGTCGGTCGAGGTCGCCAAGACGATCTCCGGCGGGATCATCAACGAGGACGGGCTGCGGACAGAAGTCATCTTCGCGGCACTCGTCGGCGCCATCCTGTGGAATCTGCTGACCTGGCTGGTCGGCCTTCCGTCCAGCTCCTCGCACGCCCTGTTCGGCGGCCTGATCGGCGCCGCGGTGATGTCGGCGGGCTGGTCGTCCGTCAATGGCGGCACCGTCGTCACCAAGGTGCTGCTCCCGGCCGTCGCCGCGCCGATCGTGGCCGGTCTGGCCGCGCTGCTGGCCACCAGACTGACGTACCGGATCGGCCGCAGGATCCACAGCGACGCCCAGGAGAAGGCCACCGCCAAGGGGTACCGCGCCGGGCAGATCGCCTCGGCGGGACTGGTCTCCCTCGCCCACGGCACCAACGACGCACAGAAGACCATGGGGATCATCACCCTGGCCCTGGTCACCGGGGGGGTCCTGCACCCGGGCGCCAACCCTCCGCTCTGGGTCATCGTCTCCGCCGGTACGGCCATCGCGCTCGGCACCTACCTGGGCGGCTGGCGCATCATCCGCACCATGGGCAGCGGCCTGACCGACCTCAAGCCGCCGCAGGGCTTCGCCGCCCAGACCAGCGCGGCCACGGTCATCCTGGCCTCCTCGCACCTCGGCTTCTCCCTCTCCACCACCCAGTCCTGCTCGGGTGCCGTGATGGGTGCCGGCCTCGGCCGCCAGGGCGGCGTGGTCCGCTGGTCCACCGCCACCCGGATGTTCGTCGCCTGGGGCCTGACCCTGCCGGCCGCAGGCCTGGTCGGTGCCGGCGCGGAGTTCCTCACGAAGCAGGGCACCTGGGGTGTCGTCGTCGTCGCGGCGCTGCTGGTCCTCGGTTCCGGGGCGATCTGGTGGGCGTCGCGCCGCAAGCCGGTCGGCCACGGCGACGTCGCTCCGAGCGGCGCGGCCGAGGCCGCGGACACCGGCACCCCGGCCGTCGCCGCCGTCCTCCCGCCGCTCGCCACGGCCCAGGACCTCAAGGCCACCATCGCGGCTCCGCCCGCATCCACCCAGGACCCGGCGCACCCCGCCACCGTCTAGTGCCGCCCGGTGCCGGTCACGGCACCGTGCCGGTCCCCCAAAGGATTCCGCATGAAAATCGACTGGGCAGCTCTCGGCTCCGTCTTCGGCGTCTCCCTCGTCGTCACCGTCGCGCTGGTGGGTCTCTTCACCCTGGGCATCGTCGGCCTCGCCAAGCAGGCCGAACCGGCCGCACAGCGCGGCTCCGGCGGCTCGCTGCTGCTGGCCCGCGCCGGGGCGTACGCCTGCTTCGCGCTGTGCGCGGCGGCGGTCGCGTACGGGATCTATCTGATCGTCGCCTGAGCCGCTTCTCCCCTCTCTCCCCCCTCTCCCCCTCTCCCCCTCTCCCCCGCTGCCCGGCCGGCCCGTCCACCTCGTGGAACGGTCGCCGGGCCGGCCGTGGTCGCTTCGCCCCGTCGTCGTGCGACGGGGCGAAGCGCTGCGGGGCGTCGTGGGCGATGTGGGGCTCAGCACACTGCGCCGCCGCAGGTCAACGGCAGGTTGACGGGCGTTCGCGGAGCGTGGTGAACTGCCGGAGCCAATTACGGCGACAGCAGAGGAAGCCGGTGCGAATCCGGCGCGGTCCCGCCACTGTCACCGGGGAGCAGTCCCCCACATCGGAAGTCACGGCGCGCGCGAGCGGGTTGGAAGGCCGGGGAACTGTGGATCCGGGGAGCCAGGAGACTCTCGTCGCCCGTCACGTCGAACCAGGGCGCGGACCCTGAGTGAGGACATATCGCCATGCCTGGCTGCCGTACGTCTGTTGCTTCGGCTCTCCCGACGAGAGCCGCCTGTACGAGGATCCTCCGAGGCGTGACGGCCGGTTGAGCCATGCGTGCCGACCGCATTTTCGCGTACGGCGCCACGGCCGGTCTGATCGGCGACCTGCTGCTCGGTGACCCCCGCAAGGGACATCCGGTCGCCGCCTTCGGGCGGGCCGCAGCGGCCGTCGAGCGCCGTCTCTGGCGTGACCACCGCGGGTGGGGCGCTCTGCACACACTCGTCTGCGCCGGTGGCGCTGCGGGTGGTGCCGCGCTGATCAGCCGTGCCGTACGCCGTCATCCCGCCGCCTCGGTCGCCCTGACCGCGGCCGCCACCTGGTCCGTCGTCGGGGGTACGTCGCTGGGGCGTGAGGCCCGGTCGATCGGCGACGCCCTGGCCGCCGGGGACATCGAGGCGGCCCGCACGCGGCTGCCGCATCTGTGCGGACGCGACCCGCAGTCCCTCGACGGACCGCAGATCGCCCGCGCCGTGGTGGAGTCCGTGGCCGAGAACACCTCGGACGCCGTGGTCGGCGCGCTGGTGTGGGGGGCGCTGGCCGGCGTTCCCGGGCTCGTCGGCTTCCGGGCCACCAACACCCTCGACGCCATGGTCGGCCACAAGTCGCCCCGGTACCGGCGCTACGGCTGGGCCTCGGCCCGCCTCGACGACCTCGCGGGCCACCCGGGTGCCCGGCTCACCGCCCTGCTCGCCGTCGCCGCCGGGGGACGGCCACGCGGAGCGGTACGGGCCTGGCGGGCCGACGCGGCCAAGCACCCGAGCCCCAACGCGGGCCCGGTGGAGGCCTCGTTCGCGGGTGCGCTGGGCGTACGGCTCGGCGGGACCCTCGCCTACGGGGGCCGGGTCGAGCACCGCCCCGTCCTCAACGGGGAGACGGGCCGGGCGGTGGAGACCGCGGACATCGATCGCGCGGTACGGCTGTCGCGCCGGGTGACCGGGCTCGCCCTCGGGGTGTGTGTGGCCGGACGGCTGGGCGCGGGCCTCGTCGCACGACGGATCGCCGCCGGCCGGGCCGCGGGTCGGGGGCGGTCATGAGCGGCGGCCTGCTGGTTGCCGGAACCACCTCGGACGCGGGCAAGAGCGTCGTCACGGCAGGGATCTGCCGCTGGCTCGTGCGCCGGGGCGTGAAGGTGGCGCCCTTCAAGGCCCAGAACATGTCGCTGAACTCGTTCGTCACCCGCGAGGGCGCCGAGATCGGGCGCGCCCAGGCGATGCAGGCCATGGCCGCCCGGGTGGAGCCGACCGCGCTGATGAACCCGGTCCTGCTCAAGCCCGGTGGAGACCGTTCCAGCCAGGTCGTCCTGATGGGCCGACCGGTGGGTGAGATGAGCGCACGCGGCTACCACGGCGGCAGGCAGGAGGCCCTCCTCGGCACGGTCGTGGACTGCCTCGAACAGCTCCGGGACACGTATGACGTGGTGATCTGCGAGGGGGCGGGCAGCCCCGCCGAGATCAATCTGCGGCGCACCGACATCGTGAACATGGGCATCGCCCGGGCGGCACGCTTCCCGGTGGTGGTGGTCGGCGACATCGACCGCGGGGGCGTCTTCGCCTCGTTCTTCGGTACGACCGCGCTGCTCGGTGCCGAGGACCAGTCGCTGATCGCCGGCTACCTCGTCAACAAGTTCCGCGGTGACGTCTCGCTGCTGGAACCCGGCCTGGAGATGCTGCACGGGATCACCGGGCGCCGGACGTACGGAGTGCTGCCCTTCGTCCACGGCCTCGGCATCGACGAGGAGGACGGGATGGCGGTCTCCCTGCGCGGGGCGGTGCGCGAATCGGTCGTCGCGCCTCCGCACGGCGAGGACGTGCTGCGCGTCGCGGTGTGCGCCGTGCCCCTGATGTCGAACTTCACCGACGTGGACGCGCTGGCCGCCGAACCGGGCGTCGTCGTCCGGTTCGTGGACCGCGCGGAGGAACTGGCCGACGCCGATCTCGTCGTCGTCCCGGGCACCCGCGGCACCGTGCGGGCGCTGGCCTGGCTGCGCGAGCGCGGCCTCGCCGACGCCCTGCTGTGGCGCGCCGCCGAGGGCCGGCCGGTCCTCGGCATCTGCGGAGGTTTCCAGATCCTCGGTGAACACATCGAGGACGAGGTCGAGTCGAGGGCCGGGCACGTCGACGGCCTCGGTCTGCTGCCCGTACACATCCGCTTCGACCGCGAGAAGACCCTCGCCCGCCCCACGGGCGAGGCGCTCGGCGCCCCCGTCGAGGGGTACGAGATCCACCACGGCGTCGCCGACGTGCGCGGCGGGGAGCCCTTCCTCGACGGCTGCCGGGTCGGCGCCGTGTGGGGCACCCACTGGCACGGCTCGTTGGAGAGCGACGCGTTCCGCCGCCGCTTCCTGACCGAGGTGGCCCGGGCCGCCGGCCGTCGTTTCGTGCCCGCCCCCGACACCGTTTTCGCCGCGTTGCGCGAGGAACAGCTCGACCGCCTGGGCGACCTCGTCGAAGAACACGCGGACACCGACGCGCTGTGGAGGCTCATCGAGTCCGGCGCACCGTCAGGCCTTCCCTTCCTCGCCCCCGGGGCACCCGCCGCACCCGCGGCCCCGGGAGCCCCCGGAACACTTGGAGCACACGCATGAACGCCCCCGCGAGCACCGTGCTGTTGCTGTCGACCTCCGACACCGACCTCCTCGCCGCCCGCGCCTGTGGCGCGCTCTACCGGATCGGCAACCCCACCCGCATCGACGTACGCGAGGAACTCCCCGCACTGATCGAGGGCGCCTCCGTCGCCGTCGTCCGCCTGCTGGGCGGCAAGCGCGCCTGGGAGGACGGGCTGGCCGTCCTCCGGGCGTCCGGCATCCCCACCGTGCTGCTGGGCGGCGAGGCCGTGCCGGACGCGGAGCTGATGGCGGAGTCGTCCGTGCCCGCCGGTGTCGTCGCCGAGGCACTGCGCTACCTGGTGGAGGGAGGTCCCGGAAACCTCGTCGAGCTGGCCCGCTTCCTCTCCGACACCGTCCTGCTGACCGGCCACGGCTTCGCCGAACCGCAGAAGATGCCCGAGTGGGGCCTGCGCGGCCGCCGTGCGTACGTCGAGGGCCGCCCCACGGTCGGTGTGCTCTTCTACCGGGCGCACGAGCTGTCCGGGAACACCTCGTTCGTGGACGTCCTGTGCGACGCGATCGAGGCGCGTGGCGCCAACGCCCTGCCGGTGTACTGCGGTTCGCTGCGCGGTGCGGACGCCGGCCTGTACGAGCTGCTGGACCGGGCCGACGCCCTGGTCGCCACCGTGCTCGCGGCGGGCGGCACCCGCGCGTCGGACGCCTCCGCCGGGGGCGACGACGAGGCCTGGGACATCGGCGCTCTGGCCGAGCTGGACATCCCGGTCCTCCAGGGTCTGTGCCTGACCTCCTCGCGTGCCGTGTGGGAGGCGTCCGACGCCGCGCTCTCCCCCATGGACGCGGCGATGCAGGTCGCCATCCCCGAGTTCGACGGCCGGCTGATCACCGTCCCGTTCTCCTTCAAGGAGCAGGGCCCCGACGACGTGCCGGTGTACCGCGCCGACCCCGAACGCGCCGCGCGCGTCGCCGGGATCGCGGTGCGCCACGCCGTCCTGAGGCACAAGCCGAACGCCGAGAAGAGGCTCGCCCTCGTCTTCACCGCGTACCCGACCAAGCACGCACGGGTCGGCAACGCCGTCGGCCTGGACACCCCCGCGTCGGCGGTGCGGGTCCTGGACGCGCTGCGCGACGCCGGTTACGCGGTCGACGGACACCCCGACAACGGTGACGAGCTCATCCACCGTCTGATCGACGCCGGTGGCCACGACGTGGAGTGGCTGACCGAGGAGCAGCTCGCCGCCGCCCCCGCGCGTGTGGCGCTCGCCGACTACCGGGCCTGGTTCGACACGCTGGAGCCGGAGCTGCGCGACTCGATGCTGGAGCACTGGGGCGAGCCGCCGGGCTCGCTGTACGTGGACGGGGACGAGATCGTCCTCGCCTCGCTGCAGTTCGGGAACGTGGTGGTGCTGATCCAGCCGCCGCGCGGCTTCGGCGAGAACCCGATCGCGATCTACCACGACCCGGACATGCCGCCGTCGCACCACTACATGGCGACGTACCGCTGGCTGGAGGCCGCACCGTCGGAGGGGGGCTTCGGCGCCGACGCGGTCGTCCACATGGGCAAGCACGGCACGATGGAGTGGCTGCCGGGCAAGGGCCTCGGCCTGTCCGCCGGCTGCGGCCCGGATGCCGTACTCGGTGAACTGCCGCTGGTCTACCCGTTCATCGTCAACGACCCGGGCGAGGGCACCCAGGCCAAGCGACGCGGACACGCCACCGTGGTGGACCATCTGGTGCCGCCGATGGCACGGGCCGACACCTATGGCGACCTGGCCAAGCTGGAGCAGCTGCTCGACGAGTACGCGCTGGTCAGCGATCTCGACCCGGCGAAGGCACCGGCCGTGCGGGCGCAGATCTGGACGCTGGTGAAGGCCGCCGAGCTGCACCACGACCTCCATGTCGACGAACAGCCCGGCGACGACGACTTCGACTCGTTCGTCATGCACATCGACGGCTATCTGTGCGAGATCAAGGACGTCCAGATCCGGGACGGACTGCATGTCCTGGGCGGCGGCCCGGTCGGTGAGGCCCGGGTCAACCTGGTGCTGGCCGTGCTGCGTGCCTCGCAGGTGTGGGGCGGGACGGCGCACGCGCTGCCGGGACTGCGGGCGTCGGTCGCCGAGCACTTCGGGCTCGACGAGAAGGAGCTGCTGGCCGAGCCCGGGGCCGCGGTGAAGGTTCCGGCCGGGCTGACCGCGCTGGTCGAAGGCCCGGCCCGCACCGGTGCCGACGCCATCGACCTGCTGGAGCAGGTGTGCCGCCGGCTCGCCGAGGGCATGGAGGAACGCGGCTGGGACCTCACGGCCGTCCGGGCCCTGGTACGGGACGTGCTGGGCTGCGAACCCCCGGACGCCGTGGCGGTGCTGGGCTTCGCGTGCGAGGAGGTCGTGCCGCGGCTGGCCCGGACGACGGACGAGATCGACCACATCCTGCGGGCCCTGGACGGCGGTTTCGTACCGGCCGGGCCCTCCGGCTCGCCCACGCGCGGGCTCGTCAATGTGCTGCCGACCGGGCGCAACTTCTACTCGGTGGACCCGAAGGCCATTCCGTCCCGGCTGTCGTGGGAGGTCGGGCAGTCGCTCGCCGACTCCCTGGTCGCCCGGTATCTCGCCGACACGGGCGCCTACCCGAAGTCGGTCGGCCTGACCGTGTGGGGCACCTCCGCCATGCGCACCCAGGGCGACGACATCGCGGAGATCCTGGCACTCCTCGGCTGCCGGCCGGTGTGGGACGACGCGTCGCGCCGGGTGACCGGCTTCGAGGTCGTGCCCCTCGGCGAGCTGGGGCGCCCGCGCATCGATGTGACCGTGCGGATCTCCGGCTTCTTCCGCGACGCGTTCCCGCACGTGGTGGGGCTGATCGACGACGCGGTACGGGCCGTGGCCGAGCTGGACGAGCCGGCCGACGCCAACTACGTACGGGCGCACGCCGACGAGGACACGGCGGTCCACGGCGACCGCCGCCGGGCCACGGCACGCGTCTTCGGCTCCAAGCCGGGGGCGTACGGGGCGGGGCTGCTGCCGCTGATCGACGCCCGGAACTGGCGCAGCGACGCCGACCTGGCCGAGGTGTACGCGGTCTGGGGCGGTTACGCGTACGGGCGCGGCCTCGACGGGCGCGCGGCGCGCGGGGACATGGAGACGGCGTTCCGGCGGATCGCGGTGGCGGCGAAGAACGTGGATACCAGGGAACACGATATCCACGATGCTGATGACTATTTCCAGTACCACGGCGGCATGGTGGCCATGGTCCGGCATCTGACCGGCGAGTCGCCCGAGGCGTATGTCGGTGACAGCGCCACGCCCGACCAGGTCAAGACGAGGACACTCGGCGAGGAGACGCACCGGGTCTTCCGCGCGCGGGTGGTGAACCCGCGCTGGATGGCGGCCATGCGACGCCACGGCTACAAGGGCGCGTTCGAGATGGCCGCGACCGTGGACTACCTCTTCGGGTACGACGCCACGGCGGGGGTCGTCGACGACTGGATGTACGAGAAGCTCAGCGCGGAGTACGTCTTCGACCCGGAGAACCGGGACTTCATGCGGAAGTCCAACCCCTGGGCGCTGCGCGGGATTTCGGAGCGGCTGCTGGAGGCGGCCGAGCGGGGGCTGTGGGCGGAGCCGGACCAGGAGACCCTGGACCGGCTCCGGGCGACCTACCTCGAACTTGAGGGAGATCTGGAGGGAGACGCGTGACTGCCTCCTCTGCAATCCCCGCGTCGGCGGGGAGCACGCGACCAGGTCGTGTTCCCGTGTGTCGACATTCGGACCACCCCCGCATCGGCGGGGAACCCGTCTTGACCCTTGCAGTTCGACAGCCGGAGCCCAGAGTGACCTGGCATGTATCACCCGGAGGAGTGATCAGCGCGTGAGTACTCCCTACCCCTTCACCGCCATCGTCGGACAGGACGACCTCCGGCTCGGGCTGCTCCTCAACGCCGTCTCGCCGACCGTCGGCGGGGTGCTGGTGCGCGGCGAGAAGGGCACGGCCAAGTCCACCGCCGTGCGGGCGCTGGCCGCGCTCATGCCGGAGGTCTCCGTGGTCTCCGGGTGCCGGTTCTCGTGCGACCCCGCGTCGCCCGATCCGGCGTGTCCGGACGGCCCCCACGAGCCCGGGTCCGGCGTGTCGCGGGCGGCGCGGACGGTGGAGCTGCCCGTAGGCGCGTCCGAGGACCGGCTCGTCGGGGCGCTCGACATCGAGCGGGCGCTCGCCGAGGGCGTGAAGGCCTTCGAGCCGGGGCTGCTCGCCGACGCGCATCGCGGGATCCTGTACGTCGACGAGGTCAACCTCCTCCACGACCACCTGGTGGATCTGCTGCTGGACGCGGCCGCCATGGGCGCCTCGTACGTGGAGCGCGAAGGTGTCTCCGTACGGCACGCCGCGCGCTTCCTGCTCGTCGGGACCATGAACCCCGAGGAGGGGGAGCTCAGGCCCCAGCTCCTCGACCGGTTCGGGCTGACCGTCGAGGTCGCCGCGTCCCGCGAGACCGACCAGCGGGTCGAGGTCGTGCGGCGGCGCCTCGCGTACGAGGACGACCCGGCGGGGTTCGCCGCCGCGTGGGCCGACGAGGAGGGCGCGTTGCGCGCCCGGATCGTCGCCGCGCGGGCCCTGCTCCCCCGCGTGCGCCTCGGGGACGGGGCGTTGCGGCAGATCGCCGCCACCTGTGCGGCCTTCGAGGTCGACGGGATGCGCGCGGACATCGTGATGGCCCGGACCGCCACGGCGCTGGCCGCCTGGGCGGGCCGTACGGAGGTACTGGCCGAGGACGTACGACAGGCGGCGCTGCTCGCCCTCCCCCACCGTCGGCGCCGGTCCCCGTTCGACGCGCCGGGGCTCGACGAGGACAAGCTCGACGACACGCTGGAGCGCAACAGCGGCGAGGACGACGATCCGGACCCGGACGGTCCTGGTGGCGGCGGCCGGCCGCCGCAGGGCGACGGGCCCGACACTCCGCCGCGGCCCGAGGGCGGGGCCGACGACACGCCCGCGCAGTCCGTGCCCGAACAGGGCACGGAGCAGGGACAGGGGCAGTCCTCGGGGGGCGGCGAGCAGCAGCCGGTACAGGCCGGCGAGCCGTTCCGTACGAAGATGCTGAGCGTGCCCGGTCTGGGCGAGGGCGCGGCGGGGCGGCGGTCACGGGCGCGTACCGAGCACGGCAGGACGACGGGTGCGCTGCGCCCGCAGGGTGCCCTGACCAAGCTGCATCTGGCGGCGACCGTGCAGGCCGCCGCCCCGCATCAGCGGGCGCGGGGCCGGTCGGGCCCTGGGCTGGTGGTCCGGCGGGACGATCTGCGGCAGGCGACCCGGGAGGGGCGCGAGGGAAACCTGGTGCTCTTCGTGGTGGACGCCTCCGGGTCGATGGCCGCCCGGCAGCGGATGAGTGCCGTGAAGGGCGCGGTCCTCTCGCTGCTGCTGGACGCGTATCAGCGTCGGGACAAGGTCGGGCTGATCACCTTCCGGGGCAAGGACGCCGATGTGGTACTGGAGCCGACGTCGTCGGTGGACGCCGCGGCGGCCCGTCTGGAGTCGCTGCCGACCGGTGGCCGCACCCCGGTCGCCGCAGGGCTGTTGAAGGCCCATCAGGTGCTGCGGGTGGAGCGGCTGCGTGATCCGTCGCGGCGGCCGTTGCTGGTCGTGGTGACCGACGGGCGGGCGACCGGGGGGCCGGAGCCGGTGGCGCTGGCGTCACGGGCAGCCCGGCTGCACGAGGCGGAGGGCATCGCCTCGATCGTCGTGGACTGCGAGTCGGGGCCGGTACGGCTCGGGCTCGCGGGCACGCTCGCGCGCGATCTCGGCGCCGCCGCCGTCACGCTCGACGAACTGCGGGCGGACTCGATCGCCGGGCTCGTCAAGGACATCCGGGGAACCCACAGGAGGGCCGCGTAATGCCGCAGGGACAGCCGGTCACCGTGCCGGACGACGGACTGACCACCCGTCAGCGCCGCAACCGTCCGCTGCTGGTGGTGCACACCGGCATCGGCAAGGGGAAGTCGACGGCGGCCTTCGGGCTCGCCCTGCGCGCCTGGAACCAGGGCTGGCCCATCGGGGTGTTCCAGTTCGTCAAGTCGGCGAAGTGGAAGGTCGGCGAGGAGAACGCGCTGAAGGTCCTCGGAGCGAGCGACGAGGGCGGGTCCGTCGCCTGGCACAAGATGGGCGAGGGCTGGTCGTGGGTGCAGCGCGACCGGCAGCTGAACAACGAGGAGGCGGCGCGCGAGGGCTGGGAACAGGTCAAGCGCGACCTGGCGGCCGAGACGTACCGGCTGTACGTCCTCGACGAGTTCGCGTACCCGATGCACTGGGGCTGGGTCGACACCGACGAGGTGATCGAGGTGCTGCGGGGCCGTCCGGGTACGCAGCATGTGGTGATCACGGGGCGCAACGCGCCCGAGAAGCTGGTGGAGGCCGCCGATCTGGTGACCGACATGTCGAAGGTCAAGCACCCGATGGACGCCGGTCAGAAGGGTCAGCGGGGCATCGAATGGTGAGGGGCCCGCGGTGAACGTTCCGCGTCTGGTGATCGCCGCGCCCTCGTCCGGGAGCGGCAAGACGACCGTGGCCACGGGGCTGATGGCGGCCTTCGCGGAGCGGGGACTTGCGGTGTCCCCGCACAAGGTCGGGCCCGACTACATCGATCCCGGCTACCACACGCTCGCCACAGGGCGTCCGGGGCGCAATCTCGACGCGTACCTGTGCGGCCCCGGACTCGTCGCCCCGCTCTTCGCGCACGGCGCGCGGGGCTGCGATCTCGCGGTGGTCGAAGGGGTGATGGGGCTGTACGACGGAGCGGCCGGGCTCGGGGAACTCGGCTCGACCGCCCAGGTCGCGAAGGAGCTGCGGGCGCCCGTGGTGCTGGTCGTCGACGCGTCGTCGCAGTCGCGGTCCGTGGCCGCGCTGGTGCACGGCTTCGCCTCGTGGGATCCGCAGGTTCGGATCGGCGGGGTGATTCTGAACAAGGTGGGCTCAGAACGGCACGAGGCCCTGCTGCGGGAGGCGCTGGACGAGTCGGGCGTGCCGGTGCTGGGGGTGCTGCGGCGGGCCGCGCAGGTTGCCGTGCCCTCTCGGCATCTGGGGCTGGTGCCGGTGGCCGAGCGTCGGGACGACGCGGTGGACGCGGTCGCGGCGATGCGCGAGCAGGTGGCGGCGGGGTGCGACCTGGACGCCGTCATGGCGCTGGCCCGGTCCGCGCCTGCGGTGCCGGGTGCGGCGTGGGACGCCGCGGAGGCGGTGGGCGGCGCCGGTGACGGGCCCGCCGCCCGGCGCCCGAGGATCGCCGTCGCGGCCGGGGCCGCGTTCACGTTCTCCTACGCCGAGCACACCGAGCTGCTCGCCGCGACCGGGGCCGAGGTCGTGCCGTTCGATCCGTTGCGGGACGAGGCGTTGCCCGAGGGCACGCGGGGCCTGGTCATCGGTGGGGGTTTCCCAGAGGTGTACGCCTCGGAGCTGTCCGCCAACGCGGCGCTGCGCGGGGCCGTGGCCGCCCTGGTGGCGTCCGGGGCCCCGGTGGCCGCCGAGTGCGCGGGGCTGCTGTATCTGGCACGTTCGCTCGACGGGCTGCCGATGTGCGGGGTCCTGGATGCCGAGGGGCGGATGTCCGAGCGGCTGACGCTCGGTTACCGGGAGGCCGTCGCGGTCTCGGACAGCGTGCTGGCGGCGCCCGGGACACGGGTGCGCGGGCACGAGTTCCACCGGACCGTGCTGGAGCCGGGTGCCGGACCGCAGCCGGCGTGGGGTCTGCATCGGCCGGAACGGCGGGTGGAGGGGTTCGTGCACCAGGGCGTGCACGCGAGTTATCTGCATACGCATGGAGCCTCGGCGCCCGGCATGGTCCGCCGATTCGTCGAAAGGTGCAAGGGATGAACCACGGTCGTGGTACGAGCAGGCTCGTCGGCGTCGGCGTCGGGCCCGGTGACCCGGAGCTGGTCACCGTCAAGGGTGTGAACGCGCTGCGCGATGCCGCGGTCGTCGTCGTGCCGGTGATGGACACCGGTGAACGGGGGCGGGCCGAGGCGACCGTGCTGCACTACGTGGCGGCCGACAAGATCGTGCGGGTGGTGTTCGCGCTCAACGAGCGGTCCGACCGGGCGCGCCGGGAGGCGGCGTGGGACGCGGCGGGCGAGCGGGTCGCGGAACTGCTCCGTACGCACGGGTCGGTGGCGTTCGCGACGATCGGCGACCCCAACGTGTACTCGACGTTCACGTACCTCGCGCAGACGATCGGGGAGCTGTTGCCGGGCACGGCCGTGGAGACCGTGCCCGGGATCACGGCCATGCAGGACCTGGCCGCGCGCAGCGGTGCGGTGCTGACGGAGGGGACGGAGCCGCTCACGCTGGTGCCGGTGACCGCCGGGGCGGAGGTGCTCAAGGAGGCCCTGGAAGGTCCCGGGACGGTCGTCGCGTACAAGTTCGGGCGGCTGGCCGCGGACGTGGCCGAGGTGCTGCGCGGGACGGGGCGTGCCGAGGGGGCGGTATGGGGGTCGGCGCTCGGGCTGCCCGAGGAGTCGATCCGGTCGGCGGCGGAGCCGGTCGAGGGGCCGTTGCCCTATCTGTCGACGCTGATCGCGCCCGCGCCGCGCGACGGCGGGCGGGGCGGAAAACTGTGAGGCGCCCGGATGCGGTGCGGTGGCCGGTCCGCGATGCCCGCCGCCGGCCGGATGAAGCACGGGACAGCGGCGGTCCCTGATACGGGGGCGGCCCACCTGCCGCCCAGGGGCATCGGGAACGCGACCGCGCGCCCCGCACACCGCCGTGCGCTCCTGCCGTCCGATCGAGCCCGGTGCGCGCGTCCCGGCACCTCCGCGACACGCCGTGTTGTCCGCCACCTCCCGTCCCCCGCCCCGCCACCACCCCAACACGGTACGTCACATCCCGTCACGCTCCGTCCTCCATTCTGTCCGTTTTCCGAAAGGACCCCGTTCCATGTCCGAAGCAGTCGACGCAGCCGGCGCGGTCACCGCGCCCACCCTCGGCAAGGTGACGTTCGTCGGGGCCGGCCCCGGCGCCGCCGATCTGCTGACCTTCCGCGCGGCGCGGGCCATCGCGGAGGCCGACATCGTCATCTGGGCGGCAAGCCTGGTGCAGGCGGAGGTCCTGGAGCATGCCCGGGAGGGCGCGGAGATCCTCGACTCGGCGCAGATGTCGCTGGAGCAGGTCGTCGCCGTGTACGAACGTGCGGCGGCCGAGGGACTGAAGGTGGCGCGTATCCACTCCGGTGACCCGGCACTGTGGGGCGGTACGCAGGAGCAGGTCGACCGGTGTGCCGGGCTGGGTGTCGCGGTCGAGATCGTGCCGGGGGTGTCGTCGTTCTCGGCGGTCGCGGCGATCGCGCAGCGGGAGCTGACGATCCCCGAGGTCGCGCAGTCCGTGATCCTGACCCGACTCGGTGGCGGCAAGACGCCGATGCCGCCGGGCGAGGAGGTGCGGGAGTTCGCGCGGCACGGCACGACGATGGCGCTGTTCCTGTCGGCGGCGCGGTCCGGGCAGCTCACGAAGGAGCTTCTGGAGGGCGGCTATCCGACCTCGACGCCGGTCGTGATCGCGTACCAGGCGACCTGGCCGGAGGAGCTGATCGTGCACTGCACGATCGAAACCCTGGAGGAGACGGTCAAGGAGCACAAGCTCTGGAAGCACACGCTGTTCCTCGTGGGTCCGGCACTGTCCGCTTCGGGGACGCGCTCGCACCTCTACCATCCGGGGCACTTCCACGGCTTCCGCAGGGCCGACAAGGCGGCCCGGGCCCAGCTGCGCGCCCAGCGGTCCGGCTCATGACGCGGGCTGCCGCCGGTCCGGGGAGCCGGTCGCCCGGCGTCCTCGGTCCGCAGGGCGCGCCGATCCGGGTCTTCGGTACGGGGACGGGTGCGCCGCTCGGGTCCGGGGCCCGTCGGGCCCTGGCCGAGGCCACGCTGGTGGTCGGCGCCCGGCGTCATCTGGCGGCCGCGGAGCTGCCCGGACAGGCCGAGCGCATCGTGCTCGGTCCGCTGGCACCCGCCCTCGACCGGATCGCGGAGCACCGGGGTGACACCGGGGCCCGGGTGGTCGTGCTCGCCTCCGGAGACCCCGGGTTCTTCGGGATCGTACGGGCGCTGACGGAGCGTTTCGGACCGGGCGCGCTCGATGTGCGGCCGGGTGCCCCGTCCGTCGCGGCGGCGTTCGCCCGGCTCGGACTCGCGTGGGACGACGCGGTCGTGGTCAGCGCGCACGGCCGTGATCCGCGGACCGCGGTGCACGCCTGTCTGGCCCATCCGAAGGTGGCCGTGCTGACCGGGCCCGGCGCCGGGCCCGCAGAGCTGGCGGCCGGGCTGGTGCACGGCGCCGGGGAACGCACCCTGGTCGTCGCGACGGCGCTCGGCGACGACGAACGGGAACGTGTCGAGCGGCTGACGCCCGCCGAGGCGGTGGCACGGGACTGGCCGGACCCGGTGAGCGTGGTGCTGTGTCTGGACGAGTCCCGGGTGCTCTCCCCCGTGCGGACCGTCGCGGGAGCGGCCGTGGGGCCCGGCCGGTGGGCGCTGGACGAGGCGGAGTTCGAGCACCGCGACTCGATGATCACCAAGTTCGAGGTGCGGGCGCTGGCACTGGCCCGGCTGGGTCCGCGCACCGGTGACCTGGTGTGGGACATCGGTGCGGGGTCGGGTTCGGTCGCGGTGGAGTGCGCGCGGTTCGGCGCGGCCGCCGTCGCCGTAGAGAAGACCTCCGACGGCATCGGGCGGATCAGGGCCAACGCCGCGGCGCACGCGGTGTACGTCCACGCGGTGCACGGCTCCGCACCCGCCGTGCTCGACGGTCTGGACGACCCGGACGCGGTGTTCATCGGGGGCGGCGGCCGTGAGCTGCCCGCCATCGTGACGGCGTGCGCCCGGCGCACGCGGCGCACCGTGGTCGTGGCGCTGGCCGCGCTGGACCGGGTGCCCGAGGTGCGTGGAGCGCTGGCGGGGGCCGGGCTCGTCCCGGAGGGCGTACTGCTGCAGTCCTCCCGGCTGACGCCGCTGCCCGGTGAGGTGACGCGGCTCGCCGCGACCAATCCGGTCTTTCTGCTGTGGGGCACCCGTCCCGCGGCTCGTACAAGTGAAGGAGCAAACCCGGTGATCGGCCTGATCTCCGCCACAGCGGCGGGCACCGTCGCCCGCGACCGGCTGGCCGCGGCCTGGCCCGACCGCACCGTGATCTACGAGGGACCGGTGCGGGAGGCCGTACGACGGGCCTTCGCCGAGTGCGAGCAACTGGTGTGCTTCCTCGCCACGGGCGCCGTGGTGCGGCTGCTCGCACCGCTGCTGTCGGACAAGTCCTCGGACCCGGGTGTGGTCTGTGTCGACGAGGCGGGCCGCCATGCGGTGGCCCTCCTGGGCGGGCACGGGGGCGGGGCGAACGCGCTGGCCGGTGAGGTCGGTGAGGTGCTGGGCGCGGCGCCGGTCGTGACGACGGCGACGGACGCGACGGGAGTGCCGGGGCTGGACATGCTGGGGCTGCCGGTGGAGGGCGACGTGGCGGGCGTGTCGCGCGCGATGCTCGACGGCGCGCCGGTGGAGCTGCGGGCGGACGCGGTGTGGCCGTTGCCGGCATTGCCGCCGCAGGTGGGCGCCGGGAAGGGCGGGGACGCGGTACTGCACCTCACCGACCGGGTCGTCGAACTCGGTCCGCGCACCGCCGTGTTGAGGCCCGCTTCGCTGGCCGTCGGGGTCGGCGCGTCGAAGGGGGCGCCGGTCGAGGAGGTCCTCGGACTGGTCCTGGACGCGCTGGGTGAGGCCGGGCTCTCGCCGCTGAGCGTCGCGGAGTTGGTGACGGTCGACGCGAAGGCGGACGAGCCCGGGATCGTGGCCGCCGCGGCGGAGCTCGGCGTACCGCTGCGCACGTACCGCGCCGACGCGTTGGCCGGTGTCGAGGTGCCCCATCCGTCCGACGCGCCGCTCGCCGCCGTCGGTACGCCGTCCGTGGCGGAGGCCGCCGCGCTCGCGGCCGGGGGCGAACTCCTGGTACCGAAGCGGAAGTCGGCGCCTGAGGGCCGGGCGGCGATGGCGACCTGCGCGGTGGTGCGCCGCCGCACACGCGGCCGGCTGGCCGTCGTGGGGCTCGGACCGGGCGCGCGCGATCTGTTGACCCCGCGCGCCCGTGCGGAGCTGCGGCGGGCCTCGGTGCTCGTCGGGCTCGACCAGTACGTCGACCAGATCAGGGATCTGCTGCGGCCGGGCACCACCGTGCTGGAGTCTGGGCTCGGCGCCGAGGAGGAGCGGGCCCGGACCGCGGTCGCCGAGGCCCGCAAGGGACATGCGGTGGCGCTGATCGGCAGCGGTGACGCAGGCGTGTACGCGATGGCGTCACCCGCGCTCGCCGAGGCCGGCGCCGACATCGACGTGGTGGGTGTGCCGGGGGTGACCGCGGCGCTGGCGGCCGCCGCGATCCTGGGTGCTCCCCTCGGCCACGACCATGTGTCGATCAGCCTCTCCGACCTGCACACCCCGTGGGAGGTGATCGAGCGCCGGGTGAGGGCGGCGGCGGAGGCCGACATCATCGTGACGTTCTACAACCCGCGCAGCCGGGGCCGGGACTGGCAGCTCCCGAAGGCGCTGTCGATCCTCTCCGAGCACCGGGAACCTGCGACTCCGGTCGGGGTCGTACGCAATGCCTCGCGCCCGGACGAGAGCAGCCGGGTGACCTCGCTCGGCGCGCTGGACCCGGCGACGGTGGACATGATGACGGTCGTGACGGTCGGCAACACGGCCACCCGGGAGATCGCGGGCCGCATGGTGACACCGCGCGGCTACCGCTGGCAGTCGGCCACCACGGCACAGGAGGGAGCACGGTGAACCGGCCCTGGGAGAGAACCGTCCACCCGATCGAGCAGGAGTCGTTCCGGCGGCTCCGTGCCCGCCTGGACACCTCGCACTTCGCACCGCTGACCCGGGCCGTCGTGGAGCGGGTCATCCACTCCGCGGCGGATCCGGAATACGCGACGGACCTGGTCTGCGACGAGGAATCGCTGGTCGCCGCGCATGCGGCGCTGCACGCCGGTGCGCCGGTCGTCACCGATGTGGAGATGGTCGCGGCGGGCATCACCCGGCGCGAGACCGTGTGCCGACTGAAGGAGGCCAGGGCCCATGCGGGCCTGACCCGTTCGGCACATGCGATCCGGCTGGCGTACGAGCAGGTCGGTCCGGGAGCGATCTGGGTGATCGGTAATGCGCCGACCGCGCTGGAGGAACTGCTCGTCCTGGATGCCGCGCCCGCGCTCGTCATCGGCCTGCCGGTGGGTTTTGTCGGCGCGACCGAGTCGAAGGCGGCGTTGCGCGAGAGCGGACTGCCCGCCGTGAGTAACGTCTCCGAGAAGGGCGGATCGGCCGTCGCCGCCGCCGCTCTCAACGCCCTCCTGTATCACCCCCTGCCCCCCACGCACATCGAGGAGAACCTGTGACCGCCCGGTCCGACCAGCCCGCACTGCTCATCGCCGGTCACGGCACCCGGGACGAGGGCGGGGCCGCCGCGTTCCGTGACTTCGTGACCGAGCTGGGCAGGCGGCACCCCGAACTGCCCGTGGCGGGCGGGTTCATCGAGCTGTCCCCGCCACCGCTCGGCGAGGCCGTCACCGAGCTGGTCGAGCGCGGGGTGAAGCGCTTCGCCGCCGTGCCGTTGATGCTGGTCTCGGCCGGGCACGCCAAGGGGGACATTCCGGCGGCGCTGGCCCGCGAGAAGGAGCGCCACCCCGGCATCGCGTACACCTACGGCCGTCCGCTCGGCCCGCATCCGGCGCTGCTGAACGTGCTGGAGCGCCGGGTGGACGAGGTGCTGGTAGACACCGACCGGTCCGAGGTGACGGTGCTGCTGGTCGGGCGCGGTTCGACCGACCCGGACGCCAACGCCGAGGTGTACAAGGCGGCGCGGCTGTTCTGGGAGGGCCGCGGCTACGCGGGCGTGGAGGCGGCGTTCGTCTCGCTCGCGGCGCCGGACGTACCGGCGGGTCTCGACCGTTGCGAGAAGCTGGGTGCGAGGCGCATAGTCGTTCTGCCGTATTTCCTCTTCACCGGCATCCTGCCGGACCGGGTGCGCCGTCAGACCGAGGACTGGGCCACGGCCCACCCGGAGCTCGATGTCCGCACGGCCGAGGTCATCGGTGGAGCGGAAGAACTGTACGAGCTGGTCATGGAACGCTACCGGGAGGCCGTCGAGGGCGATCTGCGGATGAACTGCGACTCCTGCGTGTACCGGATCTCGCTGCCCGGCTTCGAGGACAAGGTGGGGCTGCCCCAGCAGCCGCACTTCCACCCCGACGACGACACCCCCCACCACCATCACCCCCACGGCGGCCATGCACACTCCCACTGAAAGCCCCGGCGCGATAGCCCCGGGCACGCACGATCTGCGTCACCACGGCGACGCGGAAGTACGGGGCCGGGATCTGACCGATCTCGCCGTCAACGTCCGGGCCGATACGCCACCGGCCTGGCTGCGGGAGCGGATAGCCGCGTCGCTGGGCATGCTCGCCGCCTACCCGGACGGTCGTCCGGCACGGGCCGCGGTCGCGGCCCGACACGGTCTGCCGGTGGAGCGTGTCCTGCTGACGGCGGGCGCGGCGGAGGCCTTCGTGCTGATCGCACGGGCGCTGCCGGCCCGCCGTCCGGTCGTGGTCCATCCGCAGTTCACCGAGCCCGAGGCGGCGCTGCGGGCGGCGGGGCACGAGGTGCGCCGGGTGCTGCTGCGGGCCGAGGACGGTTTCCGGCTGGATCCGGCGGCCGTGCCCGAGGACGCTGACCTGGTGGTGATCGGGAACCCGACCAACCCCACGTCGGTCCTGCATCCGGCGGCCGTGGTGGAGAAACTGGCACGTCCCGGGCGGACGCTGGTGGTCGACGAGGCGTTCATGGACGCGGTGCCGGGCGAGCGTGAGGCACTGTGCGGACGGACGGACGTCCCGGGGCTGGTCGTGCTGCGCAGCCTCACCAAGACCTGGGGTCTGGCGGGGCTGCGGATCGGTTATGTGCTCGCCGCTCCGGAGACGGTCCGGGTGCTGGAGGAGGCGCAGCCGCTGTGGCCGGTGTCGTCCCCGGCGCTGGCGGCGGCCGAGGCGTGCGTGGAGCCGCGGGCCCTGGCCGAGGCGGCTGCCGCGGCGCAGCGGATCGCGGTGGACCGGGCCCATCTGGTCGCGGGACTCAGGGAGTTCACCGAGGTGCGGGTGGTGGAGCCGGCCGAGGGGCCGTTCGTCCTGGTACGACTGGAAGGGGCCGCCCAGGTGCGGGAGCGTTTGCGTTCCCTGGGGTTCGCGGCGCGGCGTGGAGACACATTTCCGGGACTCGGCCCGCAGTGGCTGCGGCTGGCGGTACGCGACCGTGCGACCACCAACCGCTTTCTGCAGGCACTGGACCAGGCACTCCAGACGCTGACCCCGGTCCCCCGCTGACGGGACGGCCGCTTCCGCCTCATGCCGGCGGATCGGCGTGGTTCACACGCGCGGGGAGCGGCGTCCCGTCGTCCGGACACCGCTCCCCGCTCCCCTCCTGCCGTGGCCTCGGCTGCCCCCTCGGGCCGTGAGCGGTCAGTCCTGGGCGCGCCGCCGGGCCACGACCGTCACCCCGGCGCCGAGCGCCAGCAGCACGGCCGCGCCGCCCGCGAGATACGGCGTCATGGAGCTGCTGCCGGTCTCCGCGAGATCGGATTCGACGGCCGGGGCCTGGTCGGTGCCGGTCTGGGTCTTCACATCGCCGCCGTCGCCGCCGTCCGTGCTGCCCCCGTCGCCGCCACTCGTCCCGGCACTTCCGGAACCACCGCTGTCACCGGACCCGCCGGTGTGGGATCCGCCGTTGCCCGAACCGCCGTTGTCCGAACCGCTGTTGCCCGAACCGCCATCGCCGGACCCGCCACTGTCCGCACCACTGCTGCCCGAACCGCCGTCGGTCGAACCACCGTGGCCCGAACCACCGTGGCCCGAACCGCCGTGGCCCGAACCGCCGTTGCCGCCGCCTCCGGTCGACTTCGGCGTCTCGCAGACCGCTTCGGCGAGCGTGACCTCGCCCCGCACATCGGCGACGTTCAGCTTGAGCGGGTTCACGGAGACCTTCAGCCGCAGCGCGGCGGCGGCCGCGGTGCTCGAGGTGGTGTGCGTCTTCGACAGGTCGAGCGTCACCTCTCCGACGCCGGGCACCTTCACCTGCGTGGTGCCGCCCGCGGTGAGGCCGATCCGCTTGCCGAGGATCGTCACGTGTCCCAGCACGTTCGACTCGGCGACCGGCCTCCTGCCCACCTCGCAGACCGCCCTGGAGGTGACCTTCTCGACCTCGATCAGCGAGAGCAGCGGCAGTCCGGGCACATGGACACGGGCCTTCGCCACATTGCTGTACCCCTCGGCCCTGTGCTTGCCGACGGTGGCCCTCGCGGTGGCCACATCGGCACTCAGCACGCTGAACGGCCGTCCTCCGTCCACCCCGTCGAGCCGCACGCTCAGTGCCGTCCGGTCGGCGCTGTCGGGTGCCTGCACCTCGTTGAGCGTGGCCCTGAGCGGCACGTCGACCGTCTTGTTCAGGAGCGAGACGTCGAGTGCGGCACGCAGCACGGCCGCGCCGGCCTTCCCGCCGCCGGCGGTCCCGGTGGTGGTGGCGGTGGCTGCCTGCGCCGGGACAGCGGCCAGCAGGGCGACGGGAGCGGCGACTAACGCCAGCGCGGCCAGGCGGAAGGTATTGCTGTTCAAAATGGTGGAACCCCCACAAGAGACATGGAGCCACCGGCGCCGTCCAATGGGGGACATCGCGGCACCGGCGGCCTCGACTCCGAAAGCTTTACGCACGAAGGGTGAACTGGCAGACAACTGAAGCGAGTTCACCCCAAAGGGGGGTTTCCGCTTCTCTATTCGATTGTGTCGGTACGTTCGTTCTCCGGAGTCACCCGATCCGCCGAGCGCGTCACCACCCTGCCCGTGACTGCGCCGGAGTGCGCATGCGTGCTTCGACGACGGACCGGGGCATGCGCCAGCTGTCGGTCACTCCCGCATGCCCCGGCCGGACGGGCGGTCCGGTGAGCCGTCCCTCAGCCGATCAGACGCCCGTTCAGCACCACCCTGCGCGGCGCCGCGAGCACCCGCACGTCCGCCCGCGGGTCCTCGTCGTACACCACCAGATCCGCCGGTGCGCCCTCCTCCAGCACCGGCCGCCCCAGCCACTGCCGTGCCCCCCACGTCGTCGCCGACAGTGCGTCCAGGGCCGGGATGCCCGCCTTCACCAGCTCGGCGACCTCCTCGGCCACCAGGCCGTGGGCGAGCACGCCGCCGGCGTCGGTGCCGACGAAGACCGGGATCCCGGCGTCGTACGCCGCGCGCACGGTGTCGTAGCGCCGCTCGTGGAGCCGCCGCATATGGGCGGACCAACGGGGGAACTTGGCGTCGCCGCCCGCCGCGAGGGAGGGGAAGGTGGCGATGTTGACCAGCGTGGGGACGATCGCCACACCGCGCTCGGCGAAGAGCGGAATGGTGTCCTCGGTCAGCCCGGTGGCGTGTTCGATGCAGTCGATACCGGCCTCGACGAGATCGCGCAGCGAGTCCTCGGCGAAACAGTGCGCGGTGACCCGGGCACCGAGCCGGTGCGCCTCGGCGATGGCCGCCGCGGCCGCCTCGCGGGGCCAGCAGGCGGTCAGGTCGCCCGCCTCGCGGTCGATCCAGTCGCCGACCAGCTTCACCCAGCCGTCGCCGCGGCGGGCCTCCTGCGCGACGTACGCGACCAGTTCGTCCGGCTCGATCTCGTGGGCGTAGTTCCGGGTGTACCGACGGGGCCTGGCGAGGTGGCGGCCGGCCCTGATGATCTTCGGCAGGTCCTCGCGGTCGTCGATCCACCGGGTGTCGGACGGCGAACCGGCATCCCGCAGGAGCAGCGCACCCGCCTCCCGCTCGGTGACGGCCTGCTTCTCGCTGGTGGCCGCGTCGACGGCGCCGTGATGGTCGAGTCCGACATGGCAGTGGGCGTCGACCAGTCCCGGCAGTGCCCAGCCGTCGAGGGTCACCGCCTCGTCGGCACCGGGCGGCCTCGTGTAGGAGATCCGCCCGTCGACGGCCCAGAGCTCATCCCGGACCTCCTCGGGCCCGACGAGCACCCGCCCCTTCACGTGCAGCACCCGCGGTGCCCTGTGATCGCTCATGGGCAGCACTGTACGAGGCGCCGCCCGACGCCCTGAGTACGCTTCGGAGGAAGCATTGTCCGTACGCACCACCACAGCGCACCGACCCGATCCGAAGAGAGCAGCACCGTGACGCACCCGTTCCTCGACCTCGCCCCGCTCACCGCCGCGCGTTTCGCGGCCATCGAGAAGCGGGTGGCCGGCCTTCTCGCCACCGAGCAGGACGTCGTCATCATGCAGGGCGAGGCGCTGCTCCCCCTCGAAGGCTGCATCCGCGGCGGCGCCCGCCCCGGGTCGACCGCGCTGAACGTCGTCACGGGACCGTACGGGCAGACCTTCGGGAACTGGCTGCGGGACTGCGGCGCCAATGTCGTCGATCTCGCGGTTCCATTCCACACGGCGGTCACCGCGGACCAGGTCGCGCGGGCGCTGGCCGAGCACCCGGAGATCGACTTCGTGTCCCTGGTCCACGCCGAGGCGGCCACCGGCAACACCAATCCGGTCGCCGAGATCGGCGAGGTGGTCCGTTCGCACGGGGCGCTGTTCATGCTGGACGCCGTCGCCTCGGTGGGTGCCGAGCCGCTGCTGCCGGACGTCTGGGGTATCGACCTCTGCGTGATCGGCGCACAGAAGGCGATGGGCGGCCCGGCCGGTGTGTCCGCCGTGTCGGTGAGCGAGCGGGCCTGGGAGCGGATCGCCGCCAACCCGCAGGCTCCGCGCCGCTCGTACCTCTCCCTCCTGGACTGGAAGGAGCGCTGGATCGACAGCGGTCGCAGGATGCTGCCGCACGCCCCCGCCCAGCTGGAGATGCTGGCCCTGGAGGCGTGCGTGGAGCGGATCGAATCGGAGGGCATCGCCCCGCTGATGGCCCGGCACGCCGCGGCTGCCGCGGCGACGCGGGCCGGCGCGGTGGCGCTCGGCGGCGGCCTGTCGCCGTACGTGCACGAGGCGAAGGACGCGGCGCCGGTCGCGACGACGCTGCGCACCCCGGCGGGCGTCGACGCCTCCGAGCTGGTCGCGCGGGCGCTCGCGGCGGACCCGTCGCTGCCGCTGATCGCGGGGGGCGGTGCACTGTCCAAGGAGATGATCCGGGTCAATCACTACGGGGTGGACGCGACGCGGGGTGCGGTGCAGTCCTCGCTCGCGGCCCTGGGATCGGCGCTGGCCGACACGGGCCGGCAGGTCGACTTCGAAGCTGCCCGCAAGGCCGTTTCGGAAACCTGGCCGAGCGAATAATTCCGCACCGGTACCCCTATTTCAGCCCTGCGGGGAGCTGCTTTATTCGGAGCAGCTCCCCGCATTCTTGTTCCCGCTTTCCCCGACCCTAAACACCCCTGGCCGATCGAGGGGAAGTCCCCGCAATTCCCTTGCCGCACCCGAGAGTTACAGGCATGTGACCGACGCCATACCGAGATCGTTATGCCGGAAAAGTGACACCCAAAACGGCTGAAAACTCCGCCCGGTCGCACTCCCGCGTGCGCCCGCGCGATAGCACAACCGATCACACCGCCCAACATCTCGCGGCGATGCAATTTCAGAATTTGCTGGGTAAATTCAATTCGCATGACCGCCGCACCAGCAGAGTTTGTACGTGTCCGAAGCGAATTCATCACGATCGACACCCCGCGGGTGGATGACGGGGCCGCGATCTGGCGCATCGCCCGCGACTCCGAGTCCCTGGACCTCAACTCCTCGTACAGCTATCTGCTGTGGTGCCGTGACTTCGCGGCCACGTCCGTGGTCGCCCGCGACGAGAGCGGTGCACCCGTCGCCTTCGTGACGGGGTACCTCCGCCCGGACCGCCCCGGCACGCTCGTCGTCTGGCAGGTCGCCGTCGACCACGGACACCGCGGGAGCGGACTGGCGGGCAAGCTGCTGGACGCGCTGACCTCACGGGTCGCGGCCTCGCAGGGCCTGGCCTCGGTCGAGGCGACCGTCACCCCGGACAACACGGCCTCGGACCGGCTGTTCACCTCCTACGCACGGCGCCACGACATCGCCCTGGAGCGCGAAGTGCTCTTCGACGGCGGCCTGTTCCCCGAGGGCACACATCTGCCCGAAGTGCTGTACCGCATCGGCCCGTTCCACGCCTGAGTCCCTCGGGCGGCTCCCCGTCCGGGCTCCTCGGACCGTTTCGCTCCTGAACACACCATCGCCCGTCACACACCCCTCAAGCAGGAGACTCCCTGTGACCATCACCCCGCCCGCGCTGAGTGTCTTCGAGACCCTGGAGTCGGAGGTGCGGAGCTACTGCCGCGGTTGGCCCGCCGTGTTCGACCGTGCGCAGGGATCCCGGCTCACCGACGAGGACGGCCACAGCTACCTCGACTTCTTCGCCGGTGCGGGATCACTCAACTACGGCCACAACAACCGGGTACTGAAACGCGCGCTGATCGACTACATCGAGCGCGACGGCATCACCCACGGCCTCGACATGGCCACCACCGCGAAACGCGCCTTCCTGGAGTCCTTCCAGAACAACGTGCTGCGCCCGCGCGACCTCCCGTACAAAGTGATGTTCCCCGGCCCCACCGGCACCAACGCGGTCGAGGCGGCGCTGAAGCTGGCCCGCAAGGTGAAGGGGCGCGAGTCGGTCGTCTCGTTCACCAACGCCTTCCACGGCATGTCCCTGGGCTCGCTCGCCGTCACCGGCAACGCCTTCAAGCGGGCCGGCGCCGGCATCCCGCTGGTGCACGGCACCCCGATGCCGTTCGACAACTATCTCGACGGCCGGGTACCCGACTTCCTCTGGTTCGAGCGGCTGCTGGAGGACCAGGGCTCGGGCCTCGACAAGCCCGCCGCCGTGATCGTCGAGACGGTACAGGGCGAGGGCGGCATCAATGTGGCCCGCCCCGAGTGGCTGCGGGCGCTGTCCGACCTGTGCCACCGCCGCGACATGCTCCTGATCGTCGACGACATCCAGATGGGCTGCGGGCGCACGGGAGCGTTCTTCTCCTTCGAGGAGGCCGGTATCACGCCGGACATCGTGACCCTGTCCAAGTCCATCAGCGGCTACGGCCTGCCCATGTCGCTCTGCCTGTTCGAACCGGAGCTGGACGTCTGGGCGCCGGGCGAGCACAACGGCACCTTCCGCGGCAACAACCCGGCGTTCGTCACGGCCGCCGCGGCACTGGACGCCTACTGGGCGGACGGCCAGATGGAGAAGCAGACCCTGGCCCGGGGCGAGCAGGTCGAGCAGGCGCTTCTCGCGATCTGCGACGAACACACCCGGCTCGGTGCGCACTACCGGGGCCGCGGCCTGGTCTGGGGCCTGGCCTTCACCGATCCCGCACGCGCCGCGGCGGTCTGCTCCCGCGCCTTCGAGCTGGGCCTCCTGGTCGAGACCTCCGGTCCGCGGAGCGAGGTCGTCAAGCTGCTGCCGCCGCTGACCGTCACCCCCGAGGAGTTGGACGAGGGACTGCGGACGCTGGCCCGCGCCGTACGGGAGACCGCCTGACCAACCGTCCGGGGCCCATGCGCCCCGGACGGACACGAATCACCGGCACCACAGCAGAGAGAAAGGCACCGAACCACCGTGATCGTCCGATCGTTCAGCGACATCGAGAACACCGACCGGCATGTGAAGGCCGCCTCCGGAACCTGGGAGAGCAAGCGCATCGTGCTCGCACAGGAGAAGGTGGGCTTCTCCCTGCACGAGACCACGATGTACGCAGGTACCGAGACGTCGATGTGGTACGCGAACCACATCGAGGCCGTGCTGTGCGTCGAGGGCGAGGCCGAACTCACCAATGACGAGACCGGCGAGAAGCACTGGATCACCCCCGGCACCCTGTACCTGCTGGACGGCCATGAGCGCCACACCATGCGGCCGAAGACGGACTTCCGTTGCGTCTGCGTCTTCAATCCCCCCGTCACCGGACGGGAGGAGCACGACGAGAACGGTGTCTATCCCCTGCTGACCGAGGAGGGCTGAAGCATGACGACCGATGTACGCACCGATCTGTACCCCACCCGCAAAACGGCCGAGATGGTCACCCCCCGTCAGGACCCGGTCGTCTGGTGCCGGCCCGGGGCCCCGGGACCGATTGCCGTGAAGGACCTGCAGTCCTTCGACCACGACGGCTTCCTGACCGTGGACCAGCTGATCACACCGGACGAGGTCGCCGAGTACCACGCCGAGCTGGAACGGCTGATCGCCGATCCGGCGGTGCGGGCCGACGAACGCTCGATCGTGGAACCGAACGGGCAGAAGGTGCGGTCGGTCTTCGAGGTCCACCGGATCAGCGAGCTCTTCGCCCGCTTGGTCGGCGACGAGCGCGTGGTGGGCCGGGCCCGTCAGATCCTCGGTTCGGACGTGTACGTCCACCAGTCCCGGATCAACGTCAAGCCGGGCTTCGGCGCCTCGGGGTTCTACTGGCACTCGGACTTCGAGACCTGGCACGCCGAGGACGGCCTGCCGCACATGCGGGCCGTGTCGGTGTCGATCGCGCTGACCGAGAACCACGACACCAACGGCGGGCTGATGATCATGCCCGGATCACACAGGTCGTTCCTCGGCTGTGCCGGCGAGACGCCGCAGGACAACTACAAGAAGTCCCTGCGGATGCAGGATGCCGGCACCCCGTCCGACGACGCGCTGACGAGGCTGGCGGACCGGCACGGCATCAAGCTCTTCACCGGCAGGGCGGGTTCGGCGACCTGGTTCGACTGCAACTGCATGCACGGCTCCGGGGACAACATCACCCCGTACCCACGCAGCAATGTCTTCATCGTCTTCAACAGCGTGGAGAACGCCGCCGAGGAGCCGTTCGCGGCACCGGCCCGGCGTCCGGAGTTCATCGGGGCGCGGGACTTCACCCCGGTGAGGTGATCCGCTGCCGGGCGGGGCGGGGCGGCGTCCCCCGCCCCGCCCGCGCAAACCCGGTGGCCCCCGCCACCCGAAGAGGCGACAGTGGGGCCCATGACCTCACGCGTACGCCACATCACGATCGACTGCGCCGACGCCTACGAACTCGCCGGTTTCTGGTCCCGGGTGCTCGATGCCCCGCTCTCGGACGACGACGCCCCCGGCGATCCCGAGGCACTCGTCGAGGCCCCCGGTGCCGCGTTGCTGTTCATCTCCGTACCGGAGCCGAAGAGCACCAAGAACCGCCTCCACCTGGACCTTCAGCCGCAGGACCGCACCCGGGACGAGGAGGTGGAACGGCTGCTCGGCCTGGGCGCCGTCCTGGTGGCCGACCACCGAAGGCCGAACGGGCGGGGCTGGGCGACGCTCGCCGATCCGGAGGGCAACGAGTTCTGTGTCGAGTGCAGCGCCGGGGAACGGGCCGCGCTGACCGGCACCCGGCTGCCGGTCACGGCGGACGACGTGACCACCGCGGTCCGCCTCGCGGTCGACGCACTCCAGGGGGCCCCGGCGGACAACTGGCGCCTTCCAGCAGGTTCGTTGGAGTGGAACTGCTGGGAGACGGCGGAGCATCTGAGCGACGACCTCTTCTCCTACGCGGCGCAGCTCGGCCCCCGGCAGCCGTCGCCGGACGCGTACGTCCCCTACCGCTGGGGCGCCGAGCATCCGGGCGGCCCGGCGAACGCGGTCTTCGCCGACCGGACGGCAGGATCCGCCGGGCTGCTCCGGACGGTGGAGGCGAGCGGCGCACTGCTCGCGGCGATGGTGCGGACGGCCTCGCCCGAGGTCCGTTCGTACCACCCGTACGGGGTGTCCGACCCGGAGGGCTTCGCCGCCATGGGCGTCGTGGAGACCCTGGTGCACACACAGGACCTCGCCGTCGGCCTGGACCTCCCCTGGGCCCCGCCCGCGGACCTCTGCGACCGGGTGCTGGCCCGGCTGTTCCCGGACGCCCCGAAGGACGCCGACCGGTGGACCGTTCTGCTCTGGGCCACCGGCCGCGCCGAGCTGCCCGGCCGCCCCCGGCTCACCTCGTGGAGGTGGCACGGGGCGCCGCTGGACGGCTCCGGTCAGCAGTAGCGTCCCTCACCGAAGAAGGAGGTCGTGCCTTCGCGGCGGCCCGCCGTTCAGCCGGCCGTGGGCCGGGGCATGGCCGTGGGCTGGGCGTCCGTCCGCATCGCGGCGTCGGTACCGCCGTCGACGGTGAGCAGGGCACCCGTCGTGAAACGGGCCTCCGGGCGCAGGAACTGCTCGACCCAGAAGGCGATGTCCTCGGGGCGGCCGAAGACACCGAGCGGCATCGGGGTGGGGAAGGCGTCCACGTCGAGGTCCTCCTCCTTCATCGTGGACCCGGTCATCAGCGGGGTGATCACGGCGCCGGGGGCGATCGCGTTGAGGGTGATGCCGCGGCGCCCCCACTCCGGGGTGACGGCGGTGGCCCGGACCCAGCGGGAGAGGGCGAACTTCGAGGTGGCGTAGGCGCTGATGCTCGGGCTGGCCGTGGCCAGTTCGGCCGGCAGCCCGGCCTGCGCCGCCCCGGCGTGGGCGCGGGCCGCCTCCTCGTCACCGGAGAGCAGCAGGTCCACGAGCCGGTCGTCGATCATCGGCACGGTGGTCGAGGAGTTCGAGCTGATCACCACGGCGCGGCCCGCACCCGAGGCCTCCAGCGCCGGGCGCAGCCCGCTCAGGAGCGCCACCGGGCCGAAGTAGTTGATCGAGACGACGGCTGCGGCGTCACGCATCTGCGGTCCGACGCCCGCCACCGCCGCGACACCGTCGAGCTTGCCGTCGGCGAGCCGGATGATCTCCCGCACGGCGTGGGCCCTGCCTTCGGCCGAGCCCAGGTCGGCGACGACGTCGGCGTCCCGCAGGTCCACTCCGATGACGCGGTGTCCGGCGGCACGCAGCCGGGCGGCGCTGGCTGCGCCCATGCCCGAGGCCGAGCCGGTGACAGCGTATGTACCCATGGTGATTCTCCTTCGTGTGGTGCTCGGTCACCGTGGCGGCCGCGGTGGTGCTTGTGGGTCACGGAGTCCCGCCATCTCTTTCGAGCATAATTCAATCACTGATTGAACAGGGGTCCTGGCAGGTGACACCTGTGATGCAATGGCTCCGTGAGTCACGCGGACACCCCGACGCGGCAGCGCCTCCTCGCCGCCGCCAAGCAGTTGTTCCTGGAGAAGGGGGCCGATCAGGTCTCCCTGCGCGCGGTCAACGCGGCGGCCGGGCTGAACCCGGGAGCGGTGCACTACCACTTCGGTTCCCGTGAGGGCCTGATCTCGGCGCTGCTCGAACAGGAACTGAGCCCGGTGTGGCAGTCCTGGTGGGACCGCGTACCCAGCGAAGGTGCCGTGGCGGAGGAGCTGGTGACGGGGCTCGTCGAGCCGTTCGCCGAACTGGTCGGGACGCGGGACGGCCGTGTGCTCGTGCATCTGCTGGCGCGTACGGCACTGCCCTCGGGACAGCTTCCGCACGTCTCGACGCCGTTCACCCCCGCCCCCTTCGAGGTGCGGCTGGGCCGCGCGCTGCCGGAGCTGACGCCGCAGGAGGTCAGCGAGCGGTGTTCGCTGGCCTTCAGCCTGGTGATGGAGGTCTACGGGCGTCCGCTGGCACGGACCCCCGCCGAGAACCAGGTCTTCCCCGACAGCCGTACGGTCGTCGCCTTCGTCCTGGCGGGACTGACGGCGCCGCCGGTGGGCCCCCGGGAACCGGGCGAGTAACCGCTCCGCGGGGCGCCGGCCCGAAATCGTGTGGGCCGCGACGAAGGGGACGGTCGTCGTGCGGCCAGGCGCTGCTCAGGTGTGCGGTCGGGATGTGCGGGCCGCCCCGGCGACCCGCACCGTGCCACCGGTCCCCGCAATCAGCTCGTGGCGCCGGCCTGCGGGACCTCACAGGTGCCGTCGGCGTCGCACGCCCCGGCCTCCTCGCCGACCATCGTCAACGGCCGGTCCTTCCAAGCCTGTTCGAGCGCCTGGGTGAAGACCTCGGCAGGCTGCCCGCCGGAGATGCCGTACCGCCGGTCGAACACGAAGAACGGCACCGCGTTGGCCCCCAGTTCGGATGCCTCGCGCTCGTCGGCCCGCACCTCGTCGGCGTACGCCTGCGGGTCGGCGAGGACGGTGCGCGCCTCGTCGGCGTCGATTCCGGCCTCGACGGCCAGCTCGACCAGCACATCGTGGTCGAAGACGGACCGCTCCTCGGCGAAGTTCGCCCGGTAGGCGAGGTCCAGCAGCTCGTCCTGGCGGCCCCGGGCCTTGGCCAGATGGAGCAGGCGGTGGATGTCGAAGGTGTTCCCGTGGTCGCGGCCCTCGGCGAGGTAGCCCAGCCCCTCGGCCTGCGCGTTGGCCGCGACGCCCGCCTCCATGGCGTTCGCCTCGTCACGGGTGCGGCCGTACTTCTGCGCCAGCATGTCGATCACCTGCACGGTGTCGCCCTTGGCGCGCGTGGGGTCGAGCTCGAAGGACCGGTGCACGACCTCGACCTCTTCACGGTGGGCGAACCCCGCCAGGCCCTTCTCGAAGCGGGCCTTCCCGATGTAGCACCAGGGGCAGGCGATGTCGCTCCAGATCTCGACGCGCATGTCTCTTCTTCTCTCCGTGTTTCCGTACGTACGGCCCGGGCAGCGCGGAGCCGCCCTCCGCCCCGGTCACAACACGGGAGCGGACACCCTCATTCCCCGGCCCCGTACGGCCTCCCCGCACCCGCGCTGTCCCCCGGCCGACCCACCGCGAGGCGCGGTACGAGGCGGTTGTCACACACCGTAACGTCAGCCCGCACAGCCCGGCTCGGCCTTCAACTCCAGGTCGTCGAGGACGCGTTCGGTGTCGTTGCCATGCCTTCGGATGCACCCGTCGACGCGGCCCCACCTCCGCCGGTGGCACCCGAGAGCGCCATGTCGCGCCCGCTTCCAGGGACGCGTCAGATATGAAGAAAGGGCGGTTTTGAAGAGAAACGTTCACTTACATAACGAATCTCCTACCTTGTTTTCGAACCTGTGGAACCGAACGCAGGCATCCCCACAAGGAGGAACCATGTCCCGACCCCACCGCGTCACCCCGCGTCTGTGGGCCGTCACCGTCGTGACGGTCGCTGCCGCAGCCGCGGCCCTGACCGGACCTTCGGCAGCGGCCGACTCCGACCAGTGTCCGTCCGGTTCGTTCTGCGTCTGGGAACAGTCCAGTTATCGGGGCGACTTCCGGCACTACACCGCGTCCAACCCCAACGTCGGCGACTACATGAACGACCGCATGACCTCGTACTGGAACCGCACCGGCAAGACGATCGCCGTCTACGAACACTCCAACTACACCGGCTGCATGTCCTCCGTCGCGCCGGGCGGGTCCGAAGCAGCGGTCGCCTCGCACTTCAACGACAAGATGACCTCCCTGCGCGTCGGCAGTGGCTGCTGACGACCAGGCTCCCCAACGATCCGCCGTGACCGGGCTTCAGTTCGCACTGGCCCGGTCTTCGGCATGCGGGCAGCAGGTGGCCGGCGTCATGGACCCGTCGGTTCACGGGCAGGCGATGCCGGTCCGCCCCGACGTGCATGTCTCGTCCCCCGCCGTGAGGCGCAGCACCAGGTGGTCGTCGATGCGGGGGTGGTCGGGGTCGGGTGTCCAGCCCCGGTCGGCGTAGAAGGCCTGGGCGCGGGCGTTGTGCAGGAACACTTCCAGACGGGCGCCCCCGATTCCGTTCCGCCGCCAGGCGTCGACGCAGGCGGTGTGGAGCGCGGTGCCGATTCCGGTACGCCAGTGGGAGGGGGCGACGTGCAGTTGGGTGAGGTTCATGACTCCGTCGCGCACGGAGTAGGCCGCGATGCCGGCGAGCGCACCGTCGCGCTCGGCACAGAGCACGGTGGCGTCCTCGCGGCGGATCGCACGGGACCAGCCTTCCCTGCTGCGGCCGACCTCGGCGGCACCTGCGTACTCCTCCTCCGGGAGATGCCCCCGGTAGTAGGTGGCGCGGGCCTCCGTGTGCAGCTGGACGACGGCGTCGAGATCTTCGGGCGTGGCAGTTCTGATCACAGGGAGAGTGACGCCGTCGGGCCGCCCGCGGTTGCCGCGGGCGGCGCCCGAACCGGGTCGTGTTCCGACACGTCTCAGTACGCGGTGCTGAGTTCCCAGAACCGGAAGACGGTCGAGGTGTCCAGGCAGTTCTGCAGACCCCGGACGTTCTCGTGGGCGACTGCGTACTGCTTGCCCTGCCAGAGCGGCAGGAGCGGGACCTGCTGCGCCACGATGTCCTGAAGCTTCGTGAATTTCTGCCGGGTGCTCGCACGGTCGGTCATGGACGAGGTCTGCGGGATGATCTTTTCGGTGATCTCGCTGTTCTCGTAATGGTTCGACAGGACGTTGCCCTTGCCGAAGAACGGCTGGGTGAAGTTGTCGGGGTCCGGGTAGTCCGGCACCCAGCCCTTCACATAGACGCCGTACTTGCCCGTGGCGATGTCCTTCTCGTACTGGTCGAACGGGACGGACTTCATCGTGGCGTCGAAGAGTCCGCTCCTGTTCAGCTGATCGGCGATGGTGCGCAGCTCGTCGTCGGTGGCGGGTCCGTAACGGCTCGGTGTGGACCAGAGGGTGAGCTCCACCTTGCCGGTGATGCCGGCGTTCCGCAGGACCTCCTTCGCCTTCCGTGGCTGCGGGCTGTCGCCGTAGAGGTCGAAGAAGGAGGTGCCGTGACCGGTGATGCCCACGGGAACGATCGAGTAGAGCGGTGACGCGGTGGACTGGTAGACCTCGCTGATCAAGGCGTAGCGGTCGACGAGGTAGGCGATGGCCTTGCGTACGGCGAGCTTGCCGACCACCGGGTCGGTCACGTTGAAGACCAGGTGCTGGACTTCCGCGCTGCTGCCCTGGACCACGTCCAGACCGTCCTTCTGCGCGGCGGTCTCGGTGTCCAGTGCGGATATCGCCTTGGCGGTCAGGCCGCGGTAGGCGACGTCGACGTCCCCCTTCTTCAGGGATGCCTCAAGGTTCTGCTGGTTTCCCTGGAAGAGTCGCAGCGTCACGCCGGAGTTCTTCACCTCGGCAGTTCCGCGGTAGCTGGAGTAGGCCGAGAAAACAGCCTTCGAATCGTCGATGGAGTCCAGCTTGTACGGGCCGGAACCAACCGTTTTGTCGCCTTCGAGTAAACGGTCCTTGGGATAGACATGGCGGTCCACGATGGAACCTGCACCCGAGGCTATCTTGCTGGGGAACGTCGCATCGGGCACCGCGAGGTGGAAAACGACCGTCTTCTCGTCCGGGGTGCTGATCGAATCGATCGTGGAGAGCAGTGGCGCGGGGCCGGCGGGGTCGTTGATTTTGATCGACCGGTCGAAGGAGTACTTGACGTCCGCCGATGTGAGGCTGTTGTTGTTGCTGAATTTCAACCCGTCACGCAAGGTGCAGGTGTACGTCTTTCCGCCGTTCGAGAAACTGCACTCCTCCGCGGCCTCCGGCACCGGCGTGGATCCCCCCGGCGGGAAGCTCAGTAACGACTGGAAGACGTTGTTGAACAGCAGCCAGGATCCCGGGTCGTACCCTGCGGCCGGGTCCGTGGCCAGGATGCCGTCGGACATCCCGACGACCATGCCGTCCTTGGAGTCGAAGGGCCAGATCTCGTCCTCGGCACCGCAACCCGCGAGCAGCGCCGCTGCCAGACCTCCGGCGATGAATCCGCTCGACCGCCTCGTACGAACCTTCACAGAAAGCGCCTCATACTCTCGGCCGGCCGCCAGGGCGTACCCGCACAACCGGATCAGGTCAGGAAATACGGCAACGGCGCGCCCTTCCGGCTTCCTCGGCCCGGCCGGGCACGGTGGTGCGGATCGAACCATCCACCTGGACTCGACTTTCACCAGGAATTCCAGGCGTGGTGACCGACTTTCACATTTCCAGCCGGTGCACGGCATGGGTCAGGTCGCGGTCGGTCCTGTGGTGCCGTCAGCCAATCTAGTAGTTGACCGCATTGCGCGATGGAACATCGTGCGCCAATTCAGACCCTCGGACCGCCGGTGATGTTGGCCCGGTATGCCTGATATCACGTGATCATGGCATCGTTGCCGCACACTTCACCGCCCCACCCGGTCGATCGGCGAATCGGGACCAAAAGGCGGCAGGCGGACCACATGTCGTTCCCGCACCGCGCATTCCAGGACATCACGGCCACCCACCGGTGGCGGACCGCCCTCCACTTCCGCCATCGGATCGTCGAGGCCGAAAATCATCGGGCTGTCATGCCCAGGCCGTGAGCCCGCCGGCGGAGCATGAGACACCGTCCCGGCCGGTGGCCGTCTTGGCGCCACCTCGACGAGCTGCTGTTCACCCTGGCGGAGTGACCTCCGGGCGACAGACCGGCCGATCATGAGGAATCGGTGAGAACCCACTCAACCGGGAACGCCGCACGGTACCCCGCTCGTCCCTCCCATGGAATGAACAGGACGATCAGGCGCACCTCGGTCCTCTGCCTGCTGATGGTCCTCGCCCTGCTGGGGCGGGCGACCTGGGTGCAGGCGTACCAGGCAAAGGCGCTCGCAGACGACGACCACAACCGGCGGAACACCATCGCGCAGTACGCGCAACCGCTCGGCGACATCATCGTGGCCGGGAACCCGGTCACCGGATCGAAGAGGACGGTGGACAGCGACCTCGCGTACAAGCGCACCTACCCGCAGGGCGAGCTCTACGCGGCCGTCACCGGCTACAGCTCGCAGGCCTACGGCGCGACGCAGATCGAGGGGATCTACAGCCAGGTACTGGACGGCACGGACAACCGGCTGAAGAGCCCGACGGACGTGGTGACGGGCCGGCAGGCCGCCCCCGGCAGCGTGCTGACGACGATCGACCCCGATGTGCAGAAGGCGGCGTACGAGGCGCTCGGTGACGACAAGGGCGCCGCGGTCGCGATCGACCCGGAGACCGGGCAGATCCTCGGCATGGTCTCCACCCCGTCGTACGACCCCTCGACGATCAGCGGCACGGCGGACGGCGACGCCTGGCAGAAGCTCCTCGACGACGGGGACAAACCCTTGGTCAACCGTGCGCTGCGGCAGCCGCTGGCGCCCGGTTCGACGTTCAAGCTGGTGGTGGCGGCGGCCGCGCTGGAGAAGGGGCTGTACGGCTCCGTCGACGAGCCGACGGACAGCCCCAGTCCGTACACCCTGCCCGGCACCAGCACCGTCCTGAAGAACGAGAGCTCCTCGGCCCCCTGCGAGAACGCCACGCTGCGCACCGCGCTCCAGTACTCCTGCAACAACGTCTTCGCGAAGGCCGCGGTCGACCTCGGCCAGGACGAGGTCAGGGCGATGGCGGAGAAGTTCGGCTTCAACACCGAGAAGCTCGATGTGCCGGTACGGGCCGCGGCGAGCGTCTACCCGTCCGGCATGGACAAGCCGCAGACGGCCCTGACGGGCATCGGCCAGTTCGAGGTCACGGCGACGCCGCTGCAGATGGCCATGGTCTCGGCCGCCCTCGCCAACGGCGGTGAACTGGCCGCACCGCACATGGTGTCCGAGGTGACGGACTCCGGGGGCGACGTACTCCAGAAGTACGCGGACGGGGACACCCGGCGGGTCGTCTCGCAGTCCACCGCCGAGCAGCTGCGCAGTGCGATGGTGACCGTCGTCGAGAAGGGCACCGGAACCAACGCCCGGATCGACGGGGCGGAGGTGGGCGGCAAGACGGGGACCGCACAGAACGGTGTGGGCAACAGCAAGTCCCCGTACGCCTGGTTCACCTCGTACGCGAAGGACCGGGCCAGCGGCAAGGAGGTCGCGGTGGCGGTGGTCGTCGAGGACTCGGGCGCGGCCCGCTCGGAGATCAGCGGCAACGGCCTGGCGGCGCCGATCGCCCAGAAGATGATGGAGGCGGCACTCAAGTCGTGACGCTGCGGGCGCGGGGTCCGGCCCCGCGCCCGCAGGAGTACGGGCCGCTCCTTCCGCGCCCCGGTCCGGCACGACGGCCGACGCCACGACGGCGCAGCGGCGCAGCGGCCGGAACAGCCCGCACTCCGGTCATCTCGCGGGTTACTTCACACCCAGCATCTGCTCGATCGGGTCGATCGCGAAGTACACGGCGAACAGCACCGAGGATCCCCAGAGCAGCCAGTGCACCTCCCGTGCCTTGCCGAGGAAGGTCTTGATGACGACATAGGCGAGGAAGCCCGCCCCGATGCCGTTGGTGATCGAGTACGTGAACGGCATCACGACGATGGTGAGGAAGGCCGGGATGGCGTTCTCGTAGCGCTCCCAGTCGATGTGCCGGACCTGTGCCATCAGCATGAAGCCGACAGCGATCAGGGCGGGGGCGGCAGCCTGGGCGGGGACGACCGTGGCGAGCGGGGTGAGGAACAGCGCGCACGCGAACAGCGCGCCGGTGACCAGGGAGGCGAAGCCGGTGCGGGCACCCTCGCCGACACCGGCCGCGGACTCGATGTAGGTCGTGCTCGACGACGCCGAGGCCGCACCGCCCGCCACGGCGGCGGCGCCGTCGATCAGCAGGACGGCGCCGAGGCGCGGCACCCTGCCCTCTTCGTCGAGCAGTCCGGCCTCGCTGGAGACACCGACGACGGTGCCCATCGTGTCGAAGAAGTCACTGAGGATCAGGGTGAAGATCAGCAGGACGATGGTGACGACACCGACCTGCTGGAACGCGCCGAAGAGGCTGAAGGAACCGATGAGGCCGAAGTCCGGCTGGGCCACGATGTCGTCGGGGAAGCTCGGGACGGTGAGCCCCCAGGCGGCCGGATCGATGTCGGCGATCTCGTTGATGACCATCGCGATGACCGTCATCACCACGATGCTGATCAGGATGGCGCCCTTGACCTTGCGGGCCAGCAGCGCGATGGTCAGCAGGACGCCGAGGCAGAAGACCAGAACCGGCCAGCCGGAGAGGTGTCCCGACGCGCCGAGCTGGACGGGGACGGAGCTGCTGTCGCCGGGGATGCGGGTCACGAAGCCCGAGTCGATGAACCCGATGAACGCGATGAAGAGCCCGATGCCGACGCTGATCGCATGCTTGAGCGCCGCCGGGATGGCCCGCATGACGGCCTCACGCAGCCCGGTGACGACCAGGGCGCAGATCAGCAGACCTTCGAGGACGATCAGACCCATCGCGTCGGGCCAGCTCATCAGCGGGGCGAGCTGGAACGCGACGACGGCGTTGAGTCCGAGCCCGGCGGCGATCGCCAGAGGAAGATTGCCTCCCAGCCCCATGATCGCGGTCATCACGGCGGCCACCAGGGCGGTGGCGGTGACGAGTTGGGCCGGGGAGAGGTGGGCACCGAACTTGTCCTCGGCCGATCCGAGGATGATCGGGTTGAGGACCAGAATGTAGGCCATGGTGAAGAAGGTGGCGAAACCGCCGCGTATCTCGCGTCCGAAGGTCGAGCCGCGGTCGCTGATGGCGAAGTAGCGGTCGACGATACTGCGTTGCGCGGATCTGTCGGGCATGGATGCTCCTGGGTACGGAAGTTCTCTCGATGGAGTAGCTGGATTGTTCCTTCGGGCACGGGGTCTTCAGGTTTTCGCCGTGTTACGCCTTGCTCGGATCGCGAGCCCGCGCCAAAGCGCTTGCGGGGTAAGCCGATACGCCCCTGCACCGCCCGCGCTCCGCAGGCAGTGCCGGGGAACGTACACAACGCGACACCGTGCGTACAAGGAAAAAGAGCGGTGGCTGCGGGATCAGTCGTCGACGGTTTCGCCGACGCCGGGTTTCACGCGCTTTTCGAGACCCGTTACGTCGAACTCGCCCTGCTTTTCGGCATGTTCACCGTTGAGCCCGACTCCGATGACGATGTGGCGACATTCGGCGATCCCGATTGATTCGGCCGCCGCGGGGCACCCGGCGGGCGCCGCGGGGGCGCCGTTCCGCAGATGTGCGTGCGGGGCGCCGCGGCACACCTTCGGCCCGTCGGTGCATGGCACCTCGCCGGTGCCCGGCCGCCGCCCGTACCGCCCCGCCCAGGACCCCACGCGGGGCCCGGGTCCGCCGGTGTCAGGGGTGTGCCAAGGCGCGTAAAGGTAAGGGAACGGCAAAGCCGGGTCGTTCGTTATCCCGGGCATGACCGCTATGACCCCCGGCTCGAACATCCCTCTCTCCGCCGCCCGCGTGGTGGTGGACGTCTCCGCCCCCGTGCGGCTCGACGTCTCGGGCCTGCTGCTCACCGCCGCCGGCAAGGTGCGCTCCGACGACGACTTCATCTTCTACAACCAGCCCGCCGGCCCCGGAGTGACGTACCGCTCCGGCGGCGGCAGCGCACCGGACGCGATCCTGGTGGACACCACCGCGGTCCCCTCCGGCATCGAGAAGATCGTCGTCACGGCGAGCCCCGACGCGGCGGGCCAGACTTTCCAGGGCATCGAGCCGACCGCCACCGTGCGCAACGCCGACGACGGCAGCGTGCTCGCCACCTTCACCCCGCCCCGGCTCGGCACCGAGACGGCGCTCGTGGTCATCGAGGTCTATCTCCGCAACGGCGCCTGGAAGGCCCGGGCGGTCGGCCAGGGGTACGCGAACGGGCTGGCCGGCATCGCCACGGACTTCGGCGTCTCCGTCGACGAGGAGCCGGCCGCGCCCGCACCCACCGCTCCCCCGATGCCCACCATCCCCCCGGTGGACCCGCGGATCGTCGCACCCCCGGCCCCCACGGCCCCGCCCGCCGCCGCTCCCGCACCCGCCGCGTCCGGCAGGATCAACCTCGACAAGGGCCGGGTCAGCCTTCAGAAGAACCAGACGGTTTCCCTGGTCAAGGGCGGTCGTCCGCTGCTCTCCCAGGTCAAGATGGGCCTCGGCTGGGAGCCCGCGTTCCGCGGCAAGGACATCGACCTCGACGCCTCGGTGATCGCCTACGGTCCCCAGCGCAACCACCTGGACAGCTGCTACTTCGGCAAGCTCTCCATCCTGAACGGCGCGATCAAGCACTCCGGCGACAACCTCACGGGCGAGGGTGCGGGCGACGACGAGGTGATCGTCGTCGACCTGGGCCGGATCCCGGCGGAGGCCACCGGTCTGGTCTTCACGGTCAACTCCTTCACCGGCCAGAAGTTCACCGAGGTGGCGAAGGCCTACTGCCGGCTGGTCGACGCCGCCACCGGGGAGGAGCTGGTCCGCTTCGACCTGACGGGCGCCGAGCCGCAGACCGGCGTGATGATGGCCAAGCTGATCAGGCAGTTCTCCGGCGAGTGGGAGATGACCGCCATGGGCAGCTTCGTGAAGTCGCGCACCGTCCGGGGCATGGTGAAGCCCGCCGCCCAGGCGCTGTGACCGCGTAGGGCTCACCACCACGGCTTCAGGGGCCTCTGCGTCTTCCAGATGCCCCTGAAGCCGTGAGGTACGGCGGGGTGGGTGCGGCGGGATGGCGGGCGCTTCGCGTGCCCGTCGGTTCTCTCAGAGCTTGGTCAGCTTGGAGTAGGGGCTCAGGATCCTTCCCTGTCGCCCCGCGAAGTCGATGAGCACCGCGTCGTTGTCGCCCTCGACAGCGAGGACGCGACCGAGCCCGAACTGGTCGTGCGACACCCTGTCGCCCACGTCGAACAATTCGACCGGTGGGGCCGCCTGGGCCGGGCGGTTGAAGGGACTGGACGGCAGATGGCGCCGGGATCCGGCTGACTGTTTCATTACCTCGAAGTATGCGCCCCGGGAACGCCCGGACGCCATGCCCATCCGCTCCCGGGGCGCAGCTGTACCCGATTCGTCATCAGCGGCTACCACGTGCGCAAGATCCGACGCGCGCGGGAGCTCCCTCGCGCGTCGGATTCCACGGCGGACGGCCTGGGGCGGTCCCGCCGTATCAGGGCCGCTCGGGCTGCCGCTTCCACGGCCCGGTGATGGCGAGCATGATGCCGGGCGTCTGGATGTTGGCGTACAGGGTCCTGCCGTCGGGCGAGAACGTGACACCGGTGAACTCGCTGTACTCCGGCTCCTGCTCACTGCCGATGTTCAGCTCGTTGCGGGCGATGGGGTACGTGCGGCCGCTCTCGGTCGCGCCGAAGAGGTGCTGGATGCCGTTGCCGTCCTCGGCGATGACCAGGCCGCCGTACGGCGAGACGGTGATGTTGTCCGGGCCGTCGAAGGCGCCGTCCTTCGACGGGTCGGCGTTCACCCCGAGGAGCACCTTCAGCGTCAGGGTGCGGCGCTTGGGGTGGTAGAACCAGACCTGGCCGTCGTGCTGGACGGGGCTCTCCGCGCGGGCGAACGAGGAGACGATGTACGCACCGCCGTCACCCCACCACATGCCCTCGAGCTTGCGTGCGCGGGTGACCTGGCCGTCCGCGAACTGCTTGCGCACGGAAACGGCCTTCGCGTCGCGGTCGGGGACGTCCACCCAGTCCACGCCGTACACCGTGCCGATCTTCGTGGCGCGGGACAGGTCGTCGACGAACGCGCCGTTGCTGTCGAAGCACTTGGTGGCCTGCAGGACACCGGCGTCGTCGGCGAGCGTGCGCAACTGGCCGCGGCCGTGCCGGAACCCGTGCGGCGGGACCCAGCGGTAGAGCAGCCCGTTGGGACCCGCGGCGTCCTCGGTCAGGTAGGCGTGGCCCTGCTTGGGGTCGATGACGACGGCCTCGTGGGCGAACCGGCCGAACGCCTTGACCGGGCGCGGGTCGCGGTTGGCCCGCTTGTCGTACGGGTCGACCTCGAAGACGTAGCCGTGGTCCTTGAGCAGACCGTTCTTCCCGGCCCGGTCCTCGGTCTCCTCGCAGGTGAGCCAGGTGCCCCACGGGGATGCGCCACCGGCGCAGTTGGTGGAGGTACCGGCGATGCCGACCCACTCTGCGGTGCGGCCGTCGCGGCGGGTCTCCACGACGGTGCAGCCGCCGGCCGCGACCGGATCGTAGACGAGGCCCTCGGTCAGCGGGACCGGGTGCTCCCAGCCGGCGCGGGTGCCGCTCAGCTCGTGGTTGTTGACGAGCAGGGTGACGCCGCGCGGGCCCTCGAAGGTGGCCGTGCCGTCGTGGTTCGAGGGGGTGTACTCGCCGGACTCCAGCCTGGTGACGCCGCTGTGCGTGATGACCCGGTAGGAGAAGCCGGCGGGCAGGGCGAGGAGGCCGTCGGGGTCGGCGATCAGCGGACCGTAGCCGGGCTCGTGGCTGCTTCCGGGGCCGCGGTCGTCGTGGCCCCGCGCAAAGTCCCCTGCGGCCAGGGCTCCGGGCGCGGTGGCCAGCGCGGCGACGGTACCGGTCAGGGCGATGCCGGCACCGGTGAGGACTGACTGTGTGGTGAATTCCCTGCGCGTGAAGGGCATCACGGACTCCTGGAGCAACTGGGCGGTTGTTGGTGCGCCCACAGTCGCGTCCCTGCGCCAACACCAGTTGAACTGCGGGCGACGCCCAGGGACATCCTTCCTGTGCACTTGGCCGGATGCGATCGACGCCCCGTCAGGAGCCGGATGCCCCGGCCTCGCGCCGTCGTCCGTAGCGCGACCGCCGCCCGGGTCTCAGTCCCTCGCCCGCGAGCGCGCCCTGAACGCCGCCTTGCGAGCCTCCTTGGCCTTCTTCTTGTCGCTGTGCAGCCGTCCCATCGCCTCGAGGACGTCCGCCGTGGCCGGGTGCTCCACCCGCCACGCCTCGTCGAAGAAGCCGCTGTGCTGACCCGCCAGACCCTCGACGAGGCCCTGGAGCTCGTCCAGCTCGCCCTCGGCCTCCAACTGGGCGGCGATCGTGTCGATGGCGAGCCAGAAGATCATCGACTCCGTCGGGGCGGGCACGTCCGCCGCGCCCACCTCCGCGAGCCAGACCCGGGCCAGGCCGCCCAGCTCGGAGTCGTCGAGCACCGTGCGCACCGCGGGCTCGGCCTCCGCGCCGACCAGGGCGAGCGCCTGCTGGCAGTGGAGGCGGCGCAGCGGCCCCTGCTGGTCCATGCCCCGTGCGGCTGCGAGGAGTTCGGTCGCGGCACCGTCCGCGGCGCGCCGGGCGAGCCACAGCTCGACCTCGCCGCGGGCCGCCGCCTCGGGGTAGTACGCGATGCCGGCGAGGAGTGCGTCGGCCCCCTTGTCCATGAGGTCGCCGACCGCCGGGGCATCCACCCCGGCGTCCAGCATGCGGGTCCGGATGCCGTACATCCCGAGGGGGGTCAGCCTCACCATTCCGTAGCGGGTGATGTCCTCCTCGTCGGCCTGCGGTGCCGCTCCCTCGCCCTCGTCGACCAGCAACGCCTCGTCCACCGGGTGGTATTCGACGATGCCGATCGGTTCGAGGACCCGGAACTGGTCGTCGAGACGCATCATCGCCTCGGAGACCTGCTCCAGGATGTCGTCGGTGGGTTCGCCCATGTCGTCCGGCACGATCACCGATGCGGCGAGGGCGGGCAGCGGTACCGGGACCGCGTCCGTGGCGTCGTCACCGACGGTGAGCAGATACAGGTTGCCGAGCACCCCGTCGAGGAAGTCCGCCTCGGCCTCCGGGTCCCAGTCCAGGGACTGGAAATCGATCGAGCCGTCCTCGGCGACGAGATCGGCGAGGTCGTCGAAGACCGGTGCGCAGGCATCGACATGGACGGCCTCCAGGCCGTCGAGCCAGATCGACAGGACGTCCTGCGGTGAACCGCCGGTGATCAGCGCGAGGTTCTCACCGGCGACGACGGTGCCCTCCGCGTCCTCCTCCTCGGTGTCCTCCGGGTCCTCGACATCGACGAGGCCCGTGTCGACCGCGAGCCGCCAGGCCTCGCTCGCCTCCGCCGCTCCCTCCTCGTCCGCCGCCAGCCCGAGGTGCTCGGCCGCCGCGGGCAGCTGTTCCTCGACGAGCTCGCCACCGGCACCGACCCGGGTCCCGGGGCCCGCCCAGCGGGCGAGCCGGACGGCGCGGGCGAGCAACGGAGTGGCGAGCGCGTCCCGCGCCAGTTCGGCCTCGGTACGCAGCCGTACGGGCGGCAGGGTGGGGCGCTCTGCGGACATCAGGTGGTTCTCCTCGGGACGTACGGCGCGTACGGGGTCAGGCGGCCCAAGCGTAGACGCATTTCGCCCCATGCCGCCCGGTTCATGCGAGAGACCGCGGCAGCACACCCGGGAGTTCGCGGCAACTTCCCGTCCCGGACACGGGATTGACGTGCTCGGACGTCTCCCGGGGCCCCCGCCGCCGATGCATATATCGGTCCCCCCTCCCGCGGACGGCCGGGAAGTCCCCTGCCGCGAGCGTGGCGGCGCGCGTCCGGCACGGCCGCGCCGGTGTCCGCGCAGCGCTCGGCCCGGCCGCGCCGCAAGAAACCTGGTGCACCTGTTCGTCACTCCACCGGGCGTAACGGTGCACCGTCCCTCGGCTCTCACCCGCATGGACGGTGCACGGGCGCAGCCCCTGATGCGGCCGTTCCCGGCTGCCCACGCCCGGCGGACGGGCGAGGCCGTCCGCCGCCGCACACCCCTCGCCGCCCGCCCCGGTACGCCGGGTGCGCATATGGTCGACGCACACCCCCAGGATGCCGTCGGCCCATCGGGCAGGACGTGAAACCGGGCAGGACAACGAACGGAGTACCTCATGAAGCTGCGCCTCAAGGCCATTTCCCGCGAGGAACACCTCGCGTTCGTCGCGAGCCGGTCCGCCGTGAGCCATATGCAGGTTCCGTCGTGGGGTGATGTGAAGCCCGACTGGCGCGCACAGAGCGTCGGCTGGTTCGACCGCGACGGCAGAGGCCCGGAACGGATCGTCGGAGCCGGGCTCGTCCTCTACCGCCCGCTCCCCCGGCTGAGGCGCTATCTGGCCTACCTTCCGGAAGGCCCCGTCATCGACTGGCACGACGCCGATCTGGGCCGGTGGCTGGATCCTCTGCTGGCGCATCTGAAGGAGCAGCGCGCGTTCTCGGTGCGCATGGGCCCCCCGGTGGTCGTCCGCCGCTGGGACGCCGAGACCGTCAAGGACGCCATCGCCGACCCGGCCGCGACACGGCTGCGGGACGTACCGGCGGACGCGAACGACCCGCAGGCCGACGGGGTCGTGGAGCAGTTGCGCCGGCTGGGCTGGCAGCAGAGTGAGGAGGGCGGCGCGGACGGCTTCAGTGCCGGGCAGCCCCGCTATGTGTTCCAGGTGCCGTTCGACGGGCAGTCGCTGGAGGAGATCCGGGGCGGACTGAACCAGCAGTGGCGGCGCAACATCAAAAAGGCGGAGAAGGCGGGTGTCAAGGTCGTCGAGGGCGGCTACGAGGACCTTCCGGCCTTCTACGAGCTGTACCGCGAGACGGCCGAGCGCGATCGTTTCGTCCCCCGCCCGCTCGTCTACTTCCAGCGCATGTGGACCGCGCTGCGGAGCGAGGCCCCCGACCGGATGCGGCTCTATCTCGCCCATCACGACGGCGACACACTCGCCGCGGCGACGATGCTGACCGTCGGGAACCACGTCTGGTACTCCTACGGCGCCTCGACCGCCCGCAAGCGCGAGGTCCAGCCCAACAACGCCATCCAGTGGCGCATGATGAGCGACGCGCACGAGCGGGGCGCGGGCGTCTACGACCTGCGTGGCATCACCGACACCCTGGACGAGGGCAACCACCTCGTGGGCCTGCTGCGCTTCAAGGCCGGCACCGGCGGCCGGGCGGCCGAGTACATCGGCGAATGGGAGTACCCGATCAACAGGCCGCTCCACAGGGTCTTCGCCCTGTACATGGCCCGTCGATGACCCCGGTGGCTCCGGAGTGCCCGGGGGCCGCCGTCACTGCGGCTTCGTCCGCCAGGCGGTCATGTTCAGCTCGTCGAGCAGCCGCACGTCGCTCCCCTCCAGCGGGAAGGTGCGCGCCTCCAGGCCCGGGGCCGGTGCGATCGCCAGCGCGTCGCCCTCGATGAGGTCGCCGCCGGTCGGGGTGGAGACCCAGGCCAGGAGCGAGTACATGCTCCGCCCCGGCTTCAGCATGACCTCCTCGGGGCCCGGGTCGCTCCCCATGTAGGAGGAACCCGGATTCACCGGGACCGGCAGCGGGTCACCGGCGTCGTCCAGGGCGCGGACGGACGGATACCCGAAGACGCGGTACGGCTTGCTGCCGCAGTTGGTGAGGGTGAGGCCGACGGCCCGGTGCCCCAGCGCGGCCTGCACCTCACCCATGTCGACGACGACCCCGGAGGACGGGCAGCCGGCCGGAACGCTGGCGGCGGGGTCGGGCCCCTGCGCCGACGGCGTCGGTGGCCGGTCGGGGAGGGAGACGCTGGGAAACGGTGACGGCAGCGTGTCGGCGTGCACCCCGTAGGAGGTCGTCGGCTCCGGTTCACCCTCGCCGGCAGGTACCAGAAACCCTGCACATCCCGAGAGTGTCAGGGCCAGTGCCCCGGCGGTGAGCACGGCCGTCACCGGCCGCCGCCCCTCGGCTCCGGCCCCCGTCGCCGCCCCGGTCCGTGCCCGCATGCTCATCCCCGCCCCGCATCGGTCTGCCGCATAGGCGTTCGATCATGCCAGAGTGCGGACTCCCGCTCGACTGTTGAGCATCTCTGACCTTTCACCGCAAGAAGAACTAAGTAGACCTTCACGGTCTGGTCGGCCGACACTTCAGGAATGACCGCCACCGCAGGCCCCTTCGGCCGCACCCTCTGCGCGATGATCACGCCGTTCACCGCTTCCGGCACGCTGGACCCGGACGCCGCGGGGAGGCACGCCGCCTCCCTGGTGGCCGACGGCTGCGACGGCCTGGTGCTCAGCGGCACCACCGGCGAGTCCCCGACCACCACGGACGCCGAGAAGACCGCACTGCTGCGGGCCGTCAGAGAGGCGGTCGGCGGCGGTGTGCCGATCGTCGCCGGAGTGGGCGGCCCGGACACCCGGCACACCCTGACCCTCGCCCGGCAGGCCGAACAAGCGGGCGCGGACGGCCTGTTGGTGGTGACGCCCTACTACAGCAAGCCGCCGCAGGCCGCCGTCGAGGCGTACTTCCGACGGATCGCCGACGCGACCGGCCTGCCGCTGATGCTGTACGACATCCCCGGCCGCACCGGCACCCGCATCGAACCGGAGACCCTGCTGCGGCTCGCGGAGCATCCGCGCATCGTGGCCGTGAAGGACTGTGCGTACGACCTGCTCGGCTCGACGAAGGTGATCGGTGCGACCTCGTTGGCGTACTACTCGGGCTGCGAGGAACTGAACCTGCCGTTGTACGCGGTGGGTGCGGCGGGCTTTGTCAGCACGGTCGCCAATGTGGCGCCCCGACAGCTGAGGGCGGTCCTGGACGCGTTCGACGCCGGGGACACCGCGCGGGCCGCCCGGCTCAACGGGCTGATCCTCCCGCTCGCCGAGGCGATGATGTCGGCGGGGCTGCCCGGCACCGTCACGGCGAAGGCCCTGCTCGACGCCGGACCGGTCCGCGAACCGCTGCAGCCCGCCGGACGCGTGGCGACCGACGGGCTGCGGAAGGTGTACGAGGAACTCCTCGCCATTACTTGCTAGTTGTGGCTGTGCAGGATGTCGTTGAGGCCGCCCCAGACCGCGTTGTTCGGGCGGGCCTCGACGGCACCGGTGACCGAGTTGCGGCGGAAAAGGATGTTCGAGGCGCCGGAGATCTCGCGGGCCTTGACGATCTGCCCGTCCGGCATGGTGATGCGGGTACCGGCCGTGACGTAGAGGCCGGCCTCGACGACGCACTCGTCACCGAGCGCGATCCCGACCCCGGCCTCGGCCCCGATCAGACAGCGCTCGCCGATGACGATGCGCTCCTTGCCGCCGCCGGAGAGGGTACCCATGGTGGAGGCGCCGCCGCCGATGTCGGAGCCGTCACCGACCACGACACCCGCGGAGATGCGGCCCTCGACCATGGACGTGCCGAGGGTGCCCGCGTTGAAGTTGACGAAGCCCTCGTGCATCACCGTGGTGCCGGATGCGAGGTGCGCGCCGAGCCTGACCCGGTCGGCGTCGGCGATCCGGACGCCCTTGGGCGCCACGTAGTCCGTCATCCGGGGGAACTTGTCGACCGAGGTGACCTGGAGGTGCAGGCCGTCCGCGCGGGCGTTCAGCCGCACCTTCTCCAGGTCGTCGACGGCGACCGGGCCGAGCGAGGTCCAGGCGACGTTGGCGAGGAAGCCGAAGATGCCGTCCAGGTTCAGCCCGTGCGGCCGGACGAGGCGGTGCGAGAGGAGGTGGAGGCGCAGGTACGTGTCGTGGGCGTCGAGCGGCTTGTCGTCGAGCGAGGCGATGACCGTACGTACGGCGACGATCTCCACACCGCGGCGGGCGTCCACACCGATGGCCTTGGCGGCTCCCCCGCCGAGAAGGTCGACGGCCTGGTCGGGGGTGAGTCGTTCGCTCCCGGCCGGTCCGGGCTCCGAGGTGAGCTCCGGGGCGGGGAACCAGGTGTCGAGAACGGAACCGTCGCCGGCGATGGTGGCGAGGCCGGCGGCGACGGCGCCGGTGGTGCGAGGAGAGGTCGTGTCGGTCATGACACGAACCTAACCGGCGAGGCGCCGCCGGAGCCAACCGGTCTCGCCGGATGGTCGCGGCACGTCCCCAGGAGGCCAGACCGCATGGTCAGCCGGGCTGCGTCTGCTGCTCGCGCACGGGGGCGGATCCGGGAGCGGGAGCCTTCTCGCGCACCGGTTGCCCCAGCCGCCGCGCCGCCAGCACCGCCGCCCCCGCACCGCCCGCCAGCACCGCGCAGGCCGGCCAGAGCAGTCCGGGCGCGGTGGCGTAGAGGGCGCCGCCGAGCGGCGGTGCGAGCACCTGCCCGCTGATGGAGGCGCCCGCGTACAGGCTCTGGAAGCGGCCCTGCGCATGAGCGGGAGCCTGGTCGGCGACGTACGCCGTGGCGGTGGTCTTGTAGAGGATCTCCCCCGCGGTCAGCGCCGCCATCATGGTGACGGCGAACAGCGCCCCGGCCCCCGGGATCAGCAGCGCGTAGCCCAGCCCCACCAGCAGCAGTCCGGCGCCGACGATGCCGAGCGGTGCGCGTCGGCGCAGGGCATGGGCCGCGGGGAGCTCCAGCAGGAGGATGAGGCCGCCGTTGATGGCGAGCAGCCAGCCGTAGAACTGGGCGCTGTGGCCGTGCTCGGTCAGGAAGACGGGCAGGGTCGAGTACTGCTGCCGATAGACGAGGTCGACGCAGAGGATCGCGACGAGCAGGACCACGACCGCCGGCCTGGCCCCCAGCTCGCGCCACAGCCCGGGCGCGCCGGGCACGCGCACCGGCCGGTTGTGCGCGGTGCCGCGCGCCGGGAGCACCGCCGCCGCGTATCCGGCGAAGAGCAGGGTGCCGAGGCCGTCGGCGACGAACAGCCAGTCGTACGAGAACCGCGCGGCGATCAGCGCGCCGAGCGGCGGGCCGACGGTGAACGCGGCGTTGCTCCCGGCCCGCACGAGGGCGAAGCTCTGGCGTCGGCCTCCCTCGGGAACGGAGACGGCGACGAGAGCGGAGTTGGCGGCGCGTACGACACCCGCCGCGTACTGTGCGAGCGGCAGCACCCCGTACATCGCGACGACCGGCAGGACCGGCAGGGTGGCGAGTGCCGTCCCGCTGACCAGCGCACCGGTCAGAAGCATCCGGCGATGGCCGTAGTGGTCCCCGAACCAGCCACCGGTGAAGTTCCCCGCGACCAGGCCGATGCCGCCGACGCCCGCAATCACTCCCGCCTGCGGGACGGTCAGCCCGCGCGGGCCGGTCAGATAGACGAAGAGAAAGACGAACGTGAAGCTGACGACTCCGTTGAGGAACGAGCCGAAGGCCAGCAGCCGCACGGTGCGCGGTACGTCGCGCACGATCCCGAAGAACCTCATCAGCAGCGCTCTCCCCCAGTAAGTTCCCTTTGGGAACTGACTATGGCAGCATGCTTGACTGCAGGTCAATCAGGTAAGAGACGGCAGCGGACCGACGGAGGAGCCATGCCTCAGCGCACCAGCCTGGCCGACGCCGACTGCGCTATCGCCCAGGCGCTCGACGTCGTGGGCGACTGGTGGACCCTGCTGATCGTGCGGGACACGGCGCGCGGGGTGCGCCGCTTCGACGCGCTCCAGGAGGAACTGGGCGTGTCCCGCAAGGTACTGACGGAGCGGCTGCGACTCCTGGTCGAGGCGGGAGTGCTGTCCCGGGAGCCGTACCAGGACCGGCCGCCCCGGTACGAGTACCGGCTCACCCGGCGCGGACATGCCCTGTTGCCGGTGCTGATCGCTCTTCAGGACTGGGGTGACACCTGGGTGATGGGAGACGGCGAGATGACGGCAACGACCACGGAGGCGTCGAAGGAGGCGGCCCGGGTGCACGCTCTGGTGGGCACGCGCCTGCCCGAGCTGCACCTGCTCGACCACGACGGCGTGTTGCGCGACCCTGTCGCCGGCACCCCGTACACCGTCCTCTACTGCTTCCCCGGCGCCTACGCCCGCCAGGACGCCTATCCGCCGGGGTGGGCGCAGATCCCCGGCGCACGGGGCTGCACTCTCGAATCCTGTACGTACCGCGACCAGTGGGCCGACTTCACGGCAGCGGGCGCGACCGTGCACGGGGTGTCCACCCAACGCCCTGACGAGCAGCGGGCCTTCGCACAAGTGGAGCGGTTGCGCTTCCCGTTGCTGTCCGATGCGGAGCTGGAGCTGACGGCGGCTCTGCGGCTGCCGACGTTCCGCGCGGCGGGGACGAGCCGGCTGAAGCGGCTGACGCTGGTGGTGGACCGGAACCGGACGATCCGCGAGGCGCTGTACCCGGTCACGGACATCGAGGCGAGCGTGCGGGCGGCACTGGCGGCGGTCCGCGAGGCGGGCCCCTGCGACGGGCGAGGGGCGCCCGAGGCCTGAGCGGCCCGTGACCGAGCGGGCCGGGTTGGGCGGGTCCCCCGCACATCGGCACCGCGCCGGGCCGGGACGCTACCGTGTCCCGACCAAGCACACCGGACGACGACGGGGAGCGGCAGTGACGCAGGACGCAGGGTGGGGCGGCGGTCCGCCGTACGGCGGGGCACCGTACGGGGCGGCACCGGGGTGGGGCGGCTGGATGCCGCCGCCGAAACCCGGAGTCATACCGCTGGTGCCCCTGAAGCTCGGGGACATACTCGGCGGCGCCCTGGGCACCCTGGGGCGCTACTGGAAGCAGTTGCTCGGCATCGGCGCCGCCGCGTACGGCGCGGCCCTGATCGTCGTGGGGGCGGCGGCTCTGATCGGGTACTCGGCGGTCAGCGGCCATCTGGACCGGGTCCTCTCGCTCGGCGCGGAGGAGGACCCGTCGTCCGACGACATCGTGCCGCTCCTGATTGCCCTCGGCATCGTCTGGCTGGTCGCCGTGATCGCCCTCATGATCACTACGGCCCTGGTGTACGCGGCCGTTCCGGCGGTCCTCCAGGACGCGGTGCTGGGCAGGCCGACCACCTTCTCCGCCGTCTGGCGCCGGGCCTGGGCCCGGGTACCCGCGCTGATCGGAACGGTGCTCCTCACGGCACTGGCCACGATGGTTCCGGCGGTGCTGATGGTCATCGGCTTCATCGCCGTGGTGATCGGAGCGATCACGCTTTCGGACGGGTCGGGCATCGCTGTGTGGGTCGCGCTCGGGTTCCTGGGCGCCCTGGCGACCGCACCCCTGGCGATCTGGCTCTGGGTGAAGTTCAGCCTGGCTCCCTCGGCCGTGGTCTTCGAGGGACAGGGGCCGGTGGCGGCACTGCGCCGCTCGTCACAGCTGGTGCGCGGCGACTGGTGGCGTGTCTTCGGGATCAGCCTGCTGGGCATCGCCATCGCCGCCATGGCGAGCTACATCATCCAGATCCCGTTCTCGTTCCTCGGCATGTTCTCCGGCATGATCGGCGGCTCGACCCTGGACGACGACCCGAACCCCGCAGCGGTCGTCGTCGCCATGAGCGGCTACGTGGTGGTCCTCCTGCTGGGCCAGCTGATCGGCCAGTTGGTCTCCGCGACGTTCCCGCAGCTGGTCACCGGGCTCCTCTACGTCGACCGGCGCATGCGCACGGAGAACCTGGGCCCGGTCCTCGCCGAGGCGGCGGCCGTACCGCCGCAGCAGTACGGCCCGTAGGGCGCCGCCCCTCGCCCCGGAGGATCCGGGGCACCGGATCACGCCCGGCTTGCGCCCGGACCCGGCCGGGCGTCTCCGGGCGGTCTTCTGTGCGGGCAGGTGTGTGGGCACACGCCGACGTGATGTCGGTTTCCTGCCAGCACGCACAGGTGCGTCGATCCAGCATGGCCACATGACCAGGTACACCGTGCTCCCCATCGACGCAGCCGCCCTCGAGGAACTGCGGGTCGCCGATGACGCGGGCCGTCTCTGCGTCCCGTACCCCGCGACCCGCGACGACGCGGGCTCCCCGCTGCGCTGCTGTCTGCGTCCCATCGCGCCCGGTGAGCGGATCGCGCTTGTTTCGTATGCCCCGTTGCGGCGCTGGGCCACCACGAGCGGTGCGGATCCGGGCGCGTACGACGAGCAGGGGCCCGTCTTCATCCACGCCGATGGGTGCGATGGTTTCGCCCCAGGCGAGGCCTACCCCTTCGCCCGGCCGGATGCCCTGCGTACCGTGCGCCGCTATGACGCCCGGGGCCATATCGTGGGTGGCCGCCTTCTGGAGATTCCGGCCGACGCCACGGCCGGCTTCGATTCGGCCTTCGACGATGCGTTCAGCGACCCGGACGTGATGCTCGTGCACGTCCGGGCACTGGAATACGGATGCTTCCAGTTCGAGGTGCGAAGGCCCCGCGAACGGCAGTAGGCGTCACCGTCCACATCACGCACACGGCGGACGGACAACGCCGACGGGCCCCTGGTCAAGACCAGGGGCCCGTCGACGGTACGGTCGGCTCAGACGTTGAAGCCGAGCGCGCGCAGCTGCTCGCGCCCGTCGTCCGTGATCTTGTCCGGGCCCCACGGCGGCATCCAGACCCAGTTGATCCGCAGCTCGCTGACGATGCCGTCGGTCGCGGACTTCGCCTGGTCCTCGATGACATCGGTCAGCGGGCAGGCCGCGGACGTCAGGGTCATGTCGAGGGTGGCGATGTTGGCCTCGTCGATGTGGATGCCGTAGATCAGACCCAGATTCACGACATCGATACCCAGCTCGGGGTCGACGACGTCGTACAGGGCTTCGCGGACCTCCTCCACGGAGGCCGGCTTGGTCGTCAGGCCCTCGTCGGATGTCACCGTGTTCTCGCTCATGCCGTCTTCCCTTCGGACAGCGCTTTCGCCGTCGCGTCCTTCCACGCCATCCAGCTCAGTAGCGCGCACTTGACCCGGGCCGGGTACTTCGAGACACCGGCGAACGCAACGGCGTCCTCCAGCACCTCTTCCATCGCGTCGTCCGGCTCCAGCTGGCCCTTCGACTGCATCAGCTCCAGGAAGGTCTCCTGGATCTTCTGCGCCTCGCCCAGCCGCTTGCCGACCAGCAGCTCGTTCATCACGGATGCGCTGGCCTGACTGATGGAGCAGCCCTGACCCTCGTACGACACATCGACGATGGTCTCGCCGTCGTACTTCACCCGGAGAGTGATCTCGTCGCCGCACGTCGGGTTGACGTGGTGCACCTCGGCGTCGCCGTCCCGCAGGCCGCGCCCGTGGGGGTGCTTGTAGTGGTCCAGGATCACTTCCTGGTACATGGAATCAAGCTTCACCAGTCAACCCTCAGCCGATCTGCCTATTAACCGAAAAAGTTCCGTACGTGTTCCAGACCGTCCACCAGGGCGTCGACCTCGGCGGGCGTGGAGTACAGATAGAACGACGCTCGTGTCGTCGCGGGAATTCCGAACCGCAGGCAGACCGGCCGGGCGCAGTGGTGTCCGACCCTGACCGCGATGCCCTGCTCGTCGAGCACCTGGCCCACGTCGTGGGGGTGGATGTCGCCGAGCGTGAAGGAGATCGTGGCGCCACGGTCCTCGGCCGTCGCAGGACCGATGATCCTGAGGTCGGGGACGTCCAGGAGCCGCTTCACCGCGTACTCGGTGATGGCGTGCTCGTGCTGCTGGATCTTCTCCATGCCGATCGCCGAGAGGTAGTCCACGGCCGCGCCGAGGCCGACGGCCTGGGCGATCGGGGGCGTACCGGCCTCGAACTTGTGCGGCGCGGGCGCGTACGTCGACGAGTGCATCGACACGGTCTCGATCATCTCGCCACCGCCGAGGAACGGCGGCAGGTCCTCGAGGAGCTCCTGCCGGCCCCAGAGCACACCGATCCCGGTCGGGCCGACCATCTTGTGGCCGGTGAAGGCCACGAAGTCGGCCTGCAGCGCCTGCACGTCGAGCACCATGTGCGGGGCGGCCTGCGAGGCGTCGATGCAGACCAGCGCGCCGACCTGCTGGGCACGACGGACGATCTTCTCGACCGGGTTGATCGTGCCCATGATGTTGGAGACCAGGGTGAAGGAGACGATCTTCGTCTTCTCCGTGATGATCTCGTCGATGTTGGACAGGTCGAGGCGGCCGTCGTCGGTGATGCCGAACCACTTCAGCTTCGCGCCGGTGCGCTGCGAGAGCAGCTGCCACGGCACGATGTTGGAGTGGTGCTCCATCTCCGTGGTGACGATCTCGGTGTCGTGGTCGACCCGGTAGGGCTCGTCGGCCCAGCCGAGCATGTTGGCCACCAGGTTGAGCGACTCGGAGGCGTTCTTGGTGAAGATCACCTCGTTGCGGCTGGGCGCGTTGATGAACGCGGCGACCTTGTCACGGGCGCCCTCGTACAGCGCCGTGGCCTCCTCCGCGATCGTGTACACGCCACGATGCACGTTGGCGTTGTGCCGCTCGTAGTACTCGTTGAGCGCGTCGAGCACCTGGCGCGGCTTCTGCGAGGTCGCCGCGCTGTCCAGGTAAACGATCTTCTTCCCGTCGTGGACCGTACGATCCAGCAGGGGGAAGTCCTTGCGGATCGCCTCGGTGTCGAGGAGGCCCGGCAGCTGTGTCACGCGGAAGCGCCACCCTTCACATAAGCCTCGTAGCCCTCGTTCTCCAGCTTGTCGGCGAGCTCGGCACCACCGGACTCGGCGATACGGCCGTTGGCGAAGACATGCACGAAGTCGGGCTTGATGTAGCGAAGGATCCGCGTGTAGTGCGTGATCAGCAGGGTGCCGACCTCACCGGTCTCACGGACCCGGTTGACACCCTCGGAGACGATGCGCAGGGCGTCGACGTCCAGACCGGAGTCGGTCTCGTCGAGGATCGCGACCTTCGGCTTGAGAAGCTCCAGCTGAAGGATCTCGTGGCGCTTCTTCTCACCACCGGAGAAGCCCTCGTTGACGTTGCGCTCGGCGAACGCGGGGTCCATCTGGAGCCGGCCCATCGTCTCCTTGACCTCCTTCACCCAGGTACGCAGCTTGGGCGCCTCGCCGCGGACGGCGGTGGCGGAGGTGCGCAGGAAGTTGGAGACCGAGACTCCGGGGATCTCGACCGGGTACTGCATCGCGAGGAACAGACCGGCGCGGGCGCGCTCGTCGACGGTCATCTCCAGGACGTCCTCGCCGTCCAGCGTCACCGAACCGCTGGTGACGGTGTACTTGGGGTGTCCCGCGAGGGAGTAGGCGAGGGTGGACTTGCCGGACCCGTTCGGGCCCATGATGGCGTGGGTCTCGCCCTGCTTCACGGTCAGGTCGACGCCCTTGAGGATCTCCTTCGTGGCGTTGTCCGCCTCGACGGAGACATGCAGGTCGCGAATTTCAAGCGTAGCCATAGGTGACTCAGGACTCCTGGGTGACGGAGACGAGCACATCGTCCCCTTCGATCTTGACGGGGTATACGGGGACGGGGCGCGTCGCGGGCAGACCGGACGGCTTGCCGGTGCGCAGGTCGAAGCTGGAGCCGTGCAGCCAGCACTCGATCATGCAGTCCTCGACCTCTCCCTCGGACAGGGAGACGTTCGCGTGCGAGCAGATGTCGTTGATCGCGAACACCTCGCCCTCGGTACGGACGACGGACACCGGGACGCCGTCGAGTTCCACCCGCTTCGGGGTGTCGTCCTCCAGCTCGCTCAGCGCACAGGCTTTGACGAAGGCCATCAGACGGAAGCCTTCAGCTCGGCCTCGATCTTCTCCAGCAGCCGTGCCTCGACGTCCGGCAGACCGATCTGCTGGACGAGTTCGGCGAAGAAGCCGCGCACGACGAGCCGGCGGGCCTCCTCGGCGTGGATGCCGCGGGACATCAGGTAGAAGAGCTGCTCGTCGTCGAAGCGGCCGGTCGCGGAGGCGTGGCCGGCGCCGACGATCTCACCGGTCTCGATCTCCAGGTTCGGCACCGAGTCGACCCGCGCGCCGTCCGTGAGGACGAGGTTGCGGTTCATCTCGTAGGTGTCGGTGCCCTCGGCCCTGGCCTGGATGAGTACGTCGCCGATCCACACCGCGTGCGCGCCGTCGCCCTGGAGCGCGCCCTTGTAGGCCGCGTTGGACTTGCAGTGAGGGGTGTTGTGGTCGACCAGGAGGCGGTGCTCCTGGTGCTGGCCCTTGTCGGTGAAGTACAGGCCGAAGAGCTCGCACTCGCCGCCCGTTCCCGCGTAGCGGACGCGGGGGTGGAGACGGACCAGGTCACCGCCGAAGGTGACGACGATGGACTTGAACGAGGCGTCCCGGCCGACCAGCGCGTTGTGCTGGCCCACGTGGACCGCGGTCTCGTCCCAGTCCTGCACGGAGACGACGGTCAGCTTCGCGCCGTCACCGAGGACGTAGTCCACATTGGCGGCGAGCACCGCGTCACCGGTGTGGTCGATGACGACGACGGCCTCGGCGAAGGCACCCAGCTCGACGACCTGGTGGCCGTACGCCACACCGCCCTCGCCGTGCACCGTGATGCGGATCGGCTCGGTGAGCACGGCCTCCTTGGCGACCGTGACGACGGTGGCCTCCTCGAAGGACGTGTAGGCCTGGGCGGCGACGCGGTCCACCGGGATACCGGCCCTGCCGAGCCGGGCGTCGTCACGGCCGACGGTCTCGACCGTGACGCCCTCGGGTGCCTCGATCGCGACCTTCACCGCGCCGTCGGTGGCGACGGCGGTGCCGTCGTGCAGCCCGCGCAGCCGCTCCAGCGGCGTGAACCGCCACTCCTCCTCACGGCCGTGCGGGACCGGAAAGTCCGCGACGTCGAAGGACGGCGGTGCGCTCATGCGCGTGGCGACGGTCGACTCGGCGGCCACCGCGATGGACCCGGTGGTGGTGGACCCCGCCGGAATGTTCTGAGCCTCAGCCATGGCTGTCGTAGTGCTCGCTTTCTCTGTCAAAAGTCGGAGGAATTCGGTCGTCAGGCTGTGCTAGCCGACCGACCCCTCCATCTGCAGCTCGATCAGCCGGTTGAGCTCGAGGGCGTACTCCATCGGCAGCTCCTTCGCGATCGGCTCGACGAAGCCGCGCACGATCATCGCCATCGCCTCGAACTCCGTGAGGCCGCGGCTCATCAGGTAGAAGAGCTGGTCCTCGGAGACCTTGGAGACGGTCGCCTCGTGCCCCATCGACACGTCGTCCTCGCGGACGTCGACGTAAGGGTAGGTGTCGGAGCGCGAGATCGTGTCGACCAGCAGCGCGTCGCAGAGAACGTTGGACTTCGCGCCCGGCGCGCCCTCGCCGATCTCGATCAGGCCGCGGTAGGAGGTGCGGCCGCCGCCTCGCGCCACCGACTTGGAGACGATGTTCGACGAGGTGTTCGGGGCCATGTGGACCATCTTGGCGCCGGCGTCCTGGTGCTGGCCCTCGCCCGCGAAGGCGATGGACAGGGTCTCGCCCTTGGCGTGCTCGCCCATCAGGTAGACGGCCGGGTACTTCATGGTGACCTTGGAGCCGATGTTGCCGTCGACCCACTCCATGGTCGCGCCCTCGTAGGCCACGGCGCGCTTGGTGACCAGGTTGTAGACGTTGTTCGACCAGTTCTGGATCGTCGTGTAGCGGCAGCGGCCGCCCTTCTTCACGATGATCTCGACGACCGCCGAGTGCAGCGAGTCGGAGGAGTAGATCGGCGCGGTGCAGCCCTCGACGTAGTGGACGTAGGCGTCCTCGTCGACGATGATCAGCGTCCGCTCGAACTGGCCCATGTTCTCCGTGTTGATACGGAAGTAGGCCTGCAGCGGGATGTCGACGTGGACACCCTTCGGCACGTAGATGAACGAGCCACCGGACCACACGGCCGAGTTCAGCGAGGCGAACTTGTTGTCGCCGACCGGGATGACGGTGCCGAAGTACTCCTTGAAGAGCTCCGGGTGCTCCTTCAGCGCGGTGTCGGTGTCGAGGAAGATGACACCCTGCTCCTCCAGGTCCTCACGGATCTGGTGGTAGACGACCTCGGACTCGTACTGCGCGGCGACACCGGCGACCAGGCGCTGCTTCTCCGCCTCCGGGATGCCGAGCTTGTCGTAGGTGTTCTTGATGTCGGCGGGCAGGTCCTCCCAGGACTCCGCCTGCTTCTCCGTCGACCGCACGAAGTACTTGATGTTGTCGAAGTCGATGCCCGACAGGTCGGAGCCCCAGTTCGGCATGGGCTTCTTCTCGAAGAGCTTGAGGCCCTTGAGGCGCAGCTTCAGCATCCACTCGGGCTCGTTCTTCTTCGCCGAGATGTCGCGGACGACATCCTCGGAGAGCCCGCGCTTGGCTGCGGCTCCTGCCGCGTCGGAGTCGGCCCAGCCGAATTCGTACGTACCCAGACCCTCGAGCTCAGGGTGGGCAGTCTCCGTAGGGAGCGTCATGCGGGGTTCCTCCCGGCCGTGCTTGCAGATGCTGAATGGGTGGTCTGTGGCGCTTGCTGCGGTGCTGAGTGGCCGCTGCGCGGAATGTACGTCGTGCACACACCGTCGCCGTGGGCGATGGTGGCCAGACGCTGCACATGCGTCCCGAGGATGTCGGAGAAGAACTCCGTCTCCGCCTCGCACAGCTGCGGATACTGCTCGGCAACGTGGGCGACCGGGCAGTGGTGCTGGCACAGCTGCTCGCCCTGTTGTGGACCGGGCGCGCTACGCGCCGTAGCAGCGTACCCGTCGGCGGACAAGGCTTTGGCCAGCGCCTCGGTGCGTTCCGAGGGATCCGCCGCCTCGATCGCCGTGCGGTACGCCTCGGCCTGGCCGGCGATCCGGGCCCGGGCGAAGGCGACAACCGCTTCGTCGCCCGAGGTCTCCGCGATCCAGCGCAGCGCGTCGGCGGCGAGCTGGTCGTAGGACTGGTCGAAGGCGTCCCGTCCGCAGTCGGTGAGGGCGAACACCTTGGCCGGGCGGCCACGGGTCCGCGCCCCGTACACCCGCTGCTCACGGGCCTCGACGACACCGTCGGAGACCAGGGCGTCGAGATGGCGGCGTACAGCGGCCTGGGTGAGACCGAGACGCTCGGCCAGCTCGGCGACCGTGGACGGGCCGTGGTCCAGGATGGAGCGCGCGACCCGGTTGCGCGTCGAACGCTCACCGGTCGCGAGATCCTCCTGCGGTGACTCCCGCCTGCCCTCGCCGTATTTCACAACGCCATTGTTGCGTAATTCGTCCGGCTCTGACAACCACGTCAGGAACGATCTACGGTGCGGTTCGTCACTTAGGGTTACCTAATTCGGCCCCGGGAGACGGCCCCTTTCCGTCCCTGCCTAGACTTACCGGCCATGAAGAGCGAGCCCGTCGTACAGGTCCGGAACCTGGTGAAGCGGTACGGCCCCAAGACCGCTGTGGACGGCCTCGACCTGTGTGTACGCACCGGTACGGTCACCGCCGTCCTCGGCCCCAACGGCGCCGGCAAGACCACCACCGTGGAGACCTGCGAGGGCTACCGCCGGCCGGACGGGGGGACGGTGCGGGTCCTCGGGCTCGACCCGGTCGCCGACGCCGCGAGGCTCCGCCCCCGGATCGGCGTGATGCTCCAGTCGGGTGGCGTCTACTCCGGGGCACGCGCCGACGAGATGCTCCGCCACATGGCGAAGCTCCACGCCGATCCCCTCGATGTCGACGCCCTGATCGAGCGCCTCGGCCTCGGCAGCTGCGGGCGCACGGCCTACCGCCGGCTCTCCGGCGGCCAGCAGCAGCGCCTCGCCCTGGCGATGGCCGTCGTCGGCCGCCCCGAGCTGGTCTTCCTGGACGAGCCGACCGCCGGCCTCGACCCGCAGGCCCGGCGGTCCACCTGGGACCTCGTGCGGGAGCTGCGCTCCGACGGCGTGTCGGTGGTGCTCACCACGCACTTCATGGACGAGGCCGAGGAGCTCGCCGACGACGTCGCCGTCATCGACGCGGGCAAGGTCATCGCCCAGGGCAGCCCCGAGGATCTCTGCCGCGGCGGCGCCGAGAACACCCTGCGTTTCACCGGCCGCCCCGGCCTCGACCTCGGCTCCCTCCTGAAGGTGCTGCCCGACGGCACGGAAGCGGCCGAGGTCACCGCGGGCACGTACCGCATCAGCGGCGACGTCGGCCCGCAGCTGCTGGCCACCGTCACCTCCTGGTGTGCGCAGCACGGAGTGATGCCGTCCGGCATCTCCGTGGAGCGTCACACCCTGGAGGACGTCTTCCTGGAACTGACCGGCAAGGAGCTGCGCGCATGAGCGCCGGTACGTACGCCCCGCGGGCGGGCGCCGCCCCGCTGTCCCGCATGATCGCCGCGCAGACCGCGCTGGAGACGCGGATGCTGCTGCGCAACGGCGAGCAGCTGCTGCTGACCGTGGTCATCCCGACGCTGCTGCTGGTGCTCTTCAGCGCCGTCGACATCGTGGACACCGGCGCGGGTGAGTCCGTCGACTTCCTGACCCCCGGCATTCTCGCGCTCGCCGTGATGTCCACGGCCTTCACCGGCCAGGCCATCGCCACCGGCTTCGAGCGGCGCTACGGGGTGCTCAAGCGGCTCGGCGCCTCGCCGCTGCCGCGCTGGGCGCTGATGACCGCCAAGACGCTGTCCGTACTGGTCACCGAGGTGCTGCAGGTAGTACTGCTCACCGTGATCGCGTTCGCGCTCGGCTGGTCCCCGCACGGCAACCCGCTCGCCGTGCTGCTGCTGCTCGTGCTCGGTACCGCGGCCTTCTCCGGACTGGGGCTGCTGATGGCCGGGACGCTGAAGGCGGAGGCGACGCTCGCCGCGGCCAATCTGGTCTTTCTGCTGCTGCTGGTCGGCGGCGGGGTCATCGTGCCGCTGGAGAAGTTCCCGGACGCGGTCCAGTCGGTGCTGGGGCTGCTGCCGATCGCCGCGCTGTCCGACGGGCTGCGCGACGTGCTCCAGCACGGCGCGTCGATGCCGTGGGGCGACCTCGGCATCCTCACGGTGTGGGCCGTGCTCGGGCTGGGCGCCGCCGCGAGGTTCTTCCGCTGGGAGTGAGCGGACCCACGCGCTCCGTAGACGTTTCGGGTAACTCGTCCCCCTCGTGAAAGCTTGCACAAGCCGCCGCCTACGATGGTTCGCGTGCCCAAGCTGACCCGAGCCGAAGTCGCTCAAGCCGTGCGGAACCCGCTCCTCTTCATCGCCGACCGGTGGACCCCGTCCCCCCGTACGGTGCGTCGCGCGGCCCTGTCGGCCGTCGTCATGGCCGTGCTCATCGTCGTGACCGGCGGCGCCGTGCGGCTGACCGGCTCCGGCCTCGGCTGCCCGACCTGGCCCAAGTGCACCGACGAGAGCCTGACGGCGACCAGCGCGATGGGCTTCCACGGCGCCATCGAGTTCGGTAACCGCATGCTGACGTACGTCCTGTGTGCGGCGGTCGGGTGGGCGATCATCGCCGCCCGGTCCGCGAAGCCCTGGCGGCGCAGCCTCACCCGGCTCGGCTGGGCGCAGTTCTGGGTGGTCATGGGCAACGCGGTGCTCGGCGGCATCGTGGTGCTGGTCGGCCTGAACCCGTACACCGTCGCGGCGCACTTCCTGCTCTCCACGGCGCTGCTCACCGTCGCGATGGTGACCTGGCAGCGCGTCCGGGAGGGCGACCATGCGCCCCGTCCGCTGGTGGGCAAGGCGGTGTCCCAGCTGACCTGGCTGCTCGTGGTCGTGGCGGGGCTGCTGGTCGCGGTCGGCACGGTCGTCACGGGCGCCGGACGGCACGCGGGGGACTCCAGCGACGTCCACCGCATTCCGATCGACTGGAAGATGATCACCCAGCTGCACGCCGATCTGGCCTGGGCGGTGGTGGCGCTGACCGTCGCGCTCTGGTTCGTGCTGAAGGCCGTGGACGCGCCGGTCGGCCCGCTGCGCCGCACCCGTGATCTCTTCCTGGTGCTGCTGGCGCAGGGCGTGATCGGCTACGTCCAGTACTTCACGGACACCCCGGAGGTCCTCGTGGGCCTCCACATGCTCGGTTCGTGCCTCGTGTGGATCGCGGTCCTCCGGGTCCTGCTGTCCCTGCGGGAGCGCCCGACGGCCGCTCCGGCGGTGCCCGGACCCGCAGCCGAGCGGCCTCAGCCCGCCGCGGCCGGCTGAGCTCTCGAAGGATCCCCTCGGCCGTCCGCCGCGCTGCTGTGGACGCCTCATGCCTGTGCCGATCGCCCCGGTGGCGATCGGCACAGGCATGAGGCGTGCAGGTCCGGTCAGGCCTGGTTGGACGGACCGCCCACCTGAATGCCGGCCATCCGCGTCCACTCGTACCGGCCGGTGCGGACCTTCGCGGCGAACTCCCCGTCGAAGGACTCGTGCATGGTGATTCCGGCCTTCTGCGTGGCGCTCTCGGCTACCGCGTACGACGGGGCCACCAGATCGCCCCAGCCGCCGTCCCCGCCCACCAGGACGATGCGGGTGCCCATCTGCCCGATGTAGGCGAGCTGTCCCTCCGCGCCGCCGTGCGCCTTGGAGAAGGCACCGATCTGCTTGGCGAGCCTCGCCGCCCTGCGCTCCGCGCGGGCGGCCTGCTTGCCGCTCTCCACCTGGGTCTCTGCCGTCTCTGCCATGGTCAGGATGCTACCGAGGGGTAGATCGAACGGCGACGGGCGGGGCACGTGGCATGGACCACGTACCCCGCCCGTCGGCAGGATTCGAAGAAGCGCGACTACCTCAGGAAGGGGTCGATCGCCACGGCGACGAAGAGCAGCGAGACATAGGTGATCGACCAGTGGAACAGCCGCATCTCCTTGAGCTTCCCTCCGACCACCCCGGCCTTGGCCCGGTTGAGCAGGCCGTGGGCCTCCCAGAGCCAGAACCCGCCGGTCAGCAGCGCCACCACCGTGTAGAACCAGCCGGTGTAGCCGAGCGGGGTCAGCAGCAGCGAGATGGCGACCATCACCCAGCTGTAGAGGACGATCTGGCGGGCCACCACCCGGTTGGAGGCGATGACCGGGAGCATGGGGACGCCGACCCGGGCGTAGTCGTCCTTCACCTTCATGGACAGCGGCCAGTAGTGCGGCGGCGTCCAGAAGAACATCACGGCGAAGAGGATGACCGCGGCCCAGGACATCGAGTTGGTCACGGCGGACCAGCCGATGAGGACCGGCATGCAGCCGGCGATGCCGCCCCAGACGATGTTCTGCGAGGTGCGGCGCTTCAGCAGCATCGTGTAGCCGACCACGTAGAAGAGCAGCGCTCCGAGCGCCAGCGCGGCCGACAGCCAGTTGACGAGCAGTCCGAACCAGACCGTGGAGATCGCCGCGAGGGCGTACCCGAAGACCAGGCACTCACGCGGGGTCACCATGCCGGTGACCAGCGGACGCTGCGACGTACGGTCCATCAACGCGTCGATGTCGCGGTCGATGTACATGTTCAGCGCGTTGGCACCGCCCGCGGAGAGATATCCCCCGATGGTGGTGGTGAGCACGAGCCACAGGTCGGGTACGCCCTGAGCGGCGAGGAACATCACCGGAACCGTGGTGATCAGCAGCAGCTCGATGATCCGGGGCTTGGTCAGCGCCACGAATGCCTTGACACGGGCCCCGAACGGGCGATGGCCCCCTGGGCTGGGAGTCAAGGCGACCCCTGCGGGTCGGGACTCGACGGCCGTCACGCACACCCCTGACAGAGAAATCCCAGCAAGCTCCGGGCATGAGGGCCCGGTAAAGACTTGCGCGAACCAGACCACTGTAGACGTTGGGGACAGGCGCCCCTTCGCGGGGGTCGGTCGTGTTGGAGTCGCACAGAAGCGGCGCGGCACGCCCGTCCGGGGGCGCGGAAGCAGGAGGTCCCGTTCACCGGAGCCGCGCCGGGGCACGCGCCGGAACGGAGCCGGCTCACCAGCAGAGGAGAACACCCGTACCGAAGAGCTCTTCGGTACGGGTGGGGCGCACGCGTCGAAGGACGCCTATGGGCGGGTCCTCGCACCCATACGGGAGGCGAACTCGGCGGACCGCCTGCACCCTGGAAAGCAGCCGGAAAATGCTTGGTCCGACGAGGGTAGGCTCGGCTACGCCCGGTGCGGTCACCAGCCACCGGTTATCGACAGTGGAGAGGAGCCCTGACTCAGGGTGAGCACCAAGCCGACCACCACAGACCTCCAGTGGACCGAACTGGACCAGCGGGCCGTGGACACGGTCCGCGTCCTTGCCGCCGACGCCGTGCAGAAGGTCGGAAACGGCCACCCGGGTACGGCGATGAGCCTGGCTCCCGCCGCCTACACCCTTTTCCAGAAGGTGATGCGGCACGACCCCGCGGACCCGGAGTGGACCGGCCGGGACCGGTTCGTGCTCTCGGCGGGTCACAGCAGCCTGACCCTCTACATCCAGCTCTACCTGGCCGGGTACGGCCTGGAGCTCGATGACCTCAAGGCTTTCCGCACCTGGGGCTCGAAGACCCCGGGGCACCCGGAGTACGGTCACACCGCCGGTGTCGAGACGACCACGGGCCCGCTGGGCCAGGGCGTCGCCAACGCGGTGGGCATGGCGATGGCGGCCCGTTACGAGCGCGGCCTGTTCGACCCGGACGCCGCCCCCGGCACCTCTCCGTTCGACCACATGGTCTGGGTCGTCGCGGGCGACGGCTGCCTCCAGGAGGGCATCTCCGCGGAGGCGTCCTCGCTGGCCGGGCACCAGAAGCTCGGCAACCTGGTCCTGCTGTGGGACGACAACCACATCTCGATCGAGGGCGACACGGAGACCGCGGTCTCCGAGGACACCCTGAAGCGGTACGAGGCGTACGGCTGGCACGTCCAGCGCGTCGAGCAGCTGCCCAACGGCGACCTGGACCCGGCGGGTCTCTACAAGGCGCTGCAGGCGGCCAAGGCCGAGACCGGCCGTCCGTCGTTCATCGCGGCCCGCTCGATCATCGCCTGGCCCGCTCCGAACGCGCAGAACACCGAGGCCTCGCACGGCTCGGCGCTCGGCGCCGAGGAGGTCGCCGCGACGAAGAAGGTCCTCGGCTTCGACCCGGAGAAGTCCTTCGAGGTCTCGGACGCGGTCATCTCCCACACCCGTGAGGCGCTGGACCGCGGTCGCGAGGCCAGGGCCGAGTGGGAGAAGGCGCTCGCCGCCTGGCGCACCGCCAACCCGGCGCGCGCCGCCGAGTTCGACCGGATCTCCGCGGGCGAGCTGCCCGCGGGCTGGGAGGACAGCCTCCCGGTCTTCGAGCCGGGCAAGAGCGTCGCCACCCGCGCCGCCTCCGGCAAGGTGCTCCAGCAGCTCGGCGCGGTCGTCCCCGAGCTGTGGGGCGGCTCCGCCGACCTCGCCGGATCGAACAACACCACCATCGACAAGCGGTCGTCCTTCCTCCCGGCGGGCAACCCGCTGCCGGAGGCGGACCCGTACGGCCGCACGATCCACTTCGGTATCCGCGAGCACGCCATGGCCGCCGCCATGAACGGCATCGCGCTGCACGGCAACACCCGCATCTACGGCGGCACCTTCCTGGTGTTCTCCGACTACATGCGCAACGCCGTGCGCCTGTCCGCGCTGATGCACCTGCCGGTGACGTACGTGTGGACGCACGACTCGATCGGCCTCGGCGAGGACGGCCCGACCCACCAGCCGGTGGAGCACCTGGCCTCGCTGCGTGCCATCCCGGGCCTGAACATCGTCCGCCCGGCCGACGCCAACGAGACCGCCATCGCCTGGCGCGAGATCCTGCGCCGCTACACCAAGGTGTTCGGCGAGGGAGCCCCGCACGGCCTGGCGCTGACCCGCCAGGGCGTCCCGACCTACGAGGCGAACGAGGACGCGGCCAAGGGCGGCTACGTGCTCTTCGACGCCGAGGGGCCCGAGGGCCGCACGGCGCCCCAGGTCGTCCTGATCGGTACCGGCTCCGAGGTGCACCTCGCCGTCGAGGCGCGCGAGGAACTGCAGGCCGCCGGCATCCCGACCCGTGTGGTGTCGATGCCGTCGGTCGAGTGGTTCGAGGAGCAGGACCAGACATACAAGGACAGTGTCCTGCCGCCGTCCGTGAAGGCCCGGGTCGCGGTCGAGGCCGGCGTCGGCCTGACCTGGCACCGGTACGTCGGAGACGCGGGCCGGATCGTCTCGCTGGAGCACTTCGGTGCCTCGGCCGACGCCAAGGTCCTCTTCCGTGAGTTCGGCTTCACGAGCGAGCACGTCGCCGCCGCCGCGCGGGAATCTCTCGCCGCCGCCACGCGCTGACGCCCATATACGAAAAGTAGGAGATGTAATTCTCATGACAGACCCACTCAAGCGCCTCTCCGAGGAGGGCGTGGCGATCTGGCTCGATGACCTGTCGCGCAAGCGGATCACCTCGGGCAATCTCGCCGAGCTGATCGACGAGCAGCACGTCGTGGGTGTCACCACCAACCCGTCGATCTTCCAGAAGGCGATCTCGCACGGCGACGGCTACGAGCAGCAGCTCACCGACCTCGCCACCCGCAAGGTCACCGTCGACGAGGCCATCCGCATGATCACGACGGCCGACGTACGGGACGCCGCGGACATCCTGCGTCCGGTCTTCGACGCCACGGACGGTCAGGACGGCCGGGTCTCCATCGAGGTCGACCCCCGCCTGGCCCACCACACGGACGCCACCGTCGCCGAGGCCAAGCAGCTGGCCTGGCTGGTCGACCGGCCCAACACGCTCATCAAGATCCCGGCGACGAAGGCCGGTCTCCCGGCGATCACCGAGGTCATCGGCAGGGGCATCAGCGTCAATGTCACGCTGATCTTCTCGCTGGAGCGCTACCGCGAGGTCATGGACGCCTACCTGGCAGGCCTGGAGAAGGCGAAGGCCGCGGGCCTGGACCTGTCCAGGATCCACTCGGTGGCGTCGTTCTTCGTGTCCCGGGTGGACACCGAGATCGACAAGCGGCTCGACACGGTCGGCACCCCGGAGGCCCAGGCGCTCAAGGGCAAGGCCGCGCTCGCCAACGCCCGGCTCGCCTACCAGGCGTTCGAGGAGGTGTTCGGTTCTGCCGATGAATCGACGCCGGCCTCGGACCGCTGGGCCGCGCTGGACAAGGCGCAGGCCAACAAGCAGCGTCCGCTGTGGGCCTCGACCGGGGTCAAGAACCCCGCGTACAAGGACACCCTGTACGTCGACGACCTGGTCGCCCCCGGCACCGTCAACACCATGCCCGAGGCGACTCTGGACGCCACGGCGGACCACGGCGAGATCACGGGCAACACGATCGCCGGCACCTTCGAGCAGGCCCGCGCCGACCTCGATGCCGTCGCCAAGCTCGGGATCTCCTACGACGACGTCGTCCAGCTCCTGGAGGACGAGGGCGTCGAGAAGTTCGAGGCGTCCTGGATCGATCTGCTCAACTCGACCGAGGCAGAGCTCAAGCGCCTCGCCCCTTCGGAGGGCTGACCATCTTGTCTGGTGTTCCCGGAGCCAACCCGCTTCGTGACCCTCAGGACCGACGGCTCCCGCGCATCGCGGGACCGTCGGGTCTGGTGATCTTCGGCGTCACGGGCGATTTGTCACGCAAAAAGCTGATGCCCGCCGTCTACGACCTGGCCAACCGCGGCCTGCTGCCGCCGGGCTTCTCCCTCATCGGCTTCGCACGCCGCGAGTGGCAGGACGAGGACTTCGCGCAGGAGGTCCATGACGCCGTCAAGCAGCACGCCCGCACTCCGTTCCGTGAAGAGGTCTGGCAGCAGCTCATCCAGGGGATGCGCTTCGTCCAGGGCAACTTCGACGACGACGAGGCCTTCGAGACCCTGAAGGACACGATCCAGGAGCTCGACAAGGCACAGGGCACGGGCGGAAACTTCGCCTTCTACCTGTCCGTGCCGCCGAAGTTCTTCCCCAAGGTCGTCCAGCAGCTCAAGAAGCACGGGCTCGCCGACCAGAAGGAGGGCTCCTGGCGGCGTGCCGTCATCGAGAAGCCCTTCGGCCACGATCTCAAGAGCGCGCAGGAGCTCAACCAGATCGTGCACGACGTCTTCCCGCCCAACGAGGTCTTCCGGATCGACCACTACCTGGGCAAGGAGACGGTCCAGAACATCCTGGCGCTGCGGTTCGCCAACACGATGTTCGAGCCGATCTGGAACAGGTCGTACGTCGACCACGTGCAGATCACGATGGCCGAGGACATCGGCATCGGCGGCCGGGCCGGCTACTACGACGGCATCGGCGCCGCCCGTGACGTCATCCAGAACCACCTGCTCCAGCTCCTGGCGCTGACCGCGATGGAGGAGCCCGGCTCCTTCCACCCCAAGGCCCTGGTCGCCGAGAAGCTCAAGGTGCTCACGGCGGTGGAACTGCCGGAGGACCTGGGCAAGCACACGGTGCGTGGCCAGTACGCCCACGCCTGGCAGGGTGGCGAGGAGGTCCTCGGCTATCTGGAGGAGGACGGCATCGACCCCAGGTCGACGACCGACACCTTCGCCGCGATCAAGCTGACGATCAACAACCGCCGCTGGGCGGGCGTGCCGTTCTACCTCCGTACCGGGAAGCGGCTCGGCCGCCGGGTCACGGAGATCGCGGTCGTCTTCAAGCGTGCTCCGTATCTGCCCTTCGAGTCCGGTGCGACCAAGGAGCTGGGCGGCAACGCCCTGGTCATCCGGGTCCAGCCGGACGAGGGCGTCACCGTGCGGTTCGGCTCCAAGGTGCCCGGCACCTCGATGGAGGTCCGGGACGTCACGATGGACTTCGCGTACGGCGAGTCCTTCACGGAGTCCAGCCCGGAGGCGTACGAGCGGCTCATCCTCGATGTGCTGCTCGGTGACGCGAACCTCTTCCCGCGGCACCAGGAGGTCGAACTCTCCTGGAACATCCTCGACCCGATCGAGGCGTACTGGGACAAGCACGGCAAGCCCGCGCAGTACCCGGCGGGCACCTGGGGCCCGGCCGAGGCGGACGAGATGCTTGCACGAGACGGACGGAGCTGGCGTCGGCCATGAAGATCGATCTCACGGAGACCACCTCCAGCAAGATCAACCAGGCGCTGGTGTCGGCCCGCCGTGCCATCGGCACGCCGGCCATCGGCATGGTGCTGACCCTGGTCATCGTCACCGACGAGGAGAACGCGTACGACGCTCTCAAGTCGGCGAGCAACGCCTCGCGCGAGCACCCCTCGCGGATCATCGCGGTGATCAAGCGGGTCAGCCGTTCGCCGCGCAGCCGCCGGGACGCCCGGCTCGATGCCGAGGTGCGGGTCGGGACCGACGCCGGCACCGGCGAGACCGTCGTCCTGCGCCTCCACGGCGAACTGGCCCACCACGCCCAGTCGGTGGTACTGCCGCTGCTGCTGCCGGACGCCCCGGTCGTGGTCTGGTGGCCCGAGGACTCCCCCACCGATCCGGCGCAGGACCCGCTGGGCGCGCTCGCCCAGCGCCGGATCACGGACGCGTACGCGTCGGAGAACCCGATCGGCGACCTCGCGCTGCGCGCCCGGTCGTACACCCCCGGCGACACCGATCTCGCCTGGACCCGTATCACCCCGTGGCGCTCGATGCTGGCGGCGGCGCTCGACCAGCAGCATGTCGAGGTCGTCTCGGCGACGGTCGAGGGCGAGTCGGAGAACCCGAGCTGCGAGCTGCTCGCCATGTGGCTCGCGGACCGGCTGAAGGTGCCGGTGGAGCGCACCATGTCCAGCGGCCCCGGCCTGACGGCCGTGCGGATGGAGACCAAGAACGGCGTCGTCGTCCTGGACCGGCCCGACGGTTCGCTGGCCACGCTCTCGATGCTGGGCCAGCCGGACCGTGCGGTGGCGCTCAAGCGGCGGGACACGTCCGAGCTGCTCGCCGAGGAGCTGCGGCGCCTGGACCCGGACAACACCTACGAGGCGACGGTGAAGTTCGGCGTGGAGAAGCTCGGCGGACCGGCGAAGCCCGAGTCGGCCGCCCCCGCCGCCCCGGCCTCCCCCGCAGCGGCCCCGGCCGCGGCGAAGAAGACCGCGGCCAAGAAGGCGGCGAAGTGAGTGCCCCTCAGCTCGTCGTGCACCGTGACAAGGAGCTGATGGCGCAGGCGGCCGCGGCCCGGCTGATCACGAAGATCGTGGACGCCCAGGCCGCGCGCGGTCACGCCTCGGTGGTGCTCACCGGCGGGCGCAACGGCAACGGCCTGCTGGCCGCCCTCGCCGAGGCACCCGCCAGGGACGCGGTCGACTGGGCGCGGCTCGACCTGTGGTGGGGCGACGAGCGGTTCCTGCCGGAGGGCGATCCGGAACGCAATGTCACGCAGGCCCGCGAGGCGCTGCTGGACGCGGTGCCGCTGACCCCGTCCCGGGTGCACGCGATGCCCGCTTCGGACGGCCCCTGGGGCCACGACGCCGACGCGGCAGCGGCCTGGTACGCCGCTGAACTCGCCGCGGCGGCCGGTCCGGAGGACCACGGCCCGGTACCGACGTTCGACGTGCTGATGCTGGGCGTCGGCCCGGACACGCATGTCGCCTCGCTCTTCCCGGAACTGCCCGCGGTACGGGAGACCGAGCGCACCGTCGTCGGTGTCCACGGTGCTCCCAAGCCGCCGCCCACCCGCGTCTCGCTCACGCTGCCGGCGATCCGCGCGGCACGTGAGGTGTGGCTGCTCGCCGCGGGCGAGGACAAGGCGGAGGCCGCGGAGATCGCGCTCTCGGGTGCCGGGGAGATCCAGGCCCCGGCGGCCGGTGCGTACGGGCGCAGCCGCACCCTGTGGCTGATGGACGCGGCGGCGGCCTCGCGGCTGCCCCGCGCCCTGTACCCGCCGGCCTCTCCCTGAGAGGGCGTCAGCACCGTTGACCGCAGGCCCGGTCCGCTCCTCGCAGCGGCCGGGCCTGCGGCGTGAACGGCTCCGTCCACGGCGCGGTCACCGGGCCTGCGGGAGGCGCTCCAGGAAGGGCTCCAACAGGCCGGGGACGGCCTCGGAGGCGAAGTCGAGGCCCTCGGCCGCATCCACGTCGTGCGCCGTGTACGCGCCCGCTCCGGCGGCCGTCGTCGCGGTGAGGCTCAGCACGCCGGACCGCCGCTGGAAGTACGTCTGCCGGACCGTCCAGCCGATGACGCCGGCCCGTTCCAGCGCGGCGGTCGAGCGCCGGATCGTGCCGGAACGGACCACGAGGTGGTCGCCGCTGACGGCGTGTCCGAGGCCGTGGTACGCGTCCCGGGCCAGGAGCAGCCCGACGGGCAGCCCGAGGACGGCGCAGGCGAGCGCGGTCCAGAGCAGGACGGGCGTCAGCAGCGCGCCCAGCAGGGCCAGGACGGCCACCGGCACGGTGACGGCCCAGAGCGCCCGGCGCAGTCGTCGGCCGAGGGCTGCCCGGGGGTGCCGGGTCAGCGGGGTGCTGGTCGGGGACACGGCCTCGCGCAGGATGTCGGCCGCCACCGCGTCGGCGACGTGCCGGGGCGCGGCGGGCAGCAGGGTGCGGTGGTCGCCGTGCTGCTCCTCGTCGTCCTCGGCCAGTCCGGTGGTGATCGCGTCGACCCGGGCCGCGCCGCACAGCCGGATGCCGAGCGGTTCGACGAGGTCGACGCCGCGCAGTCGCCTCTCCTCGACGGAGACGGACCGGGAGGTCAGCAGGCCGCGCCGGACGCGCAGGGTGCCGCCTGGTTCGCGCTCCAGCCGGTAGCCCCACCACGTCTCGGTCCACAGCCCGAGCGCACCCAGGACACCGGCGGCCATCGCGGCGACGACGGGGATCACGATCGCGGTGGGCAGCGAGGTGTCCCGCAACCGCTCGCCCATCCAGTCGATCACCTGGGCCTGGGCCCCGAACCAGTCGCTGACCTGCATCACCGCACCGGCCGCCGCAGCACCGAGTGCGGGCACGACGAACGAGACCGGTGCGTAGCGGATCCACCGCGGGTCGAGCACGGCGAGCTCTCCCTCGCGGTGGGTGCCCGGAGTGCCGGTGGCGGTGCGTTCCAGCAGGTCGCGGCGGAGCCGTTCGCCCTCCGCCCTGCGGACCGGGTCGAGTTCCAGGGTGGCGTCGTTGCCGGAGTGCTCGCCGGTCCCGATACGGACGGTGACCAGGCCCAGGAGCCGTTGCAGCAGAGGGGCGGTGAGGTCGACGCTGCGGATCCGCTCACGGGTGAGGGAGCGCTTCCTGACCAGCAGCAGTCCGGTGTGCAGCTCGACCCGCTCGGCGCCGATGCGGTAGCGGGTGCGGCGCCACCGCACGTAGTCACCGGTCACCGCGCAGCCGATCGGTACCACCGCGGCGACCAGCACCCAGGCGACCGCGTGGCCGAGCCCGAACCGCCCGGCGAGGCCGAGTGCGGCGGGCACCGCCGCACCGGTCGCCACCGAGGTCGTCACGAGTGCCCTGACGAGCACCGTGCGCCGGTCCAGACGCCGCCAGTCGGTGGCCGTGGCCGCTGCGGGGCCGGTGACGCCGTTCCCGCCCCCGGCGTCCGAGGGCCCTCCCCCGGCGTCCGGGGAGAGCGCCGGCGCGGAGCTCATGTGGCGTCCCCGGGGGTGTCCTGGGTGATCCGGGTCAGCTGTTCGGCCAGTTCGGCCGCCTGGTGGTGGGCCAGTCCCTCGATCCGTACCGCCCCCTTGGCCGATGCGGTGGTCACGGTGACCGTGGCGAGCCGGTAGAGCTGTTCGAGCGGGCCGCGCACGGTGTCCACGGTCTGGATCCGGGACATCGGGGCGATCCGCCACTCCTGCCGGACGACGCCGGTTCTGACGTACACCGCTTCGTCGGTGACCTCCCAGCGGTGGGTGCGGAACCACCAGAGGGGAAAGAGGACGGCGCAGCCGGCACCGAGCACCGCGAGGATCGCGGCGGGCAGCAGCAGCCAGAACCGGGCGGGCTCGACGAGCGCGCCCAGTACGGCCAGCACCACCACCGGCCCCGCGGTCAGCAGCAGCCACCGGGCCCGCCACCAGCCGACGGCCCTCGGGTCCAGGGTGTTGCGCGGCGCCCTGAGCCGCACCGTCCTCTCCCCCCTGGTCATCGGCTCAGCGCCCCCTGCGAGCGCGGTACGCCCGCACCAGTGCCGCGGTCGAGCTGTCCAGTCGCTCGCCCTCCTCGGTCGCGGCCGATGCCCCGGTCAGTACCGGCTCGATCTTCTTGGCGAGGACCTTGCCGAGTTCGACACCCCACTGGTCGAAGGAGTCGATGTTCCAGACGGCGCCCTGGACGAAGACCTTGTGCTCGTACAGCGCGATCAGCTGCCCGAGGACGGACGGGGTCAGCCGGTCGGCCAGGATGGTCGTCGTGGGGTGGTTTCCGCGGAAGGTCTTGTGCGGCACCAGTTCCTCGGCGACGCCCTCGGCGCGGACCTCGTCGGGCGTCTTGCCGAAGGCCAGCGCCTGGGTCTGGGCGAAGAAGTTGGCCATCAGAAGATCGTGCTGGGCGACCAGTCCGGGCAGCAGTTCGGCCACCGGCTCGGCGAAACCGATGAAGTCGGCCGGGATGACCTTGGTGCCCTGGTGGATCAGCTGGTAGTAGGCGTGCTGACCGTTGGTGCCGGGGGTGCCCCAGACGACCGGCCCGGTCTGCCAGTCGACCGGATTTCCCTGCCGGTCCACGGACTTGCCGTTGGACTCCATGTCCAGCTGCTGCAGGTACGCCGTGAACTTGGACAGATAGTGGCTGTAGGGCAGCACGGCATGCGACTGCGCGTCGAAGAAGGCGCCGTACCAGACACCCAACAGGCCCATCAGCAGAGGGACGTTGTCCTCGGCCGGGGCGGTGCGGAAGTGTTCGTCGACGAGGTGGAAGCCGTCGAGCATCTCGCGGAAGCGGTCCGGGCCGATGGCGATCATCAGCGAGAGGCCGATGGCGGAGTCGTACGAGTAGCGGCCGCCGACCCAGTCCCAGAACTCGAACATGTTGGCGGTGTCGATGCCGAAGTCCGCGACCTTCTCGGCGTTCGTGGACAGCGCCACGAAGTGCTTGGCGACCGCGTCCTGACCGGCCCTCAGGCCGGTCAGCAGCCAGGTGCGGGCGGAGGTGGCGTTGGTGATGGTCTCGATCGTGGTGAAGGTCTTCGACGCGATGACGAAGAGCGTCTCGGCCGGGTCGAGATCCCGCACGGCCTCATGGAGGTCGGCGCCGTCGACGTTCGACACGAAGCGGACCGTGAGCGAGCGGTCCGTGAAGGAGCGCAGCACCTCGTACGCCATGGCGGGACCGAGGTCGGAGCCGCCGATGCCGACGTTGACGATGTTCTTGATGCGCTTGCCCGTGTGACCGGTCCACTCCCCCGACCGGATGCGCTCGGAGAAGGCCGCCATCCTGTCGAGCACGGCGTGTACGCCGGGTACCACGTTCTCGCCGTCGACCTCGATCACCGCGTCGCGCGGGGCACGGAGGGCGGTGTGCAGGACGGCGCGGTCCTCGGTGGTGTTGATCTTCTCGCCGCGGAACATCGCGTCGCGCAGTTCGGCCACGCCGGTGGCGACGGCGAGTTCGCGCAGCAGCCGGAGCGTCTCGTCGGTGACGAGGTGCTTGGAGTAGTCGACGTACAGATCACCGACCCGGAGGGTGTATCCGGTGCCTCGCTCCGGGTCGTCCGCGAAGAGCTGTCGCAGATGGGTGGTCCCGAACTGCTCGCGGTGCTTGCCCAGAGCGGTCCACTCGGGCGTCTGGTTGAGCCTGGTTCGGCTTGGTGTGTTCATCCCGGATGTCAGCCCACTTCTTCTCGTGCCTTCAGATGCCCCGCCACGCTCCCAACCTAGTTGATCAGGGGGGCCGCCGGGACAAGCGCGGGCTGCGCCACGACAGAAGCGGTCCGGCCGGACACCCTGGGGGTGTCCGGCCGGTGAACTCTCAGATCTCGCCCCGGAGTTTCGCCAGGGCCTCGGCGAGGATGGCCTCGCCGTCCGCGTCGCTGCGCCGTTCGCGTACGTACGCGAGGTGCGTCTTGTACGGTTCGGTGCGCGGCGGGTCCGGCGGGCAGTCCCGGTCCTGTCCGGCCGGGAAACCGCAGCGCGGGCAGTCCCACGTCTCCGGTACCTGCGCGTCGCTGGCGAAGCTCGGCTGCGTCTCGTGCCCGTTCGAGCACCAGAAGGAGATGCGGAGCCGCGGCGCGGACTCGCCCCGCTCGGCCTCCCCCATCGGCCCCGCTCCGACCCGGCTTCCCCGGATCGCGTTGCCACTTGCCACGGTCGTAACTCCCTGCGTGATGGTGCTCGAAGATGCCCCAGTCTACGTAAGGCCCAACGCGCGTCCAGTGAAAGGAGTTACACCCTCACCGGGATTCGCGTACGACGGGTCAGTTGTCCAGCTTGATCAGCAGACCAAGCACCACAATGCACGCGAACCAGATCAGGCCGACGAACACGGTGATCCGGTCGAGGTTCCGCTCGGCAACCGACGAGCCGCCCACGGACGACTGCATGCCGCCACCGAACATGTCGGAGAGACCGCCGCCCTTCCCCTTGTGCATCAGCACCAGCAGCATCAGCAGCAGGCTGAAGACGATCAGGGCGATCTCGAACGCCAAAATCACGGCTGGTCCCTACTTTCCGGAATTCTCTGGACTGCTATGTGCGAACAACGGGGGCCGGGAGGGTGCACCCCTCCGGCCCCCGCAAGGGTACGACGGATCCGCGCTACCGCATACTCACTGGTCGCGGAAGCGTACGATCTTGACGAACTCGTCGGCGTCCAGTGCGGCGCCACCGACGAGCGCGCCGTCCACATCCGGCTTCGACATGATCTCGGCAACGTTCCCGGACTTCACCGAGCCGCCGTACTGGATCCGGACCGCGTCGGCCACGTCCTGCGAGTAGAGCTCGGCGAGACGGGCACGGATCGCCCCGCAGACCTCCTGGGCATCGTCGGCGCCGCAGACCTTGCCGGTCCCGATCGCCCAGACCGGCTCGTACGCGATCACGATCGACTCGGCCTGCTCGGCGGGGATGTCCTTGAGACCGCCGTCGACCTGCGCGAGCGTGTGCGCGACGTGGTTGCCCGCCTCTCGGACGTCCAGTTCCTCGCCGACACAGAGGATGGGGGTCAGGCCGTGCTTGAACGCGGCCTTCACCTTGGCGTTGCAGATCTCGTCGGTCTCGCCGTGGTACTGGCGGCGCTCGCTGTGCCCGACGGCGACATAGGTGCACTTCAGCTTGGCGAGCATCGGGCCGGAGATCTCACCGGTGTACGCGCCGGAGTCGTGCGCCGAGATGTCCTGGGCGCCGTACTTGATCTTCAGTTTGTCGCCGTCGACCAGCGTCTGCACCGAGCGCAGGTCCGTGAAGGGCGGCAGGACGGCGACCTCGACGGCGTCGTAGTCCTTGTCGGCCAGGGCGAAAGCGAGCTTCTGGACGTGCGCGATGGCCTCGAGGTGGTTGAGGTTCATCTTCCAGTTGCCCGCCATCAGCGGGGTACGGGTGGTCATGAAAAGTCAGTCCTCCAGTGCGGCAAGGCCGGGAAGCGTCTTGCCCTCGAGATATTCGAGGCTGGCGCCGCCACCGGTCGAGATGTGTCCGAATGCGTTCTCGTCGAATCCCAGGATGCGGACGGCAGCGGCGGAATCGCCGCCGCCGACGACGCTGAAGCCCGAGGAGTCGACGAGGGCCTGCGCCACGGCACGGGTGCCCTCGGCGTAGTCGGGGTGCTCGAAGACGCCCATCGGACCGTTCCAGAAGACGGTGACGGCGTCGGCGAGCTTCGATGCGTACAGCCGGTTGGTCTCGGGGCCGTTGTCCAGGCCCATGAAACCGGCCGGAATGGCGTCCGCGGGCACGGTGCGGTGCTCGGTCGGAGCCTTGGCCTTGAGGTCGGGGAACTGCTCGGAGACCACGACGTCGACGGGGAGCACGAACTCCACGCCCTTCTCCTCGGCACGCTTGAGGTACTCGAGCACCGCCGGGATCTGGTCCTCCTGGAGGAGGGAGCTGCCGACCTCGTGCCCCTGGGCCTTGAGGAAGGTGTACGCCATGCCGCCGCCGATGAGGATGCGGTCGGCACGCTCCAGCAGGTGGTCGATGACGCCGAGCTTGTCGGAGACCTTGGAGCCGCCGAGCACGACGGCATAGGGGCGCTCGACGTTCTCGGTGAGCTTCTTCAGGACGCCGACCTCGGTGGCGATCAGGTCGCCGGCGGCGTGCGGCAGCCGGGCCGGGAGGTCGAAGACCGATGCGTGCTTGCGGTGGACGGCTCCGAAGCCGTCGCCCACGTACACGTCGGCGAGTTCGGCGAGCTGGTCGGCGAAGGCACCGCGCTCGGCGTCGTCCTTCGACGTCTCGCCGGGGTTGAAGCGGAGGTTCTCGATGACGGCGACCTGGCCGTCGGTGAGCGCGGCGACCGTGGCGCGGGCGGACTCGCCGACCGTGTCGGTCGCGAAGGCCACGTCGGCGCCGATGAGTTCACCGAGACGGGCCGCGGCGGGCGCCAGGGAGAAGGCGGGGTCCGGAGCGCCCTTGGGGCGGCCCAGGTGGGAAGCGACGATGACTCGCGCACCGGCCGCGGCAAGCTTCTCCACGGTCGGCTGGACTGCGCGGATGCGGCCGTCGTCGGTGATGGTGGTGCCGCTCAGCGGCACGTTGAGGTCGGCGCGGACGAATACCCGCTTGCCGGTGACCCCTTCGGCGAGGAGTTCGTCGATCGTCTTCATCTTGCTGGACTCCTTGGGAGGACTAGAGCGCATGCAACGAGGCCCGAACAGCGCGACGTTGCGCTGATCGAGCCCCGTACTCACATCGAGGTGCCTGCCGCTTCGACGGTCAGAGCTGGTTGCCGACGAAGACGGTCAGGTCGACGAGACGGTTGGAGTAGCCCCACTCGTTGTCGTACCAGCCGATGACCTTGACCTGCGAACCCTCGGCCATGGTGAGCAGCGAGTCGAAGGTGCAGGAGGCCGGGGTCGAGACAATGTCCGAGGACACGATCGGGTCCTCGGTGTAGAAGAGCTTGCCCTTCAGCGGCCCCTCGGAGGAGGCCTTCTGGAAGGCGGCGTTGACCTCGTCGCGGGTGACCTCGCGCTCCAGCGTGATGACCAGGTCGGTGACCGAACCGGTCGGGACCGGGACGCGCATGGCCAGGCCGTCGAGCTTGCCCTTGAGCTGAGGGAGCACCAGAGCGGTGGCCTTGGCGGCACCGGTGGTGGTCGGGATGATGTTCTCCGCGGCGGCGCGGGCGCGACGCAGGTCGGAGTGCGGGAAGTCCAGGATGCGCTGGTCGTTCGTGTACGCGTGGACCGTCGTCATGAGGCCCTTGACGATGCCGAAGTTCTCGTCCAGAACCTTGGCCATCGGCGCGACGCAGTTGGTGGTGCAGGAGGCATTGGAGATGACGTGGTGGTTGGCGGGGTCGTACTTGTCCTCGTTGACACCCATCACGATGGTGATGTCCTCGTTCTTGGCCGGAGCCGAGATGAGGACCTTCTTGGCGCCACCGGCGATGTGCTTCTCGGCGTCGGCCTTCTTGGTGAAGATGCCGGTCGACTCGATGACGATGTCGACGCCCAGCTCGCCCCAGGGGATGTCGGCCGGGTTGCGCTCGGAGAGCACCTTGATGGTGTGTCCGTCGACGGTGATGCTGTCGGCGGTGTGGCTCACCTCGGCCTTGAGGCGACCCAGAATGGTGTCGTACTTCAGGAGGTGTGCCGTGGTCGCAGTGTCACCCAGGTCGTTGACAGCCACGATCTCGATGTCCGCACCCTGCTCCAGCAGCGCGCGGAAGTAGTTGCGACCGATGCGGCCAAAGCCGTTGATGCCTACGCGGATCGTCACGAAACCGATCTCCTCGTTGGGTACGCCGGGTTTCGACGCCGGCGAGACTTTTATAGGGATGTCCCCGACCGCCTCTGACCCTACCTCTCCGAAGGCTTCTGGGTGACATCGAGCGGGTCCGTAAGAGCCGCGGAGGCCCGTACCCCTTGGTAGGAATACGGGCCTCCGGATGCTGGCCGTGCAGGCTCCGCCGACTACGGAACGTCAACGCCGCTGGGATGGGCGCGCGTTCTGTTCCCCGCCGGCGTCATGGTCGTCGCGTCAGCTCACGAGGCCGTCCGCGAGCTCTTCGCTGAGGGTCGATTCCGTTCCCGGAATGCCCAGGTCCTGGGCCCGCTTGTCGGCCATGGCGAGCAGCCGGCGGATGCGTCCGGCGACCGCGTCCTTGGTCAACGGCGGTTCGGCGAGCGCGCCCAGCTCTTCCAAGGATGCCTGCTTGTGCTCCATGCGCAACCGCCCGGCCGCTGCGAGATGCTCGGGCACCTCCTCGCCGAGGATCTCCAGCGCGCGCCCCACCCGGGCGCCCGCGGCGACCGCGGCCCGCGCGGAACGGCGCAGGTTGGCGTCGTCGAAGTTGGCGAGCCGGTTCGCGGTGGCGCGGACCTCGCGGCGCATCCGCCGCTCCTCCCAGGCCAGCACCGACTCGTGGGCACCGAGCCGGGTGAGCAGGGCCCCGATCGCGTCGCCGTCGCGGACGACGACCCGATCCACGCCGCGGACCTCGCGGGCCTTCGCGGCGATGGAGAGCCTGCGGGCCGCGCCGACCAGCGCCAGCGCCGCCTCCGGGCCCGGGCAGGTCACCTCCAGCGAGGAGGAGCGGCCGGGCTCGGTGAGCGAGCCGTGGGCCAGAAAGGCCCCGCGCCAGGCGGCCTCGGCATCGCAGGTGGCCCCCGAGACCACCTGCGGGGGCAGGCCGCGGATGGGCCGCCCGCGGCCGTCCACCAGGCCGGTCTGGCGGGCCAGCTGGTCGCCGCCCGCCACGACGCGCACGACGTAGCGGGAGCCGCGCCGCAGCCCGCCGGGGGCCATCACGATCAGCTCCGAGTTGTGCCCGAAGATCTCGAGGATGTCCCGCTTCAGCCGGCGCGCCGCCATCGCGGTGTCCAGCTCCGCCTCGATCACAATGCGGCCGCTCACCAGGTGCAGCCCGCCGGCGAACCGGAGGATCGCCGAGACTTCTGCCTTCCTGCAGCAGGTCCGGGTGACGGGAAGCCGAGAGATTTCGTCCTTCACCGCCGGCGTCATCGCCATGGGCCGATCCTTCCATGCATGCGAAAAATACGGTCGTACGCGGCGGCCAACAGCTCCGGATCATGAATCGGAACGCCGTCGGGTGAGGCCACCGGCGCCAGCTCGATCGCGGCACCGAGCCGCTTGGCGGCTTCGGCGAGGGACTCGCGATCGGGCACGGCAGCTTCGTCGGCCAGCACCACGTCCATGGCGAGTTTAGGGGCGTGTCGTCCCAAAACCTCCAAATGACGCTGCGGAGAGAAGCCATCAGTTTCGCCGGGTTGCGGTGCGAGGTTGAGTGAGAGGACCTTGCGGGCCCTGGTCTCGACCAGCGCATCGAGCAGTTCCGGGACGAGCAGGTGCGGAATCACGGAGGAGAACCAGGACCCCGGACCGAGCACCACCCAGTCGGCGTCCAGGACCGCGGCAACGGCCTCCGGAACGGCCGGCGGGTCGTGCGGGACGAGGTGGACGGACTGCACCTCACCCGGGGTGAGCGCCACGGTGGCCTGGCCGCGCACCGTGTCCACGTCGTCCGGGCGGGCCGGGTCGTGTCCCCGGACGAGCGCCTGGAGCTCCAGCGGCACCGCGGACATGGGCAGCACCCGGCCGTGCGCCCCGAGGAGCTTGCCGACCAGGTCCAGGGCCTGGACGTGGTCGCCGAGCTGTTCCCACAGGGCGACGATCAGCAGATTGCCGACCGCGTGTTCGTGCAGGTCGCCCTTGGACTGGAAACGGTGCTGAATGACCCGGGCCCAGGTCTGGCCCCAGTCGTCGTCACCGCACAGCGCGGCGAGCGCCTTGCGCAGGTCGCCGGGCGGCAGGACTCCGAGCTCCTCGCGCAGCCGGCCGCTGGAGCCGCCGTCGTCGGCGACGGTGACCACGGCGGTGAGATCGCCGGTGATCCGGCGGAGCGCAGCAAGCGACGCGGACAGGCCCATGCCGCCGCCGAGGGCGACGACCTTGGGCTGGGCGCCGCGCTTGCGGCCGGGGAGCGCGGCGGTGGCTCTGCGCAGCCGCCGCAGGCGCAGACTGCGGCCGGTCACTCGCGCCCCATGTCCCGGTGGACGATGACGGTCTCGATGCCCTCGGACCCGAGCCTGGCCGCGAGCTTCTCGGACATGGCCACCGAACGGTGCTTGCCGCCCGTGCAGCCGACGGCGATCGTCACATAGCGCTTGCCCTCGCGGCGGTACCCGGCGGCGATGAGCTGGAGCAGCTCGGTGTACTGGTTGAGGAATTCCTTGGCGCCCGGTTGGTCGAAGACGTAGGCGGAGACCTCTTCGCTCAGGCCGGTGAACGGGCGCAGCTCGGGAACCCAGTGCGGGTTGGGCAGGAAGCGGCAGTCGACCACGAGGTCGGCGTCGACCGGCAGGCCGTACTTGAAGCCGAACGACATCACCGTGGCGCGCAGCTCCGGCTCCTCGTCCCCGGCGAACTGGGCGTCCATCTTGGCGCGCAGTTCGTGCACATTGAGGCTGGAGGTGTCGATGACGAGGTCGGCGTCGCCGCGCAGCTCGCGCAGGAGGTCGCGTTCGGCGGCGATGCCGTCGACGATACGGCCGTCGCCCTGGAGCGGGTGCGGGCGGCGGACCGACTCGAAGCGGCGGACCAGCGCGTCGTCGGAGGACTCCAGGAAGACGACGCGACGAGTGACGTGCTTCACCTCCAGGTCGGCGAGGGACTCGCGGAGATTGTCGAAGAAGCGGCGGCCCCGTACGTCGACGACGACGGCGATCCGGGCCACGTTGCCCTGCGAGCGCGCGCCGAGCTCGACCATGGTGGGGATCAGGGCGGGCGGCAGGTTGTCGACGACGAACCAGCCGAGGTCCTCCAGACACTTGGCCGCGGTGCTGCGGCCGGCGCCCGACATCCCCGAGATGATCACCAGCTCGGGGATGGAGGCATTCCCGTCGCCCGTGTCGATCGTGGTGCCCGTACTCACGTGTCCTGCTCCGTCTGCTCGGTCGGTGCTGTGGTGCTCGGCTTGTCGTTCGTGTTCGCGCTCAGTCATGCGGTGCTGCCCCCGTCATCGTCTTCCATGATCTCTCCTGTCGCCGTGTTCACGGCGGGCGTGGCCGGGGCTGCCGAGGCCAGGGCGACGGCCACGGATTCCGCTGTTCTGCGGCCTATCCCCGGGACCTCGCAGATCTCGTCGATTGTGGCCCGCTTCAGCTTTTTCACGGAGCCGAAATGCTTGATCAACGCCTGTTTCCGGGTCTCTCCGAGGCCGGCGACGGCATCCAGGGGGCTGGAACGGATGCGCTTGGCCCGCTTGGCGCGCTGATACGTGATCGCGAAGCGGTGGGCCTCGTCACGGACGCGCTGGAGGAGGTAGAGGCCCTCACTGGAGCGGGGCAGGACGACGGGATCGTCGTCATCGGGCAGCCAGACCTCTTCGAGACGCTTGGCGAGGCCGCAGACGGCGATGTCGTCGATCCCGAGCTCGTCGAGGGCCCGTTTGGCGGCGGCGACCTGGGGCTGACCGCCGTCGACCACCACGAGCTGCGGCGGGTAGGCGAACCGCTTGGGACGGCCGTCGTCCTCACGGGGCTCGGTGTCCGGGTCAGGGACGGTGTCGGGGTCGACGGCCGGGGCGGTGTCCGTGCCGACGGCCAGGTCGGTCGCGGCCGCCGGGACGAGGTCCGTTCCCACGGCCGGGACGAGGCCCGTTCCCACGGCGGGGACGGGGCCCGTTCCCACGGCCGGGACGGGGCCCGTCGCCGTGACCGCGGGCTCCTCCCACTCCCCCGTCCGCTCCTTCTCCTGGAGGTACCTCCTGAAGCGGCGGCCGATCACCTCGTGCATGGACCGGACGTCGTCCTGGCCCTCGAAGCCCTTGATCTGGAAGCGGCGGTACTCGCTCTTGCGGGCCAGCCCGTCCTCGAAGACGACCATGGAAGCGACCACGTCGTCGCCCTGGAGATGGGAGATGTCGAAGCACTCGATGCGCAGCGGGGCCGTGTCGAGGCCGAGCGCTTCGGCGATCTCCTCCAGGGCCCGGGAGCGGGTGGTCAGGTCGGAGGCGCGCTTGGTCTTGTGCAGGGCCAGAGCCTGCTGGGCGTTGCGCTGGACCGTCGCCATCAGGTCCTTCTTGTCGCCGCGCTGCGGTATGCGCAGGCTGACGTGGGAGCCCCTGCGGCCGGCGAGCCACTGCGAGACCGCGTCGGGGTCCTCGGGGAGGGCCGGGACAAGGACCTCCTTGGGGACGGAGTCGCCCGTCTCCTCGCCGTAGAGCTGCTGCAGGGCGAGCTCGACCAGGCCCGAGGTGTCGACGTTCTCGACCTTGTCGGTGACCCAGCCGCGCTGGCCGCGCACCCGGCCGCCGCGGACGTGGAAGATCTGGACGGCGGCTTCCAGCTCGTCCTCGGCGACCGCGATCAGGTCGGCGTCGGTGGCGTCGGCGAGGACGACGGCGCTCTTCTCCATGGCCCGCTTGAGGGCTTCCACGTCGTCGCGGAGCCGGGCCGCCCGCTCGTACTCCATCTCCTCGGCCGCCGCCATCATGTCCTTCTCCAGGCGGCGGATGTACGTGCCGGTGCGGCCTGCCATGAAGTCGCAGAAGCCGAGCGCAAGTTCGCGGTGTTCCTCGGGGGTGACGCGGCCGACGCAGGGGGCCGAGCACTTGCCGATGTAGCCGAGGAGGCAGGGCCGGCCGGTTCTGGCCGCGTTCTTGAAGACTCCGGCGGAGCAGGTGCGTACCGGAAAGACCCGGAGCATCAGGTCGACCGTCTCGCGGATCGCCCAGGCGTGCCCGTACGGACCGAAGTAACGCACGCCCTTCTTCTTGGCGCCGCGCATGACCTGGACACGCGGGAATTCCTCGTTGAGCGTGACCGCGAGATAGGGGTAGCTCTTGTCGTCGCGGTACTTGACGTTGAACCGGGGGTCGAACTCCTTGATCCAGGAGTACTCCAGCTGAAGCGCCTCGACCTCGGTGGAGACGACGGTCCACTCGACGGAGGCGGCCGTGGTGACCATCGTGCGCGTCCGGGGGTGAAGGTTGGCCAGGTCCTGGAAGTAGTTGGCCAGGCGCTGGCGCAGGCTCTTCGCCTTCCCGACGTAGATCACCCGGCGGTGCTCGTCGCGGAATCTGTAGACCCCCGGGGAGTCGGGGATCTGTCCCGGCTTGGGGCGGTAGCTGGAGGGGTCTGCCATGCTCCCACCCTACTTGCGGGCAGTGACAGTGCGGCGACGTCCGGGTGAGGCCGTGCTCAGGGGCACGGGGCGAGGGAGTGCGCTCCGGGGCCATGGGGAAGCGGGCACCCGTGGGGCAATGGCCGGTTTTACCCCGCTTCATCAGGTCTGCGGCGAGCGACACGGGGCCGGTCGCCAGACCTGGACTGATGGTCCCTGGAGAGGCCGCCATCACGGGTCGACACTGTGAGCGCCGGGCCGTCCAAGACGGATTCCCTTTCCGACGGTCAAGGACACGACATGCGAATCCTTCTGACAGGTGCGAGCGGATACCTCGGTGGCGTGCTCGCCGAGCACTTCATCGGGGCGGGCCACCAGGTGGAGGCACTGGCCCGGTCCCGGTCGGCCCAGGAACGTGTGGCCGAGCTGGGCGCGCAGGCAGTGCCAGGAAGCCTGGCCGACACGGAGATCCTCCGCGAGGCCGCTTCCCGGGCGGACGCCGTCGTGCACGCAGCGGTGGACTTCACCGACCCCGCCATGCGCGAGGTGGAAGAGCCCGCGCTGGCCGCCATGCTCGCCGGGCTCAGGCCGGGGAAGCCGTTCCTCTACACCAGCTCCGGAATGGTCTACCCGGACCGCCAGGGGCGGATCACCGACGAGGACACACCGGTGGGCCCCGGCCCGAGGCGTCGGGCGTCAGGCCTCGGGGCCTGCGATGAGCTTTCCGCCCTCGACCCTGACCGGTACCGCGGGCAGGGCCGCGGTCGCGGGGCCCGCCGTCACCTTGCCGGTCGTGGTGTCGAAGCGGCTGCCGTGGCAGGGACAGTTGCCGACGTTGTCCTCGACCTTGTTCAGAAGGCAGCCGGCGTGGGTGCACTGGGCGCTGAACGCCTTGTACTCGCCCTTGGCCGGGCAGCTGACGACGACCCGCTGGTCGCGGTAGAGCTTGGATCCACCGACCGGAACGTCTTCCGGCGCGCCGAGCTCGACGGGGGCGGTGGGCGTCGGAGACTGGGCGTGGCCGAGCTTCGAATCGGTCGAGCAGGCGGACACTCCCAGCCCGGCGACGCCGGCGAGAGCGGCGCCCTTCAGCACGGTACGGCGGGCGGCGGGCTGGCCGGGCATGCGGGTCTCCACTGGTCGGAGGGGGCAAGGACAACAGGGGCGCACCGGGGCTGCGGGACGCCGGGAGCACCCGGGGATACCGCGGGCATCGAAGCCATCGGTGACAGAACCGACCATACCGGCGGAGACCGGGGGGCCCGCGTCCGGCCTCCCTGAGCCGGTGATCGCCCCTGGTCAGGGCGCTGGGGCCGGGGACAGCAGGGGCGAGGGAATAGACGCGAGGGGGCGGGACCGACCCGTCGTGTCCGGCCCGAGGAGGCCGCCGCGGTAAGGCCCGGGGCGGCGGCATCGTGACGGCTGAGGCGGTGGCACCACGTCCTGGCGCCACCGCCTCAGCAGGTTCGTCAGGCCTTGCGCGCGCGGGTCGCCTTCTTCGCCGCGGGCTTCTTCGCCGCCGTCTTGGCGGTCTTGGCCGTGGCGGACTTGGCGGCCTGGCCCGCCCCGGTCCTGGCGGTGGTGGTCTTCCTGACCGGGGCCGACTTCGCGGCGACGGTCTTCTTCGCGGCCGCCTTCCGCGTCGGCTTGCGCGCGGCGGGCACCGAGGCCTCGGTCACCCGGTCCGGGCCCAGGATGTCCTGGAGGAACTTGCCGGTGTGGCTCTCCGGTGTGGCGGCGACCTGCTCCGGGGTTCCCTCGGCGACGACCATGCCGCCGCCGTTGCCTCCCTCGGGGCCCATGTCGACGACCCAGTCCGCGGTCTTGATCACATCGAGGTTGTGCTCGATGACGATCACCGAATTTCCCTTGTCGACCAGTCCGGACAGCACCGTGATGAGCTTGCTGATGTCCTCGAAGTGCAGACCGGTGGTCGGCTCGTCCAGGACGTAGACGGTGCGGCCGGTGGAGCGCTTCTGCAGCTCGCTCGCGAGCTTCACCCGCTGGGCCTCGCCGCCGGAGAGCGTCGGCGCGGACTGGCCGAGCCTGACATAGCCGAGGCCCACCTCGTTGAGCGTGCGGAGGTGACGGGCGATCGTCGGGACGGCCTCGAAGAACTCCAGGGCCTCGTCGATCGGCATGTCCAGCACCTCGGCGATGGACTTGCCCTTGTAGTGGACCTCCAGGGTCTCCCGGTTGTAACGCGCCCCGTGGCAGACCTCGCACGGGACGTACACGTCCGGCAGGAAGTTCATCTCGATCTTGATGGTCCCGTCGCCGGAGCAGTTCTCGCAGCGACCGCCCTTGACGTTGAAGGAGAAGCGGCCCGGCAGATAGCCGCGCACCTTCGCCTCCATCGTCTCCGCGAACAGCTTGCGGACATGGTCGAAGACACCGGTGTACGTGGCCGGGTTGGACCGGGGCGTCCGCCCGATGGGCGACTGGTCGACGTGCACCACCTTGTCGACCTGGTCGTCCCCGTCGACCCGGGTGTGGCGGCCGGGAACCGACTTGGCGCCGTTCAGCTCGCGTGCCAGGTGGGTGTAGAGGATGTCGTTGACCAGCGTCGACTTCCCGGAGCCGGAGACACCGGTGACGGCCGTGAGCACCCCGAGAGGGAAGGAGACGTTGATGTCCTGGAGGTTGTTCTCCCGGGCGCCGTGCACCGTGAGCGCGCGCGACGGGTCGATGGGACGCCGGATCTCCGGGATCGCGATCGACTTCCTGCCGGTCAGGTACTGACCGGTGATCGACTCGTCGTTGCCGAGCAAATCAGCGAGCGATCCGGAGTGGACCACCTTGCCACCGTGCTCGCCGGCGCCGGGGCCGATGTCGACGACCCAGTCGGCGATCTTGATGGTGTCTTCGTCGTGCTCGACGACGATGAGGGTGTTGCCCATGTCGCGGAGCCGGACCAGGGTCTCGATCAGCCGGTGGTTGTCCCGCTGGTGCAGGCCGATGGACGGCTCGTCCAGCACGTACAGCACGCCGACCAGGCCGGAGCCGATCTGGGTCGCCAGCCGGATGCGCTGGGCCTCGCCACCGGACAGGGTGCCCGCCGCGCGGTTCAGCGAGAGGTAGTCGAGGCCCACGTCGACCAGGAACCTCAGCCGCTCGTTGACCTCCTTCAGCACCCGTTCGGCGATCTTCTTGTCGCGGGCGTTCAGCTTCAGCCGGCCGAGGAACTCGGCGCACTCGCTGATCGACATCGCGGAGACCTGGGCGATGGACTTCTCCATCACCGTGACCGCGAGGACGATCGGCTTGAGCCTGGTGCCCTCACAGGTCGGGCAGGGCACCTCACGCATATAGCCTTCGAAGCGCTCCCGGCTGGAGTCGCTCTCGGCGTCGGAGTGCCGCCGCTTGACGAACTGCACCGCGCCCTCGAAGGCGGGGGTGGTGTAGGCGCGCTCGCGCCCGTAACGGTTGCGGTAGCGCACCTCGGTCTGGATCTTGTGGCCGTACAGCAGGGCCTTCTTGGCCCGCTGCGGCAGCCCGGCCCACGGGATGTCCGTACGGAATCCGAGGGCTGCGGCGAGGGCGTTGATCTGTCGGCCGAAGTAGTCCTTGATGTGACCGTGCGACCAGGGGTGGATCGCACCCTCGTCGAGCGACTTCTCCTCGTCCGGGACGATCAGTTCCGGGTCGACCTCCATCCGCGTACCGATGCCCGTGCAGTCGGGGCAGGCGCCGAAGGGCGAGTTGAAGGAGAAGGAACGCGGCTCCAGCTCCTCGAAGGAGAGGTCGTCGTACGGGCAGTAGAGGTGCTCGGAGTACATCCGCTCGCGCTCGGGGTCGTCCTCGGGGAGGTCGACGAAGTCGAGCACGACCATGCCGCCGGAGAGCCCGAGCGCGGTCTCGACCGAGTCGGTCAGCCGACGCTTGGCGCTGTCCTTCACCGTGAGACGGTCGATGACCACCTCGATGGTGTGCTTCTCCTGCTTCTTCAGCTTGGGCGGTTCGGCGAGGTGGATGGTCCGGCCGTCGACCCGGGCCCGGCTGTAGCCCTTGGTCTGCAGGTCCGCGAAGAGGTCCACGAACTCGCCCTTGCGCTCCCGTACCAGCGGCGAGAGCACCTGGAACCGGCTGCCCTCGGGAAGGGCGAGCACCTGGTCGACGACGGCCTGCGGCGACTGGCGCGAGATGGGCCGGCCGCACTCGGGGCAGTGCGGCTTGCCGATCCGGGCGAAGAGCAGGCGGAGGTAGTCGTAGACCTCGGTGATGGTGCCGACCGTCGAGCGCGGGTTGCGCGAGGTCGACTTCTGGTCGATGGAGACGGCCGGTGAAAGCCCTTCGATGAAATCGACGTCCGGCTTGTCCATCTGGCCGAGGAACTGGCGGGCGTACGAGGACAGGGACTCCACGTAGCGCCGCTGGCCCTCGGCGAAGATCGTGTCGAACGCGAGAGACGACTTGCCCGACCCGGAAAGCCCGGTGAAGACGATGAGGGAGTCGCGGGGGAGGTCGAGCGAGACGTTCTTGAGGTTGTGCTCGCGAGCGCCACGGACGATGAGACGGTCGGCCACGCCGGTCCGCACCTTTCTTGAGAGAAGCGGGGGAACTGAGCCCCTGTCCCAGGGTATGGGGGGCGCCACAGCGGTGTACGAAGCTTTCGGATCCGAGCGTATAGCACGCACATTCGATTTATGGACGGTCATGACCTCCTTCACCCGAATGAGTGGCGAGGCTAGGCTCGGCCTCATGATTGATCATGCGCACGACCTGGACGCCGTACGTGAAGCGACCGATCGACTGCTCAGCGCCACCGGAAAATTGGACGGCGCCGCACTCGCCGAGCCGTCGCGCCTGCCGGGCTGGAGCCGCGGCCACGTCATTGCGCACCTCTCCCGTAACGCCGACGCGCTGGTAAATGTTCTCCAGGGCCGGCCCATGTACGCAGACAGCGAAACCCGCGACCGCGACATCGAGCGCGACGCGACCCGGCCGAAGGACGAGCAGGTCGCCGACCTCGTCGGGAGCGCGGCCCGTTTCGTGGCCGCCGCCTCGGCCCCCGCCGACTGGTCCCGCACGGTGACGCTGCGCAACGGCGTGACCGACTCGGCCTCCCGGATCCCCTTCCGGCGCCGCGTCGAGGTCGAGCTGCACCATGTGGACCTCGGCATCGGCTACGAGCTGGAGGATCTCCCGGACGAGTTCGTCACCCGGGAGATCGACTTCCTGACCGAGCGGTTCGACCGGCACCCCGATGTCGTGTCCACGCAGGTGACCGACCAGCAGGGCCGGACCTGGACGACGGGCGGCGGCGCTCAGGGCGCACCTGTCACGGTCGGCGGCACCACCCCCGAGCTGCTCGGCTGGCTCAGCGGACGCCGCGACGGCTCGGCGCTGACCGTCGAGAGCGGCCCCCTTCCCGCGCTGCCCCCGCTATAGGCTGAGACGTATGACGTACAGCGGAGCGGTCAAGGTCGGCGGACGTGCGGACGTACACGAGTTGACGGACCTGATGATCTCCAAGGTCGCCGTCGGCCCGATGAACAACAACGCGTATCTGCTGCGCTGCCGGACCACCGGCGAGCAGCTCCTGATCGACGCGGCCAACGACGCCGGAACCCTGCTGCGAATGATCGGTGACGACGGCCTCACCTCCGTCGTCACCACCCACCGGCACGGAGACCACTGGCAGGCGCTCGGCGAGGTGGTGGCGGCCACCGGCGCGCGGACGTACGCCGGGCGGTACGACGCCGAGGGCATCCCGGTCCCGACCGACGTGCTGGTCGAGGACAACGGCACGATCCGGGTCGGCCAGGTCGCCCTGACCGCGCGTCGCCTCGTCGGCCACACCCCGGGCTCCATCGTGCTGATCTACGACGACCCGCACGGCGCTCCGCATGTGTTCACGGGGGACTGCCTCTTCCCGGGCGGGGTCGGCAACACGCACAAGGACCCCAAGGCTTTCGCGAGCCTGCTCCACGATGTGGAGACCAAGCTCTTCGACCAACTGCCCGACGAGACCTGGATCTACCCGGGCCATGGGCACGACACCACGCTCGGCGACGAGCGCGGGCAGCTGCCGCAGTGGCGGGCTCGCGGCTGGTGACCGGCCGACCCGAGCGGGGTCGGACCGTTTCAGTGGAAACGGTCCGGCCCCGCACCGGTCGTCGCCCTCAACCCCGCTTGTAGTAATAGCCGTTGCCGCTGGCGCTGCCGACATTGTGCTGGATTCCGCTGCCGTTGAGGGTGAAGTGGGACGCGTCGAGCGTCGAGTAGCAGTAGCCGGGGTTGGCGCCGACTAGCGTGGCGACGCCGACGTTGATACGGCTGCCGCCACTCGCCTTGGATGTCACCTGGGCCACGTACGGGCATGCGCTGACCGGGAAGTCGGACAGGCGCACCACGCCCGAGCTGGAGATGGTGATGGTGCCCGGCTGGCCGACGTTGTACGCGTCGCCGTACTTCCAGGTGCCGACGAACGACGACGGGACCGTACTGCCGCTGCCCGAACCGCCGGTGGACCCGCCCGATGTGCTGCTCGAACCCCCGCTGCCCGAACCACTGGTGGAGCCGCCCGATGTGCTGCTCGAACTCCCACCACTACCGCTGCTGCTCGAACTGCCACCGCTGGTCGTGGTGGTGCCGCCCGACGACGAACCGCCGCCGGACGAGCTGCCGGAGCCGCCCCCCGAGGACGTCCCGCCGCTGCCCGAGGACCCCGAACCGCTGTCCGAGTCCTGGCCGTCCTCGCCGTTCTTCCCGTTCTCGCCGTCCTTTCCGTCGTCACTCTTCTCCCCCTCGCTTCGGGACGTCTGGGGACTCTTGTCGCCCGCGGGTGACGCACTGCCCGCCGACGGCGCCGCAGTGGCGGACGGGCTCGTCGCGCCACTGGACGGCGCGGACGCGTGGGCGCCGCTGTCACTGCTGAACGGCTGCAGCACGGCCAGCGTGCCGCCTCCCCCCGCGAGGACCACGACCAGGGGCACGGCCACGACCCACGGCCGGCGCCGCCGCTGCCGCTCGGGCTTCGACGCGGTCGGCTCGCCGGGAAGGACCGCCGCGGGGGTCTCCGGCGCCCGGAGGTCGACCGTCGCACGGTCGGCCTCCTGCCGTATCGGCGCCGCCTCCACGTCCAGAAGGCGCGCCGACTGCCGCGCGAGGTGGGTCACCACGCTCGCGGGCAGCCACGACGACGCGGCGGCCGCCGGCTCGCGCCCCGGCTCGGCCAACAGCTCGTCCACGGAAGGGCGGTCGGCGACCCGCTTCGCCAGGAGGCGGGTGATCAGGGTGCGCAGGCCCTCGTCACGGATCCGCCCGAGGTCGGGCTCGGCCTCGACGATGTGGTACATCACCGCGTGCTGGTTGCTCACTCCGTGGCCGAAGGGGAGCATGCCGGTCGCCGCGTACGTCAGCACGCAGCCGAGAGTGAACACATCGCTCCTGGGGCCCACGCTCTCCCCGCGGATCTGCTCCGGGGCCATGAAGCCGGGCGACCCGATGACCATGCCGGCGCCGGTGAGCCGGGACTCGACGGAGGTCCCGACGGCGCGGGCGATGCCGAAGTCGATGACCTGGGGGCCCTCGATCGTGACCATCACATTGGAGGGTTTGAGGTCACGGTGGACGATGCCGGCCGTGTGGATGTCCCTGAGGGCGTGCAGCAGCCCGTCGGCGAGCGTGAGCACGGACGCGGCGGGCAGCGCCCCATGGCCCCGGACGACCTGCTCCAGGGAAAGGCCCGGGACGTAACCCGTGGCCACCCACGGGTACTCGGCGTCGGGCTCCGCGTCCAGTACGGGCGCGGTGTAGCGCTCGCCCACCCGCCTCGCCGCATCGACCTCGCGGCGGAAACGGGCCCTGAACTGCGGGTCCGCGACGTGCTCCGCGTGCACCACCTTGACCGCGACCGTGCGGCCGCTCTCGGAACGGGCGAGGTAGACCCGGCCCATGCCGCCGGAGCCGAGCCTGCCGAGCAGGAGATAGGGGCCGATGCGGGCCGGGTCGGCCGCGGTCAGTGGCTTGATCCCGCCGTCGAGGTAGTCCTCGTCGTGCTCGTGCTCGTGCTCGGTCATGTTCGAGAACTCCCCCGTGTGTCCCACCGCGCAGCCCCGCGGGACCGCTTCCGCCACCTGAATCACCAATGAGCTACAGCGAGTTGGCGCAACCAGTGTTCAGTCTGAAGCACGGCGTCCAATTATTGGAACTACTTCCAGAAAAATTTCCGGAAGTAGTTCTACGCTGTCCCCGGCGACACCATGAGGGTCGCCGGATCCGGGAACGGGGGCGGCATCGATGAGTCCGAAGCAGCAACGCGGTGAGGCCACGGCCGCCCAGGTACTCGACTGCGCACTGGATCTGTACGCGTCCCGAGGCGAGGCGGGTCTCACTCTGGGCGCGATCACCTCGGCCAGCGGGGTCAGCGCGGGGAGCATCTACCATCACTTCGGCAGTCTCCAGGGAGTGGTGGCCGCGCTCGCTCACTCCTGGCTGGGCCGCCTCCTGGACGAGCTGGTCGGGGCGCTGAAGCAGGTGGAGGACGCCCGTGGCGGCGTCCATGCCGTGGCGCGGACCTATCTGCGCTTCGTCCAGGCACATCCGGACGCCGCACGGCTCATGCACTCGGTCACAGCGGACCGCGAGAACACCGCACACGCCCACCAGGTCCGCGGCGCCCAGGAAGCCCGGCTCGCTCCGCTCGCGGCCTGGCTCCACGCCCACCAGGAGTCGGGCGAACTCGCCGCACTCCCCCTGCCTGTGCTGGAATCCCTGATCCTGGGCCCGGTGACGGGCATCGCGCGCCGCTGGCTCTCCGTCGGGGACATCGACATCGAGGAGGCCGCCCGCACGGTCCCGCACCACATCTGGCGCTCCGTCCGCTCCTGAGCGAACCGGCGGGCGCACAGCGGCCTCGGGCAGCCGCCGGGTGGGCCACCGGCTTCGGACCGCGGCCCGCAGCGCGCACTCCCCGGCGCACGGACCGGCCGGGGCGGGCAACAGGTCGTTGCCCGCCCCGGCCGGGGCCGGTTCCCTCCCGGCCGGACGGCGGTTCACCTGTCCGGCCGGGGTTCCGGCGGCGCGGTCAGGCGCCGATGCCGGCCCCCTTGTCCGCGGACTCGTCCGCCTCCGCGCCGGCCTCGGCCTGCCGCTGCTTCTTGTCGGCGATCAGGCTGGTGATCGTGGTGACCACCAGCACGCCGCAGATGACGCCGAGCGAGACCGGGATGGAGATCTCCGGGACGTGGACTCCCGACTCGTGCAGCGCGTGCAGCACGAGTTTCACGCCAATGAAGCCGAGGATGACCGAGAGGCCGTAGCTGAGGTGGACGAGTCTCTTCAGCAGTCCACCGATCAGGAAGTACAGCTGCCGCAGCCCCATCAGGGCGAAGGCGTTGGCGGTGAAGACGATGTACGGGTCCTGGGTCAGGCCGAAGATCGCGGGGATGGAGTCGAGGGCGAACAGCACATCGGTGGTGCCGATGGCGAGCATGACGACCATCAGCGGTGTGAGGACGCGCTTGCCGTTGTTGCGGATGAAGAGCTTGGTGCCGTGGTACCGGTCGGCGACCCCGAAACGGCGCTCGACCGACTTGAGGAGCCGGTTCTCCTCGAACTCCTCCTCTTCCTCGTCGGCCCGCGCCTCCTGGATGAGCTTCCAGGCGGTGTAGATCAGGAACGCGCCGAAGATGTAGAAGACCCACGAGAAGTTCGCGATGACAGCGGCACCGGCGGCGATGAAGATCGCCCGCAGCACCAGCGCGATCAGCACGCCGACGAGCAGCACCCGTTGCTGGAGGTGGGAGGGGACCGAGAACTTCGCCATGATCAGGACGAAGACGAAGAGGTTGTCGACGCTCAGCGATTTCTCGGTGAGGAAGCCGGCGAAGAACTCCCCCGAGGCCCGGCTGTCCCCGAAGACCAGCAGGCCGAGTCCGAAGAGCACGGCCAGGGCGATCCAGACGACCGTCCAGATTCCGGCTTCCTTCGTCGTCACGTCATGGGGCTTGCGCCCGATGAAGAAGTCGACGGCAATGAGGGCCGACAGACCAAGAATGGTCAGCGCCCAGAGGGTCCACGAAACGTCCACTGCGCCTCCGGCAGTTCGCTACGGCTACTGATCAGCGTCGTCGCTGCCGGAGGTCTCTTCCACCCGGGCGCACGGACTGCGCACCACGGGCCGACGCCCCGGGACCGGTCACGGTCCGTACTGACGGGCACGCCGCGTACGGGAGTACTCCCCTCCGCTCAAAGAACAGTACAGGGAACACCAAGAAAAGGTAAAGAGCAGGATAAAGATCTTTCAAAGAGGCAGGTCAGGGGCACGAGGGCGGAACGTCGCTCACCGGTCCCAGGGGCGCCGGGCCGCGGTCACCCGGGCGAGCACCTGCTCAAGGACCCGACTGCCCGGCGGCATTCTCAGCGGCTCGTACGTCCAGGCATGGCCCACCCAGGGATCGGCCAGGTGGTCGTCGGGTACCGGGGTGATCCGGAGCAGCGAACGCCACAGCGGGTCGAGCAGTGGCCCGTACCCGCGTGCGTCCTCGCGGTCCGCGACCATCAGCAGGTGGACGCCGACCGAGCGGCCTTCGTCGGCCAGGTAGCGCAGCTGGGTGACGGCCCGGTCATCGAATCCGTGTGGGAAGTCGTTGACGATGAGCAGGTGCTCGCCCGTGTCCAGGTCCGGCGGAAGCGAATCGGCGGCGCCGGCCCTGACCGCCATCTGCACCAGATCGACGCGCCGGGTGAGGTGCGCGAGGACCGTGGCCACTCCCCCGGCTCCGGCGGCGGGCGGTCCGGCGAGGACCCCGGACTCGACCAGGGGCGCGAGCGCTCCGGCCGCCGCGCCCGCGGGGTCGATGACATGGACGGAGAACTCGTCGGCCGGGTGGACGGCCAGCAGCCGGGCCGCGAGCCCGACCGCGTTCTCCATGGCCAGTCGGCGCAGTTGAGCGCTGTCCGTCAGGGCCGCGGCATCGGAGGCCGTGCGGCCGCTGTCGATCCAGATGCCACGCTCCAGCGGGAGCCGGACCAGCAGCGGGATCCTCAGGTCGGGGCTCTCGGGCAGATGGAGGTCCCCGATACGCAGGGCCATGGGCATCTCCATCGGGACGCGGTGGGCGTGCCAGACGGGGTTGTCCCATCCCGCGTACGCGGCGGGGAGTGCGGGTTCCACGACCTCGGACTCGGCGGCGAGCTGGGCGAGGTCGCGGTCGAGGGCCTCACGGGCCCGGGCGGTCAGCTCGTCGCGTTTGGCGCGGGCCTGTTCGCGTGCCCGGTCACCGGCGCCACCGATCCGGTTGCGCGGGTCGGACAGGGTCCGGTCGAGCTCCTGGCCCATGCGGGACTCCGCGAAGTCGACGGCGCTGCGGTACGCGGCGGTGGCGCGGGCCAGGTCCTCGAACATGCCCCAGATCTGGTTGTAGAGCCGTTCGTCCATGGACCAGCCGGTCGCGTCCCCGGCGACCGGCCGGGCGGGCCGGCCGGGTTCGGCGGGCGGAGCGGTGGGAGGGGGCGGCGGGGGCGCGGACGTCCGGCGACGCGGGTGCGCATAGTCGATGCGGCCGCCCGTCGCGGCCGTCGGCGGCGCGGGGGTGGGCCCGGTGAGCGGGTCGGTGGGCGGCTCGGTGGACGGAGCGTCCGGTGGCGCGAGGGGAGGCGTGCGGCCTTCCGCGGGCGGTACCGGGCCAGGCCCGTGACCGACCCGGTCGGTGTCCGGGGTGCGTGGCGGCGGTGCGACCGAACGGTCCGTCGCGCGGGCGACGGCGTCCTGTATCGAACGGACCAGCTCGGCGGCCTGGGGCAGACCCTGGTCGGCGAGCAGGGCGGCGAGGCCGCCGGCGTAGCCCTGACCGACGGCCCGGACCTTCCAGGCGCCCTGGCGGCGGTAGAGCTCCAGTGCGGTGACCGCGGACTCGCTGTCCAGACCGGTGAGCGTGAAGGTGGCGATCTCGTCGCCGTCGAGCCCGGTGACGGCGACGAACGGCGAGGCGACCGCGCCGAACCGGACGGGGCCCCCGACGCCGGTGGGCAGAGCCAGCAGCACGGTGATCCGATGCGCCGAAGCGGGCACGGCATCGAGGTCCACGGCGAGCCGGTGGTCGGCGGCGGCCTGAGCGGACACCTCGACCCCGGGCAGCCGGGGTGAACCCGGGTGGGCGACCCACTCGGTGCCGGGCACGGTGCCGTTCTCGTCGCCGAGGGTCGCGCCGGCCACGACGGGTGTGCCGGCCGATATCCGGATCTCCAGACGGGTCCGGGGCAGGGTGTGGTTCTGTCCCCGGACCAGTTCGGCCGTCATTGCCGTGTCTCCTCGGTGAGTCGCTGCTACGCGGTGCGGTCTCGGACGATGTCGTGCAATGCGGTGCAATGCCGTGTGATGCCGTGCGATGCCGTGCTCCGCGGCACCATGCGGTGCAGCTCCCGGCGGCCGATGCCTCCGGGAGCTGCGCGTACCGATGCCGACCGGTCGGCCGTGCCTACAGGTGCGGCAGGATGGCCGGCATCAGGTCCTGGAAGGTGCGGCCGTTGGCCGGGTTGCCGAGCGCGGTCATCTGCCACGCGTTCCCCGAGCGGTGCACCTTCGCCATGATCTGTGCGGTGTACTGTCCGCCGCCGTCCAGCGTGTAGCGGGCGAGTTCCTGGCCGTTGGTCTCGTCGACGATGCGGCAGAAGGCGTTCTGCACCTCCTGGAACGTCTGGCCGGTGAAGGAGTTCACCGTGAAGACGATCTGGTCGATGTGGACCGGCACCCGCTGCAGATCGACGAGGATCGCCTCGTCGTCGCCCCCCGACCCGGCGCCGCCGACCAGGTTGTCCCCCGTGTGCTTGACCGAGCCGTCGTCACTCACGAGGTGGCGGAAGAAGACCACGTCGACCGGCTGCTTGTCGGCGAACAGCACCGCCGAGGCGTCGAGGTCGATCTCCCTCGTACGCGAACCGAACAGCCCGCGGCGCGGCGCCGCCTGCCAGCCGAGCCCCATCCGTACCGCGGTCAGGGTCCCCCCGTCGCTCTTCTGCAGGCTGATGGCCTGACCCTTGGTCATGTTGACCGTCACGCGCTGTCCCCTCTCCGCTTGCCCCGCACCCGTCCGTGTGCGGTTTCCAGCACCCTACGCAGTCACGCCACGCACGCGGCCGCTTGGGGTGAATTTGTGTCGGTCCTGCAACACACCGGGTACCACGAGGTCAGCTGAGACCCGCCTCCCTCATCTGGCGCAGCTCCTTCTTCAACTCGCCGACCTCGTCGCGCAGTCGGGCGGCCACCTCGAACTGCAGGTCGGCCGCGGCCGCCCGCATCCGGTCGGTCATCTCCTCGATGATCCCGGCGAGTTCGGCAGCGGGCCGTTCGGTGACCGCGCCGCCGCCCCCGGCCTTCCTGGAACCGGCAGCCTTGGCGCCCAGCGTGGGAACGGGGGCCTTGGCCTCCTTCGCCTGGCGGTAGCCGGTGCCGAGCAGTTGCTCGGTGTCGACCTCCTCGCGGGCGATCGTCGCGACGATGTCGTTGATCTTCTTGCGCAGCGGCTGAGGGTCGATGCCGCGCTCGGTGTTGTAGGCGATCTGCTTCTCGCGGCGGCGGTTGGTCTCGTCGATGGCGTGTGCCATCGCCGGGGTGATCTTGTCCGCGTACATATGGACCTGCCCCGAGACGTTACGGGCGGCGCGTCCGATGGTCTGGATCAGGGACGTCGCCGAGCGCAGGAATCCCTGCTTGTCCGCGTCGAGGATGGCGACGAGCGACACCTCGGGGAGGTCGAGGCCCTCGCGCAGGAGGTTGATGCCGACCAGGACGTCGTACTCGCCGGAGCGCAACTCGCGCAGCAGCTCGATGCGGCGCAGGGTGTCGACGTCGCTGTGCAGGTAGCGGACCTGGATGCCGAGCTCCAGGAAGTAGTCGGTGAGGTCCTCGGCCATCTTCTTGGTGAGGGTGGTGACCAGGACCCGCTCGTCCTTCTCGGCGCGGGTACGGATCTCGTGCACCAGGTCGTCGATCTGGCCCTCGGTCGGCTTGACGACGACTTCCGGGTCGACGAGGCCGGTGGGACGGATGATCTGCTCGACGAAGCCGTCGCCCCTGGAGAGCTCGTAGTTCCCGGGAGTGGCGGAGAGGTAGACGGTCTGGTTGATCCGGCTCAGGAACTCCTCCCACTTCAGCGGACGGTTGTCGAGCGCGGAGGGAAGCCGGAAGCCGTGGTCGACGAGGGTCCGCTTGCGGGAGGCGTCGCCCTCGTACATGGCGCCGATCTGCGGCACGGTGACATGCGACTCGTCGAGGACGAGAAGGAAGTCCTCGGGGAAGTAGTCGAGCAGGGTGTTGGGGGCGGTGCCGGGTGTGCGGCCGTCGAAGTGCATCGAGTAGTTCTCGACGCCGGAGCAGGTGCCGATCTGGCGGAGCATCTCGATGTCGTACGTGGTGCGCATGCGCAGCCGCTGGGCCTCCAGCAGCTTGCCCTGCTTCTCCAGCTCGGCGAGGCGCTGCTCCAGCTCCTGCTCGATGCCGTTGACCGCCTTCTCCATGCGTTCGGGGCCGGCGACGTAGTGGCTGGCGGGGAAGACATGGAGGAACTGGTCCTCGCTGATGACTTCGCCGGTGAGCGGGTGCAGCGTGGAGAGGGCCTCGATCTCGTCGCCGAACATCTCGATCCGAACGGCGAGCTCCTCGTAGACCGGGAAGATCTCGATGGTGTCGCCACGGACCCGGAACGTGCCGCGGGTGAACGCGAGGTCGTTGCGGCTGTACTGGATCTCGACGAAGCGGCGCAGCAGCTGGTCGCGGTCGATCTCGTCGCCGACCCTGAGCTGGACCATCCGGTCCACGTATTCCTGGGGCGTACCGAGGCCGTAGATGCAGGAGACGGAGGCGACCACGACGACATCGCGCCGGGTGAGCAGCGAGTTCGTCGCGGAGTGGCGCAGCCGCTCGACCTCCTCGTTGATCGAGGAGTCCTTCTCGATGTAGGTGTCCGACTGCGGGACGTACGCCTCGGGCTGGTAGTAGTCGTAGTACGAGACGAAGTACTCGACGGCGTTGTTCGGCAGCAGCTCACGGAACTCGTTCGCCAGCTGGGCCGCGAGTGTCTTGTTCGGCGCCATCACCAGGGTGGGGCGCTGCAGCTTCTCGATCATCCAGGCGGTGGTCGCCGACTTGCCGGTGCCGGTGGCGCCGAGCAGGACGACGTCCTTCTCACCTGCGCGGATGCGCCGCTCCAGCTCGGCAATGGCCGTGGGCTGGTCGCCGCTGGGCTGGTAGGGACTGACGACCTCGAAAGGCGCCACCGAACGTTCGATCTTCGAAACGGGCCGCATGAGACCACCGTACGACCCGCCACCGACAATCGGGCCGGGTCAGCCTTCGTTCCGGGCCGGGGTCACCATTCCCCGGGCGGCGCGGGGTCGCGCGGCCGGGAGTGGAACGACGCCGGGTCGGCATGCGTCCCGAACCGGGGCACCTGTCGCTGGGCCGGAATTCCGGGGGGCCGCCCGGTCCCGTTCATGGCCTTGGGGTCGTCCCAGTCCGGGGTGCCCATCACCATCAGGGGGTCGAACATCACGACCACCGCGGCAAGGAGCAGGAAACAGGCGGGGCCGATCAGCAGCGGTACGAGGGTCGCGGTCCGCCCGGTGCCGGAAGGGGCGACGAGGGAGCCGGAGTGCTCCAGATGGACGCTCAGCGCCGCCATGCCCGTGTAGTGCATGCCGCTCACCGCCACCCCCATCACGACGCTGGCGCCGAGACTCGCCAGGAAGCTGTGGATCGAGACGGCCGCCCAGAGCGCGCTCGTCGCGGCCACCACGGCGATGACGACGGAGAGGACCACGATGGCCGTCTCGTACTCGAACCGCCCGTCAAGACGCATTCCGGCCATACCCAAGTAGTGCATGACGGCCACGCCCAGCCCGGTAATGGTGCCGCCCGTCACCAGGGCCATGGGGGTGGTACCCCGGTATCCGACGATGAAGATGCCGATGGCGACCATGACGATCGCGACCCCGAGGCTGGCGAAGGTGAGGGGCTTGTCGTAGCCGATGCTCACCTCCTTGACGGAGAAGCCCATCATCGCGATGAAGTGCATCGTCCAGATGCCGGAGCCTATGGAGGTCGCTCCGAGTGCCAGCCAGCCGGCCTTGAAGGAGCGCTCGGTGCGGAGTGAACGGGTCGTGCAGCGCAGCCCGAGGGCCGCGCCGAGGCAAGCCATGAGAAAGGCCGCGACGGGCGTCACTGCTCCGTAGCTGAAACCGTCGATGGTGCCCTGCATGCTCGTATGCCCTTCGCGAAGGCCTGGGTCGGGGGGTGGTTGGGCTGCATCTTATAGACACGAAAATCCGCCCGTGACCCGGTCCCGGCAGCGACGTTCATGTTGTGGTCGCCCTTGGCCCGTCCTCTGTCGGGCCGACTGCCACTCTCGCCCCGTCCGCTCCTCCGACGCAAGGAGTATGCATGTACACACGTACCGCAATCGCTGTCGTCGCCGCCGGCCTCGTGGGGGTCGGCGCGTTACTGCTGCCGGCCGCCGACTCGCGGACCGCGGGCCGGGACACCGCCACGATCACGGCCGGTCGCACCAGCACGGCCACGGGCATCCGGACCGTGAGCGCGCGGGCCGGGTCCGCCAAGCCGGTGGCGCCCCTCGTCATCGCCCACCGGGGCGCTTCGGCCTATGCGCCGGAGAACACCCTGGCCGCGGTCGACCGGGCCGACGCTCTCGGCATCGACTGGGTGGAGAACGATGTCCAGCTCACCGAGGACGGCGTGCTGGTGGTGATGCACGACACGAACCTGAAGCGCACCACCGACGCCGAGAAGGTCTTCCCGGGCCGTGCGCCATGGGCGGTGAAGGACTTCACGGCCGCCGAGATCGCCCGGCTGGACGCGGGCAGCTGGTTCGGTGCGCGGTTCGCCGGAACCCGGGTTCCCACCCTGGCGCAGTATCTCGACCGGATCGAACGCAATCACCAGAACCTGCTGTTGGAGATCAAGAGTCCGAAGATCTACCCGGGCATCGAGAAGGAGACGCTGCGGGTACTTGACCGGAAGGGGTGGCTCGACCGCGACCACGTCAGGCACAGGCTCGTCATCCAGAGCTTCGGCGCCGGCAGTGTGCGGAAGGTGCACCAGCGGCGTCCGGACGTCACGACCGGCTTCCTCGGCACTCCCGCGGTGGCCGACCTGCCCTCGTACGCGGCGTTCACCGACCAGATCAACCCCCCGTACAGATCGCTGTCCGCCGGCTACGTGCGGGCGGTGCACGCACTGAAGGGGGCACACGGCAAGCCGCTCCGGGTCAACACCTCGACGGTCGACAGGGCGGCGACCGCGAAGAAGGCGGCGGCCCTCGGCGTCGACGGGATCATCACCAACGCCCCGGACGTGGTGTGGAGGGCCACCCGCTGACGGCCGCACCACCGGGTTCCGTGCCCGGGCACGGGCTGGCACACTGCGTCGGTGACCAACCGCCCCGACGCACCTGACACCCCGACCGCCCCGGTCACCGCGGCCGAGCTGCCCGGACTGCGACGCAGAACGGCCGCGGTACTGGTCGCCAGCCAGATACTCGGCGGCCTCGGCGTCCCCATCGGTATCGCCCTGGCCCCGGTCCTGGCCACGGAGGTGAGCGGCTCCGAGGCACTGTCCGGTCTGGCGCCGACCGCGTCGGTGACGGGTACCGCACTGCTCTCGCTGCCGCTGGCCGCGCTGATGACCTCGCGGGGCCGACGCCCCGGTCTCGTACTGGCCTATCTGATCGGTGCGCTCGGTGCGGGGCTCGTGGTGCTGGCCACCGTCGTGGAGAGCTTCCCGCTGCTGCTGCTCGGCATGGCCGCGTTCGGCGCCGGTTCCTCGGCCAATCTGCAGGCGCGATTCGCCGCCGCGGATCTGGTCGAGCCCGAGCGTCGGGGCCGGGCGATCTCCACCGTCGTCTGGGCCACGACGATCGGTTCGGTTCTCGGCCCCAACATCGCGGCACCGGTGGGGCATGTCTTCGCCGATACGGCGATTCCGGAGAATGCGGGCCCGTTCTTCTTCGCGGCCGCCATCTTCCTGCTGGCCGCCGTGGTGGTCGGGGCGCTGCTGCGGCCGGACCCGCTGCTCACCGCGCGGGCGATGACATCGCAGGCCGACGAGTCCCCCGCCGACCGCTCGCTGCGCGCCGGCCTCGCGGCGGTGCGGGCCTCGGCGATGGCGAGGCTGGCGCTGGTGACCGTCGCGTTCTCGCACACCGCAATGGTTTCGATCATGGTGATGACCCCGGTCGACCTGGGCCGTCACGGTGCCGGACTCCAGCTGATCGGCCTGGTCATCAGCGGCCACATCGCGGGTATGTACGCCTTCTCACCGGTGATGGGCTGGTTGTCGGACCGGTTCGGCCGGCTCGCCGTGATCGGTCTGGCGGTCGGCCTGTTCAGCGGTGCCGCACTCCTGGCCGGCACCGCGGGCCCGGACCACGGCCGGACGGCAGCGGGGCTGTTCCTGCTCGGACTCGGCTGGTCGGCCGGGCTGGTCGCTGGCTCCGCGCTGCTCACCGACTCCGTACCGCAGCCCGCACGTGCCGCCGTGCAGGGACTGTCGGACCTGGCCATGAACACCGCGGCGGGCATCGGCGGTGCGGCTGCGGGAGTGATCGTCGCGCGGGCGAGCTACGGCTGGCTGAACGCGGTCGCCGCATGTCTGCTGCTGCCGATGGCGGCCCTGGCGCTGCGCAGAGCGCTCGCCCGTACGACGACATCGAGTGCACCCGCCGTGTCCGATGCAACCGGTGCGAGCGCACCCCCCGCCGTGTCCGATGCGCCCACCACGGATGTCCGAGACCTCAGAGACTGATGTGGTACGCCTTGCGCAGCGTCTCGTGCACGGTCCAGGTCGTACGGTCGCCCTCACGCAGCACACAGGCGTCACCCGGTCCGATCTCCAGCGTCGCCCCGCCCTCGACCGCCACGGTGGCGCGCCCGCTGACGACCACGAACAGCTCGTCGGCCTCCGTGTCGATGACCACGCCCGGCGTGATCTGCCAGATGCCGCGGATCTGCTTGCCGTCGGGCGACTCCCAGAGCACCTTGCCGGTCACCACGGGCTCGCCCGAGACGATCTGTGCGGGGTCGAGCGGTTCCGGTTCGAGGTCGGCATCCGGGATGTGCACGGCGAACGAGGCCGGCGCTTGATCAAATGTGGTCATGGCCGGTCACCCTACTGCCGCGACAGGCAGTGTCCGTCCGGGAGGAGTGGTGTCCGGTGCGCGCGAGCGCAGGACGGCCGTTGCCCACCGCACGTTTCAGGCCGATGCACCCGCGACAGAGATGTGGACATGCCACTGAGGAATGCGTCGCACAGCGCACACCCCCACGCCCCGGTCCTCTCCGCCGAGGTGCGGACAGCCCTCGCCACGCACCATCCCGTCGTGGCTCTGGAGTCGACGATCATCGCCCACGGTCTGCCGCGCCCGCGCAATCTGCAGGTCGCCGAGGAACTCGAAGGACTCGTACGGTCCGCGGGCGCCGTCCCCGCCACCATCGCCGTCCTGGACGGACGGGCCCGCATCGGCCTGGACAAAGAACAGTTGGAACGGGTTGCCGCCGACCCGACGATGCGGAAGCTGGGGCACCGGGACCTCGCACCGGCCCTGGCCACGGGCGCGAGCGGGGCCACGACCGTGTCCGCGACGGCGTTCCTGGCCGCACGCGCGGGCCTGCGCGTCTTCGCGACCGGCGGCCTCGGCGGCGTGCACCGGGAGTGGACCCGGACCCAGGACGAGTCCGCGGACCTCCGGCTCCTCGCACGGACCGGGATCACGGTGGTGTGCGCGGGGGTGAAGTCCGTCCTCGACGTCCCCGCCACGCTGCAGCGCCTGGAGACGCTCGGCGTCGGCGTGCTCGGTTACGGCACCGACCGCTTCCCCGGCTTCTATCTGAGCAGTTCGGGTGAACCGGTCGACTGGACGGTGCACACGCCCGAGGAGGTCGCGGAGGTGATGCGGGCCCAGGACGCGCTCGGCGGCCCGGAGGCCGCATTGATCGTCGCCAACCCCGTGCCCGCTGCCGACCAGTTGGATCCCGCACTGCACGACCAGGTGCTGGCCGAGGCCCTCGACGCGTGCCGGGAGCGCGGCATCACGGGCCAGGCCGTCACACCGTTCCTGCTGGACCGGCTGATGCGAGGAACCGGGGGTGCCTCACTGGAGGCCAATCTGGCTGTCGTGCGCGGAAACGTGTCGCTGGCCGCACGGATCTCGGGCGCGTGGACGGGCGGCCGATGACGGGCGGCGGCCTTCTCGTCGTCGGTGACGTCGTCACGGATGTCGTGGTCCGGCACGGGACACCGCCGGCCCATGGCACGGACACCCCGGCTAGTGCCGCAACAGGCAACGCCTGCCGCGGCACTGGTATCCGCACCCTCCCCGACGGCGCGGGCGCCAACGTCGCCTGCTGGGCGGCTCGTTCGGGCTGCGGCAACGTACCTCGCCGTGCACCTGTCGGGGGCGGACGACGTCTCGGCCGTGACGGCCGGCTGCCGGTCGGGGGCGGAGGCGGTCACTATCGTGGGGGGGGGCCGCCCCGGCCCCTGACCGACCGGACGGCCGGACCCGGCCGTCCCGTCACCTGCCGGACGTCCACCCGCTCCAGGCGGGATGCAGGGGGTCGTCGGCCCGGACGACCGCATCGGCGCGGTCGCCGGGTGCCACCTCGTCCTCGTACCGCGCGAAGGCGGGCAGCGTCCAACGCCCGCTCTCCTCGGTGCGCCGCCGCAGTGCGCCCGGCGACAGCCGCAGATGAACGCTCAGGTCGAACGGAAACCAGTGACCCAGCAGCAGCGGGCCGTGCACCACCAGTACTCCGCCCGCCGGCAGCGGCCGGTACGCACTGCGCGTGGCCCGGTCCGTCACGGGGTCCCAGAGATCGGGCAGCACCCGCCCGGTCCCGTCCGCTTCCAGTGGTCCGAACACCTCGCGCCACAGTGCGCCCGTGTCGAACCAGCCGTCGTAGTACGAGTCGGGGTCCTCCTTGCCGTACTCGTACCGAAGACTCGCCGGCCGCAGGAATCCCTCCGTGGAGACGACGAGCACCGCACGCCCCCGGGCCCGCAGGGCCTGCGCGACCCGCCCGGCCAGCTCCCCGGTACGGGCCGCCGGTGCGCCGTCGACGGCGAGCTTCAGCCAGGGACCGGTGCCGACGGGCTTCAGCCCATCGGCCTGCGCGGCAAAGGCCTCTGCCAGCCGTTCCCAGGTGATCGCTTCCCATCGCACGCACCCATCATCACACCGGTCCGGTCCCGTGTGCCGGGCGCCGCCTCGTGGTGCCCGCAGAGCGCTATTTCTTCGCGCCGCAGTCCACCGCATCGGCGTCATCGGAGAGCTCACTGCCCTCGGGCAGCAGATAGGTCACCCAGAGCACGACGGGCTCGGTCCCCAGGTTGCGCCCGATGTGGCGGTGCTTGACCCCGGACGGCTCGATGAAGGAGGAACCCGCGGGTGTCACCTCGACCGAGCAGTCGTCCAGAGTGCGCGTCAGGGTCCCCGACTTGACGACGGCGATCAGCTGACCGCGGTGGGTGTGCCAGCCGGTGGAGCCGCCGGGCTCGACGGTGATGGTCCGGAAGGTCACATGCGTGCGACCGTTGGGGGTCTTCACCTTGAGCTTGCCCGCCGAGGTGCCCTCCGCGACCACCGTGCCGCTCACACCGCTGCCGGGCGTGGCGATGGCCGCCGCCGGGACGAAGCCGAGCGCGGCCACACAGCCCGCCACCACCAGGGCCTTGGCAAGCCCCCCTCGTACCCGATGCTCCCGGTCTCCCTGCTGCCTGCCGACCCTCACCTGCGACCCCTCACCCTCGGTTGCACGGACGCGTCCCGGACGTCCCGCGGGAGGTATCCCGAACCGGGCGCCCCGAACACCCCCACGCTACCCGTGAATTGAGCCGCGACACCCACCGGTCCGGGTGTCACCCGCCACGGATCTCGGCGGCGAGCGGACCCTCGCCGGACACCTCGACCCGGCCGTCCTCGACGGCCTGGGTGAGCGTCAGCTCACCCCGCCCGAGCGCCAGACAGGCTTCGATGTCCAGCGCGATCCGGGCGTCGGCACGGGGCGCGGGACCGTCCCCGTATGCCGTCGGAAGATCCTCGACTCCGCCGGCTCCGCCGGCGCCGCCCGCGACGGCCCCTCCGCCTCCGGCGCGCACATGGAACTCGCCCTCGTCCAGGTGGACTTCAACGACTCCCGCATGCGTCAGCCCGTCCAGGGCGCGCAGCAGCGGCAGCGCGAACCAGTGCGCGCGCACCGCATCGGTGGGCCGCCGCTCGGTGAGCGCGGGCGCGCCCCACTCGGCGAGGGCGGAGAGCACGGGCAGCAGTCCGCGGCCGCGGTCGGTCAGTTCGTACACCGAGGCCGCGGCGGGCGGCGGCAGGCGGCGGCGGGTGACCAGACCGCTGTGTTCCATGTCCTTGAGCCGGGAGGCGAGGACGTCCGTACTGACACCCGGCAGATCCGCGTGGAGATCGGTGTAACGGCGGGCACCCGCCAGCAGTTCACGGACGATCAGCAGGGTCCACCGGTCGCCCACCAGGTCGAGCGAACGCGCGGTGGCGCAGAACTGGTCGTAACTCCGGCGACGGGACGAACGTGCTGCGGGCTGTTGCTGACGTGGCATGCGACGCAGTCTAGACATGTTGTTGGACTTTCCAAGCCCGAGCTTGGTAAAACCAAGTATCGCAATCGGGTCGGGGAGGCCACGCATGGAGTTCCGGCAGTCCAGCAAGCTCAACGAGGTCTGTTACGAGATCCGGGGCCCGGTCATCGAGCACGCCAACGCCCTGGAGGAAGCGGGGCACAGCGTGCTCCGCCTGAACACGGGCAATCCCGCGCTCTTCGGCTTCGAGGCGCCGGAGGAGATCGTCCAGGACATGATCCGGATGCTCCCGCAGGCCCACGGGTACAGCGACTCACGTGGCATTCTCTCCGCCCGCCGCGCCGTGGCGCAGCGCTACCAGGCGATGGGCCTGACCGAGGTCGGGGTGGACGACATCTTCCTCGGCAACGGGGTCTCGGAGCTGATCTCCATGTCGGTGCAGGCCCTGCTGGAGGACGGCGACGAGGTGCTCGTCCCGGCCCCCGACTATCCGCTGTGGACCGCGGTGGTGACCCTCGCGGGCGGCAAGGCCGTGCACTACACGTGCGACGAGGCGTCCGACTGGAACCCGGACCTCGCGGACATGGCGTCGAAGATCACCGACCGCACCAAGGCCGTCGTCATCATCAACCCGAACAACCCGACCGGCGCCGTCTATCCGCGCGAGGTGCTCGAGGGCATTCTCGACCTGGCGCGCAGGCACGGGCTGATGGTCTTCGCGGACGAGATCTACGACCAGATCCTGTACGACGACGCCGAGCACCACAGCGTGGCGGTCCTCGCTCCCGACGTGGTCTGCCTCACCTTCAGCGGCCTGTCGAAGACCTACCGGGTGGCGGGGTTCCGGTCCGGCTGGCTGGTGGTGTCGGGTCCGCAGCAGCACGCCCGCAGCTACCTGGAGGGTCTGACCATGCTCGCCTCCATGCGGCTGTGCCCGAACGCCCCCGCGCAGTACGCGATTCAGGCCGCACTCGGCGGCCGGCAGTCCATCCGGGAACTGGTGGCCCCGGGCGGCAGGCTGTACGAGCAGCGCAACCGGGCCTGGGAGAAGCTGAACGAGATCCCTGGGGTCTCGTGCGTCAAGCCGAAGGGTGCGCTGTACGCGTTCCCGCGCATCGACCCGAAGGTGCATCGCATCGTCGACGACGAGAAGTTCGTCCTGGATCTGCTGCTGCGGGAGAAGATCCAGGTCGTGCAGGGCACGGGCTTCAACTGGCCGCGGCCCGACCACTTCCGGATCCTCACACTCCCGTACGCTGACGATCTCGACGCGGCGATCAGCCGCATCGGCCGTTTCCTGACCGGATACCGCCAGTGATCGGATGTCCTGGGTGACCTGTCCCGCCTGCCGTGTTCCCGTGCTGACCCAGTTCGCCTCGCCCGCGCTCGTCGGCCCGATCGTGGAGGGCGGGCTCGATTCGGCCTCCGACCCGGCGTGGGCGGAGTCGGGTGCCGTGTCACCGGCCGAGTACGCGCGCTGGGCAGGTCATCTGTGCGGTATGACCTGTCTGCGCATGGCGCTCGGCGCCGACGCCCCGCCCCTGTTCGCCCTGCGCGACGGGGCCCTGACGTACGGGGCGTACACCCAGGACGCGGAAGGGGTGATCCGGGGGCTGATCTACGCGCCCTTCGCCCAGTACGCGCGGGAGGTGCACGGTCTCGACGCCACGGTTCACCGCCATCTCTCCCTGCGGGAGATCCTCGGTCTGCTCGACAGCGGCCGGACGGTCATGGCCTCGGTGCACTACGGCATCCGGCATCCGCGGCGGCCCGCTCCGGGCCGTGGCGGACACCTGGTACTGCTGACGTCGCGTACGGCCGACGGCTCCGGCGTCCACTTCCACAACCCGTCCGGCACGACGCCCGGGACGCGAGCCGCGGATCTCGCACTGCCCGACTTCGAGCGCTTCTTCGCGGGGCGCGGGGTGTCACTGCCCGCGAGCGTGTGACGTGAGCTCCCGGGAAACGGGAGCGGGCCCGGGGGCGTAGCCGGCCCCCGAGCCCTGAAGATGCCACCCCTACGGCACGCCGACACGTTTAAGGTCCCGTGTCAGGTTGATGTCGTCGCGTCCTGCCTTTAGACAACCGCGGACCGAAGCTCCGCGGGCCGGAGTCGAACCGGCATCTCGACGCCCATGGGCACGGGCCCGATCGATTCGGCGATCGGTGGCGAATGCTGAGTCTGGAGCAAGAGTCTGAGATTGATCGCGGTCTGCCTCTGCCAGTTGGGCCACCCCGGCCGGTGTGCCGGGGGGAGGACTCGAACCTCCACCGGAACCGCGTCGTCACGACAAGCTTCAGTTTCAGCTTGCGCTCCTCGCGCACCCCGGCCGTAGTGGACGGCCGGGGAATCCGTGATCGGTCACCCGAAGAGGTAACCGAATACCGCATCACCCACCCGCTGGTCGGTGACCTCCGCGCCGTTGGCCTCCTCGCGGGCGAACTTCACGGCCTGCTGGAGTTTCTCCACCCGGTCCAGCAGTTCGTTGACCCGTCGCGCGGGGAGGGCTCCGGAGAACTTCACGGTCGTCCAGTACCCGATCGGAACGTCCTCGTAGTACACCTCGACCTGTGCCGGGTGTTTCTCGGTGGCCTCCGCCTTCACATGGTTGCGGGGCACCTTCTTCGTACGAAGCGTCCTCACCGGCTCGGTCTTCCAGGAGTCCGTCGACGGGTCCTGCGTCCACGACTCGGCGGCATCGAGCACCGGGAGTTTGCGAACAAAGGTAGCGATGTCCGTCAACTGCTTCTCCAGGAAGAGCAGATACGACACCGGCGCCTCGCTCACGAGCACACGCCCGTCGACCTTGACGTCCGCGCGGGCCGAACAGTTCGCCCAGTCCTTCGTGGCGGTCACATCGAAGAGCCGGGTCAGGGTCGTCGCGGTCTGCCGCAGCACGTCCTCGGCCTTGACCTGCACCAGCGTCGACTCGGGCGGCAACTGCTCGCCCTCCTCGTCCTTCGGCTGATACGTCCGGGAGATCCCGGCCAGCAGACCAGTCTTCTGAAGGCCGTGATGCGCCGCCGTCAGGTCCTGGTGAGCCTTGGACTTGACGCCCTTCTCCACTGCGATGATCTGATTGAGTTTCGCCACGCCGAGGAAGCTACCAACGTCAAGCCCGCTGGGGCCAAAGGTTTTTGCGGCTCACCTCGGACGGGCCGTGCTCGACCTGCTCACCGATGCGCGTACGGAACCGGTCGCCCGCGCCATGACCGCGGGCACCGGCCTGCCGGACGACGAACTCGCCACGCTCACCCGCGACTTCCTCGCCGACCGGTTCTCCCGGGAGCAGCCGGTCTTCGCCCGAGCCGCCGCCCGTGGCGATCTCCCGCCGGACGCCGACCCGATGCTGCTGCTGGACCTGATCGCGGGGGCGGTCTCGATGCGGGGGCGGTCTGGATGCGGGTGCTGCTGCGCCGCGGGCCGGTGCCGCCGGAATTCGCCCGCGAGGTCGTCGACGCGGTGCTGCCTCGCTGAGGGCGGCCGCGGGCGGTCCGATAGTGTGCCGCGGCCGGGTCACCGGGACCCGTCGCACGCGCGGAACGGAGAGCGATCCACATGGGTGCACCGATACGCCACTTCACGGCCGCGACGCCGGACGGTGAGGTGTTCACCGTCACCATCGAGCGGGACTTCCGGTACGAGCCGTACCGCGACTTCCTGGTCTGTGCGCAGTGCGGCTGGTCGCCGTCGCTCCTGACCACGGAGAAGCTCATCGACATGGCGGGGGAACATCTGGCGTCGGTGCACGGCGCCGACCGGGGGCTTTCCCAGCAGGAGGACGAGTCGTTCCGGAAGGCGCGCCTCATCGTGCTGCCGATCGTCGCCGTGCTGCTCATCGGTCTCTTCGTCCATCTGGCGAGTTGAGGGCCGAGGGCCGGTCGGGGTCGAGCAGGCGGACGGGGCCGGCCGGGGACGGTCAGGCTCCGACGAGTTCCCTCAGCGCGCCCACCGGGTCGGAGTCCGGGGCGGCGCGGGGCCACCAGTCGTCCTCGCCCGGATCGGATTCGTAGCCGTACCAACGGCCGTCGCGGCCGAAGCGGAGCTGGAACGTGCCGCCGGGGTGGGTGAGGTGGTTGCGCCAGGGGTGGAACCGGGGGAAGTCGGCGGCCGCCAGCATGGGGCGGGCCCGGTCGAAGGGGCCGGCCGGGGGGTCCCACGGTGTTTCGAGAACGGCCAGCCCTTCGGCACCGCCCTGGCGCCAGGCCGCGACGGCTCGTGCGAGGTCCGTGGGGGTACGGCCGGTGGCGTACGCGAGTTCGCGGTAGAGGGCACGCGTGGTCGCGGTGAGTCCGGCGGTGGGGCGGGACGCGGCCAGTCGTACCGCGTCCTGCCAGGGGGTGAGACCGGCGATCGGGTCGATTCCGGTGGTGAGGAGCATATGGGCCCGGATCGCGGCGTCCGTGGCGAGATGGTCGAGGGCGAGCGGATCACGGGCGCCCGGCAGGCCCGGGTACGCGGGTGGCTGCCCGGGATGCGGCAGGACCGGGCGCGGGGCGGGGAGCGGTGGCAGGTAACCGGCGGCGAGGGCTTCCCGGGCCGGCACGGAGGGGGTGGCGGGGGCCGTGGGACGTTCCCTGGCGGAGAGCGCGGCGTTGCGACGGCCCAGCTCCTCGAGGAGTCCGCGTTCGCCCCGGCCGCGCAGCAGCAGCAGGACGAACGGGTCGGCGTCCAGCAGCCGGGCGGTCTGGTAGCAGAGGGCGGCCACGTGCTTGCAGGGCCAGCCGCGGTCGGGGCAGGTGCAGGTGGGGTCGAGGTCGCCCGCGGCGGGCAGCAGTACCACACCGGCCTCGGCCGCCGTGTCGGCCAGCGCGTGCGGCATCTCCTTGGTGAGCAGCGCGGCGAGGTGACCGGGACGGGCGGCGACCGCGTCCAGGAAGGTGTCCCAGTCCGCGTCACCGAGCGTCCGCAGACGGAGCTCGGCCCGGTAGGGGCGGGGCCGGCTCCCGTGGACGTAGGCGACGACCCGTCCGGGGGTGACGGTGATCGCCGCGACCTTGCCGCTGTCGGCGTACGTGCGGCCGCGGGAGAGCCGGCCCTCGTCCATCGACAGGGATTCCAGCGCGGTCACCCAGGCGCGGCCCCACCAGCTGTCCGCGAAGGGCCCGTCGCCGTCGCTGGTGCGGGGCGGCACCGCATCGAAGCTGCGCCGCAGGTCGTCGGGGCCGGGACGGGGGCGGACGGCAGGACGGGGCTCGGGGCGGGGGCTCATGACGGTCTCCGGAGCGAGACGAGATCGGCCAGGTCGCGGTCGCTGAGCTCGGTCAGCGCGGCCTCGCCGGTGCCGAGCACCGTGTCGGCCAGCACCTGCTTGGCCTGCAGCAGGTCGGCGATCCGGTCCTCGACCGTGCCCTCCGCTATCAGCCGGTGGACCTGCACGGGTTGTGTCTGGCCGATGCGGTATGCCCGGTCCGTGGCCTGCTCCTCGACTGCCGGGTTCCACCAGCGGTCGTAGTGGATGACGTGGGCGGCCCTGGTGAGATTGAGTCCGGTGCCCGCCGCCTTGAGGGAGAGCAGGAAGACCGGGACCTCACCGGACTGGAAGCGGTCCACCATCCGTTCCCGCTCGGCCACCGGCGTTCCGCCGTGGAGGAGTTGGGAGGGAATGGCGCGCGAGGCGAGATGGGCGGAGAGCAGGCGGGCCATGGTGACGTACTGGGTGAAGATCAGGACGGAGCCGTCCTCGGTGAGGATCGTGTCGAGGAGTTCGTCCAGCAGGGCGAGCTTCCCGGAGCGTCCGACGAGCCGGGTCGGTTCCTCCTTCAGGTACTGCGCGGGGTGGTTGCAGATCTGCTTGAGCGAGGCCAGCAGCTTCATGATCAGGCCGCGGCGGGCGATGCCCTCCGATGCCTCGATGAAGGCCATCGTCTCGCGGACCGCCGCCTCGTAGAGCGTGGCCTGCTCACGGGTGAGGTAGACGGGGTGGTCGGTCTCCGTCTTGGGCGGCAGCTCGGGGGCGATGCCCGGGTCGGACTTCTTCCGGCGCAGCAGGAAGGGCCGGACCAGCCGGGAGAGCCGTTCGACCGCTTCGTCGTTGGCGAGTCCGGCAGCCGTCCCGGTGTTCTCGACGATCCGGGCGTGGCGGGCCCGGAACGTCTTGAGGGGGCCGAGGAGTCCGGGGGTCGTCCAGTCGAGCAGGGCCCACAGCTCGGAGAGGTTGTTCTCCACGGGGGTGCCGGTGAGCGCGACTCTGGCCGGGGCCGGGATGGTGCGCAGCGCCTTCGCCGTGGAGGAGTGCGGGTTCTTCACGTGCTGGGCCTCGTCGGCGACGATCAGCCCCCAGTCGTGGTCGGCCAGTTGCGCGGCGCTCGACCTCATCGTGCCGTAGGTGGTGAGGACGAACCCGCCGTCGGGTTCGGCGAGCGTGCGGCCGGTGCCGTGGAAGCGGCGCACGGGGACACCGGGGGCGAAGCGGTTGATCTCGCGGTGCCAGTTGCCCAGGAGGGAGGCGGGGCAGATCACCAGGGTGGGGGCGGGGTGGGCGCGGTGCAGGTGGAGGGCGATGAGCGTGATGGTCTTGCCCAGGCCCATGTCGTCGGCGAGGCAGCCGCCCAGACCGAGCGAGGTCATCCGGTCCAGCCAGGCGAGACCGCGGAGCTGGTAGTCGCGGAGCGTGGCGTGCAGGCCGGGCGGCGGGGCGACGACGGTGTCGTCGGCGGTGATGCGGTGGCGGAGTGCGGCCAGCGCGCCGACGGGCACCGCTTCGATCCGCTCGTCGTCCACCTCGACACTGCCGGTCAGGGCGACAGCGAGGGCGTCGACCGGGTCCAGCAGGCCCAGCTCCCGCTTGCGCGCCTTGCGTACGAGCGCGGGGTCGACGACGACCCATCGGTCCCGCAGGCGCACCACCGGCCGGTGGGCTTCGGCCAGGATGTCCATTTCCGCTTCGGTGAGCTGCTCGTCGCCCAGTGACAACTGCCAGTCGAAGGAGAAGAGCTGCTCGGTGTCGAAGAACGAGGTGCCGTCGGTGGCCGAGCCGGGGGCGGGCCGGACGACGACCGCGGCAGTGAGGGAACGGGCCAGCTCCCTGGGCCAGTGGACGTTGACCCCGGCCGCCGCCAGCCTGGCTCCGGCATCGCCCAGCAGTTCGTACAGCTCGTCCTCCCCGAGGGCGAGCACATCGGGCACCGGCTGGTCCAACAAGCGCCCCAGCGGGGCCCAGAGCCGGGCGGCACGGCGCAGTGCGAGCGCGGCATCGATCCTGGCCCGCGGGCCGAACGGCTCCCGGGCCGCGCCGTGCCACAGGGTGGCGGCGTCGACGACGTAGGTCGGGTCGGCCAGGCTGTGCACCTGGACGATGGCCGCGGCGGCGTGCCGCGCGGCGGCGGGACGGACCGCCGCCGGCGTCCTGGGGGTGTCGTTGTCGTCGAAGACACCACCGACAGCGTCGGCGTCGTCGGGGTCGGGGTCGGCGGGCGTATCGGTCGTGTCGAAGAGCTCGTACGCCGACAGGTCGAGGCGCAGCGAGACCTGTACCCCGGCGTCGAGACCGTCGGCGACCTCGACGGCCCAGTCACGGACGCCGGGCAGATGCCGGCCCTCACGGGCCGCGAAGGGCGCACCCATCGCGTAGGCCGCGGCGGGTGTACGGGGCAGAGTGTCGGCGACCGCGTCGAGGAATGCCCCGAGCAGCCACTCCGGGTCGGGGACCTGGAGCGGTGTGCGGTCCGGGACCGGGACCGCGTACCCCTCGGCCGGCATGGCGGCTGCGATCGCCCGGAGATGGGCGATGTCCTCGGCGTCGCGAGGACCGGCCCGCCAGGCGTCGTGGTCGTCGTCCGTGAGACCGGGGAGGAGTCTGCCCCGCGCCACCAGGTGGAGTGCCTGGAGCGCGGCGGCGCCCCAGCAGCGGGTGGCGGGGTGGGCGGACTGCCGGTGCCGGGCACCGGCCAGCAGTGGCAGTGCCTGGGCCACGGACAGCAGGACGGCGGGCACCGTACGCCGCCTGACTGCGTCCTGTCCGTGCCGCCGCACGACGGTGATCTCCGCGACGGTCGGGCCGGGCGCGTCGTCCCCGGGTGCCGTCAGGTCGTCCGGGTCCGGCAGGGGGCCGCCGTCGGGATCCCAGAAGGCGACTTGCCCCTCCCGCGGCAGCAACGCGGGCAGGAAGACGGCGGCGCAGCGCAGCAGGCGGGCAGCCGATCCGTCCAGCTGGTGTGGTGCCGTGGCCATCGGTCCCTCCCGTCCCGCACTCGATCTTCTTGATCGTCTTGATCCAGATGACTCCTGCGAGTCTAGGCGGGGGGTACGACAACTGGTCGCACACCTGCGTTCCAGCAGGTCAGGTGTGTGCGAGGGGCGGATCGGGCCCAGGCCCGGCGGGACCCAACGGACCGCGCACCGGCGGGTTCCGGGGGACGACCGGACCGGGGCTCAGTGCCTGGACCGGGGCTCAGTGCCTGGCGAGCGGCTTCGGCCGAGGGGGACGCGCGACCCCGGTGGCAGCGGCAGCCGCGGCTGCGGCCGCTGGGGCCACCGCCGGCGGCTGCTGCGGCCGCGGCTGCCGCTGCGCGGCACGCTGTGCCTGCGAGGGGCGCTGCGGCTGCGGGGGCCGCACGGCCTGCTGCGGTTCCACCTGCTCGGGCTGATGGGCCCGCTCCAGGAAGCGGAGCAGTTCCACCGGGAACGGGAGCACCAGCGTGGAGTTCTTCTCGGCTGCGACCGCAACCACCGTCTGCAGCAGGCGCAGTTGGAGGGCGGCCGGCTGGGAGGACATCGCCTTCGCCGCCTCGGCGAGCTTCTTCGACGCCTGGAGCTCGGCGTCCGCGTTGATGACGCGGGCTCGCCGCTCACGGTCGGCCTCGGCCTGACGGGCCATGGAGCGCTTCATGGTCTCCGGGAGGGAGACGTCCTTGATCTCCACCCGGTCGATCTGCACACCCCACCCGACGGCCGGGCTGTCGATCATCAGCTCCAGGCCCTGGTTCAGTTTCTCGCGGTTGGACAGCAGGTCGTCGAGATCGCTCTTGCCGATGATCGACCGCAGGGAGGTCTGCGCCATCTGCGAGACCGCGAACCGGTAGTCCTCCACCTGGACCACGGCGCTCGCCGGGTCGACCACCTTGAAGTAGATGACCGCGTCCACCCGTACCGTCACGTTGTCCCGGGTGATCCCGTCCTGTGCGGGCACCGGCATCGTCACGATCTGCATGTTCACCTTGCGCAGTCGTTCGACACCGGGGATCACCGTGGTGAATCCGGGGCCGCGCACCTCGTTGCGGAGCCTGCCGAGACGCAGCACGACGCCGCGCTCGTACTGCTTGACGATCTTGGCCGCTGCCGCCATGTACAGCGCGCCAGCCGAGCCGGCCGTCACCAGCGCGATCACGAGTTCCTGGACCATCACGGCCCCCTGAACGTGGGAAACATCTGAAGGAAGGAACCACTTTTGAACCTTTTGAACCACTCGCCGATACCACGATATGCCCAATATCTCCCGATATGGGTATGGGCGGTTCTCCCGTCGGGCACGGCAGTAGCCCATCCGGCCGCGCTCCGGATGCCCGGGCGTGGCGGATCAGGCAGGGTGACCAGCGTCAGCACGTGCTCCGTGACGCATGCGGTGTCGAGGTGCACACGCTGCCGACGGACGAGCCGGACGAGCCGGACCAGACAGACGAGGACCCGCCCATGCCCGTGACCGATCACCGGCGCCGCCGTCTCGGCATCGCAGCCGGGACCGCGCTCCTGACCCTCACCGTCGCAGGCTGTTCCGGCCTCGGCCGGACCGCGGTCGGGCCGATCATCTACACGACCGAGAAGGACGCCGTGGTCACGGTGAACAGCCCCTTGGTGAAGGGCTGCCACCAGCTCTCCCCCGAGGGCGCCAAGGAAGTCAGCAACAACACCCTGATCGACATCATCCTGTACCGCACACCCGACTGCACCGGGCCGGGTACGACGACGTACGTCGCGACCACGGTCACCGACCAGAACGCGCCCAGCGCCCTGCCGTGGCGCAGCTTCACCACGGTTCACTGAGCCGCCTGCGGCCGGCCAGGAGCCCCGGCCGGCTGCCGGTCACACCGAGCGGCGGGCGACCAGCGCGGCGCTGAGGTGCTGGAGGTCGGCGGGGCGGGCCGGGGACAGGCCGGTCAGGCTGTCGATGCGGCGGATGCGGTAGTCGACGGTGTTGGGGTGGATGTGCAGGGCGGTCGCGGTGGTCCGCCGGTCCAGACCGAGCGCGAGATACGTCTCCAGGGTGTGCAGCAGCTCCGGCTTCGCCTCCAACGGCCTCAGCAGTTGAGCCAGCCCGCGCAAGGCCTCGCTGGGCCGGCTCAGCTGGTACTCCAGCAGCACGTCGGACAGCCGGTACAAGCCGGGGGGCCGGCCCGTACGGGCGATCAGGTCGACGATTTCGGTGTTGCGGGCCACGGCGGCCGGAACCTCCTCCGGTTCGGCGGTCTCCGCGGCGGCGGTGATCGGAACCCCCGCCGCCCGGGCCGTCTCGTCGATGAGCGCGCACAGCCCGTTCGGACCGTGCCACGGCAGCGGTTCGGGCGCGGGCAGCAGCACCGTTCCGCCCGAGGTGTCGAGGGCGGTGAGTACCGGCGTACCGGCGAAGTGGTCCAGGGCGGTACGGACGCGGCGGATCTTGCGCCGGGCCGCGACACCGGAGCCCGGCCCCGGTGACTGGGTCAGCTCGTCGGGGTGCGGGGCCAGCGCCAGCGTCATCGTGAGGTAGCGGGCGGCCGGTCGCAGTCCGGTGCGGTGAGCGAAGCGGTCCAGGGGTTCACCGGTCAGCAGGGCGGCCATCAGGGCGTGCCGGCCACCGTGTTCCTGGCTGTCGAGGATCCGCCGCGCCTCCAGGTAGGCGCTGCTGACCGCCGAGGTGAGCTGCTGCTGGAGAACCATGATGCGGTCCATGATCTCCAGGATGACGGCGAGATCACCGGGGAGCGCCCCCACGACCGTCTCCTGCCAGCACATCGCCGTACCGACCTGGTACGCGGTGAGGATCGCGTCCAGCGGCACCCCTTCCTCGGCGCGCAGGGCGGCGGAGTCGCGCTGCTGGTCGAGTTCGGCGTCGGTGGCGGGCCGGCGGTACTCGACGACGTCCGCGAAGAGCCGCAGATTGTGCTGGACGATGTCGGCGATGTCGCCGGCGATCTCCTCGTGGGGCAGTTCCGCGTAGACCGGCAGATCGGCGAGGAGCCGGGCGACGACGCGGCCGGTCAACGCCGGGACACGGGCCCGCAGATACGGGGCCACCGGACGCCCGGCAATGGCCAGCGGTGCGCTCGGCGAACCCGCGCAACCGCCCTGTTCCGCTGCTGCGTCGGACAGTTCATTGTCACGCGTCACAAGTTCTCCCGCAAAAGTCTGCGTTACCCACCAGTTAAACGACGGCACGTGAGTCTGCATGATGACCGGCGTCACACGCCATGCCCCAGCGGGCCCCCACCGTCGGAGGATTACGTGAACCTGCCCAAGAACAAAGGTTTCTGCCGTTCCGTCAGAGCAGCGATGGGCGCACTCGCCCTGACCGGCCTGGCCCTGGGCACCGGCGCGTTGCCGGCCTCCGCGGCAGCCGAGGACGACACCCTGTCCTATGTCGCGCTCGGCGACTCCATGGCCTCCGGGCCACTCATCCCGGACATCACCGGGCCGGTGGCCTGCGGCCGGTCGACGCACAACTACGCGCACGAGCTCGCGGCGCGGCTCGGTGCGTCGCTGCGCGACGTCACCTGCAGCGGCGCCAAGTCGAAGCACATGACCGAGAAGCAGTCGCTCTCGCTGCTCGACATTCCGATGGGATCCGCCGCGCCCCAGTTCGACGCGCTGCGCGCGGACACCGACCTGGTGACGCTGACCATCGGCGGCAACGACGCCGGCCTGGTCGGCATCGCGGAGGGTTGCAGCACCCTCGACCCGAACGCCACCCCGTGCAAGGACCAGTACTACGAGGGCGGCGTGGACCAGATCGGCAACCGCCTCGCCGAGTTCGCACCGAAGCTGGGTGCCGTACTGGACGGCATCCACCAGCGCTCGCCGCAGGCCCGGGTGATCGTCACGGGGTACGGCCTCTACATCAAGCCCGGCGGCTGCTTCCCGTTGCAGCCGGTCCTCGCGGTGGACGCCGACTTCCTGCAGGGCAGCGTCAACCGGATGAACGCGGTGATCGCCGAGCAGAGCGCCCTGCACGGCGCCGAGTACATCGATCTCGTCACGCCGAGCAAGGGTCACGACGCCTGCCAGGCCCCGTCGGACAAGTGGGTCGAGGGGTACGTACCGACCGCTGCGGCCGCCCCGCTGCACCCCAACCAGAACGGCGAGGAGAACTACGCCGCCATCATCGACGCACACATCCAGGGGAGCTGACCCGTTGCGGCACCGACTGCTGCACGGGCTGCTGGCGGCGGCGCTCGGCGCCGCCGCCGCGCTCGTCCCGAACCCACCCACGGCACAGGCCTCGGCGCCGCACGCAACGGGCTGCGACCCGCTGGCCCCCGTCGAGTGCCTGCTGCCGTTCCCGAACGACTGGTACACCCGGTCCGACCCGGCCACCGACACGGGCCGCCGGGTGGCCTTCGACGCCGCCGACCTCCCCCGCACCGCGGCGGGCCTCCCCATCGACCCGACGGCCTGGAACCGGTCCGACGGCTTCTCCCCCGGTTCCACGCTGATCGCCCAGGTGCCCGGGATCGACCTGTCGAAGACCGGCGCCGCCCCGCTCACCGACATCGGCCGCTCCCTCGCCGCGGACGCCCCCGTCGTGCTGCTGGACACCGATACCGGCGAGCGGTGGCCGTACTGGGCCGAGCTGGACGCCAACGCCACCGACCCGGCACGTCAGGCACTGCTGATCCATCCCGCGCGCAACTTCCGCGACGGCCACCACTACGCCGTCGCCCTGCGAGGGCTCAAGGACGGTGCGGGGCACACCATCCCGGCCGCCGCACCGTTCGCCGCCGTCGCCGGGCGGACACTCGCCCACGACGACCCGCTGTACGCCCGCCAGCACCGGCTCGGCCCCGCCCTGAAGGCGCTGCGCAGGGCCAAGGTCCGCACCGAAGGGCTCTACCTGGCCTGGGACTTCACCGTCGCGAGCACCCGCAGCCTCACCGGCGACCTCTTCACCATCCGCGACGACGCGTTCCGCAGGCTCGGCGACCGCTCCCCCACCTTCGCCGTCACCGGTGTCACCGACTTCACCGCCGAACAGGATCCCCGGATCGCCCGGGAGGTGACCGGTGAGATCAGCGTGCCCGGCTATCTGAACCTGCCCGGCGGCCCACCCGGCTCCGTCCTGAACCGTGGCCGTGACGGCACCCCGCAGCGGCTGCCCCTGAGCACCGTGCGCGCCGCGTTCCGTTGCGAGATACCGCGCTCCGCGTTCCGCACCCCCTCCCACCCCTCCCTCTACGGGCACGGCCTCCTCGGCCGCCGCTCGGAGGTCGGCGCGTCCAACGTCAAGGCGATGGCGGCCGAACACAACTTCACCTTCTGCGCGACGGACTGGATCGGGATGGCCCAGGAGGACATCCCCGTGGTGCTCGGCGCACTCGCCGACCCGACCCTCTTCCCCGCCGTTCCCGAGCGCAGCGAACAGGGCATGCTCAACGCCCTCTTCCTCGCCCGCGCCCTGATCCACACCGACGGGCTGACCACCGACGCGGCCTTCCGGGACGACCGGGGGAACCCGCTCGTCGACGTCCGGCACGGCATCGCGTACGACGGGAACAGCCAGGGCGGCATCCTCGGCGGCGCCCTGGTCGCCGCCTCGCCCGACATCCGGCGCGGGGTCCTCGGTGTCACCGGCATGAACTACGGCCTGCTGCTCAACCGCAGCGCCGACTTCGCGCCGTTCCAGCAGGTCCTGGACCTCTCGTACCCGGACAAGCTGCATCAGCAGATCGTCCTCCAGCTGTTCCAGATGGTGTGGGACCGCGGTGAGACCGACGGTTACGCAAGCCATCTCACCGACCACCACCAGGTACTGATGCACATCGCGTACGGGGACCACCAGGTCGCCAACGCGGCCGCCGACGTGGAGGCACGCACCATCGGCGCCCGGCTGCTCACCCCCGCGCTCGCCGCGGGCCGCAGCCCGGACACGGTCCCCTACTGGGGCATCAGGCCCCTCACCCGTTCCCAACTCCCTTACCGTGGCTCCGCCATGACGGTGTGGGACAGCGGCACCCCCACCCCGCCGCTCACCAACACACCGCCCGAGGAGCCGCAGTACGGGCACGATCCGCACTCCGATCCCCGCAACTCTTCGGCCGCACGTCAGCAAAAGGCCACCTTCCTGACCACCGGCCGTGTCATCAATGTCTGCGGCAACTCTCCGTGCACCGCAACCCCCACCTCCTGACGCCTCTCCCCCACAGGGACCAGACAAGGAGCACCATGCGCAAGCACCTCCTCACCCAGGCCGCCGTCGCGGCCGCCCTGCTCGCCGGTACGATCCTGGCCCCGCCGGCCCTCGCCGCCACGGCGCCCACGGCCACGGCGAGCGCCACCGCCACCGCGCAGGCCGCCGTACCGTTCACGGCCGCCACCGCCCAGCGCGCCACCGACGGCAGCTACACGCTGTCCTGGTCCTCCGCCGCCGGATCGGTGACCGTCACCGCGGTCACCTCCCCCGACGCCACCTCCGGCACCCCGGTCGGCACCGCCCCCGGCACCGGTTCGCTGACCGTCCCCGCCGGGACACTCCCCGCGGCCGGACGCTGGTACTTCCGTCTGACGCCGGACAGCGGCTCCGCGCTCGTCGTCGCCGAGCGTTCGCTGGGCATCGAGTCCGCCCGCAACTTCCGGGACATCGGCGGCTACCGCACCACCGACGGTCGCTGGGTGCGCTCCGGCCTGGTCTACCGTTCCAACAAGCTGAAGAATCTCACCGACGCCGAGCATCAGGTCCTGCTCTCGCAGAACCTCACCCTCGACGTGGACCTGCGCAACGCGGTGGAGCGCTACGAGGATCCGGACCGGCTGCCCGCCGGGGTGAAGTACCAGGTCGCCGACGTGGTGTCGCTCAGCCATGGCGTCCGCTTCCACGACCCCGCGCTGATGACCCTGGCCGAGGCCATCGCGGCCGGGCTGTTCTCCGGCTCGTCCGACCTCGGCCAGTCCATCGGCTACCCGTTCATGGTCAACTTCGTGGGCGCCGACTACGCCTTCCACGATCTGGTCACCGCCGTCACCACGAACACGGGCGCGACCGTCTTCCACTGCAGCGCGGGCAAGGACCGCACCGGCTGGGGAACCGCCGTGCTGCTCACCATCCTCGGTGTCCCGCGCGAGACCGTCGAGGCGGACTTCCTCGCCAGCAACTCCTACACGGGCAACCCCGAAGCCGTCGAACTGAGCTGGCTGCGCGCGGCGTTCGACGAGGTGGACAAGATCTACGGCGACTTCGACACCTATGTGCACGAGGGCCTGATGCTCGACGACGCCGCCGTGGCCGCGCTGCGCGCCAAGATGCTGACCGCCTGAACGGCCCTCATCTTCCGGTGACATGATCGACCGTCACCGGGTCGGCTCGTGTGCCCGATGGTCCGTCAGTACAGGATGTGCCGACGGGCCATCGGCGCCCGAGCATGCACCGGAACGTCAGTGGTCCGGGTAGCGCCCGGCGGGCCACACGACCGCCTGCTCGAACTCCATGCACAGGTCGTCGGCCACCTCCGTGATCACCGCCCGTCCTTCGGTCGCCACCAGCCACGACGGCGGAAGGTGTACGTCCGTGTGCCGTGCGCCGAGCAGATTGCCGCAGATCGCGCCGGTGGAGTCGCTGTCGCCGGAATGGTTGACCGAGAGCAGCAGCGCCGGGGCCACCTCGTCGGCGCCCGGCAGCACCAGGGCGCAGTACACGGCGATGGCCAGGGCCTCCTCGGCGACCCAGCCGGCCCCCAGGGTCTCCACCTTCTCCGCGGTCGGCCCGCCCTCGGCGGCGAGGTCGACGGCGGCGCGCAGCGCCTTCGTCGTCTCCTCGTGCCCCGGGTGGCGACGCAGCAGCTCGATGGCCCGCAGCACCGCCCCCGCCATCGAGTCGCCCTCCAGGAGATGGGCCACGATCGCCGCGAACGCCCCCGCCGCATACGCGCCGGTCGGGTGGCCGTGGGTGATCTGCGCGCACCAGTAGGCGAGCCGGAAGCACGCCTCGGCGTCCTGCCCCGCCAGCCCGAACGGGGCGGACCGCATCACCGTGCCGCACCCCTTGGACCCGGTGTTGACGGGACCGGGCTCGCCGAGCCGTCCGGACTGTTCGGGGGCATGGCCGACCGCGAGTCCCGTCAGACAGGCGTTTCCGGGGGCGCGGCGCGCGTACAGCCAGGGCTGGTGCCTGAGCCAGCCGGTCCGTACCGGGCTGTCGCCGGCCGGTGGAGCCGGGTGGTTCTGGGTGTCCAGCCAGCGCAGATAGGCGTCCCGCACCAGGGCGGTCTCGGCGCCGCCGATCCCCCTGGAGGCCGCCCGGGAGTGGGCCCTGATCAGTCCTTCTGCCGTGAACAGGGTCATCTGGGTGTCGTCCGTGACCCGTCCGACGACCCCCGCGTCGTCCGCGACGAGGCCCGGTACGCCGTGGTCACCGTAGGCGCGGCGGATACCGGCGAGCGAGAGGAACTCCACCGGGTTCCCCAGGGCGTCCCCGATCGCCCCGCCCAGCAGACAGCCCCGGATCCTTGCCCTGCGGCCGATACGGTCCCCCCACGATGCGCTGTTCACGCACGTTCCCCTTCCGTCCGACGTCCCCAGGTCCGAAAACACCGCCGCGGGTCCATCCTGGTAAGTGAGGCGATGGCCATGCGAACCGGCAACGAACCGATGACTGCCCGCAGTCCTCTGCGGCTGCGGCTCGGACTGAGTCTATGGGGGCTGGCCTGGGCCGTCTTCGGCCTGACCGCCTTCACGCTGGCCGACCGCCCCGGCTGGGCCGCGGCCTGCGGTGTCCTGCTCGCGCTGGTCCTCGTGGACATCACGGTGATCGTGCACCACATCCACCAGGGCCCGCACTACCAGCCGGGCCGCAACGTCCCGCCGTACGAGCCCGACCACGGCGGACGTGGCCGTTACGGGCACTGACGCCGGCACGGCCGACGCGCGAGGCACCGCGGTACCGCGGCAGGCCAGGGGGTCAGGCGGCCGCCGCCCGCCGGGTCAGCTCCTCCCAGACCATGCGGACCTGCGGCTCCAGCTTCTCCAGGGGGCCGTCGTTGTCGACGATCAGATCGGCCACGGCCCGCCGCTGCTCCCGGGTGGCCTGCGCGGCCATCCGGGCACGGGCCTCGGACTCGGTCATGCCGCGTAGCCGGATGAGCCGGTCGAGCTGGGTCTCGGGACTGGCGTCCACGACGACGACCAGGTCGTAGAGCGGCGCGAGACCGTTCTCCGCGAGAAGGGGGACGTCGTGGATCACCACCGCGTCGGATCCCGCGGCCCGTTCCAGTTCGGCGGAGCGGGCGCCGACCAGCGGGTGGACGATCGCGTTGAGGGTGGCGAGGCGGTCGGGGTCCGAGAAGACGATCGAGCCGAGCTGCGGCCGGTCCAGGGTGCCGTCGGCGGTGAGGACATCGGTTCCGAACGCGTCGACGACGGCCGCGAGTCCGGGGGTACCGGGCTCGACGACCTCCCGGGCGATCCGGTCCGCGTCGATCAGCACGGCTCCGTATCCGACGAGCAGCCGTGACACTTCACTCTTGCCGGCGCCGATCCCGCCGGTCAGGCCCACCTTCAGCATGCCAGGCAGCCTAATGCCCCGGCAGGCGGCGTTCACAGGGTGAGGTCCGCCCGCGGGGGCACGGGCACAAGGGGCGACCGGGCCGCTCAGACGTCGCCCTCCCGTTCCGCGAGGAACCGCTCGAATTCCCGGCCGATCTCGTCGGCGGACGGCAGGTCGACCGGCTCGGCGACCAGATTGCCCCGGGACTCGGACCCGGCAACCGCGTCGTACTGGTGCTCCAGGCCTTCCACCAGGGTGACGAGCTCCTCGTCGCCCTGACCGATCTGCCGGTCGATCTCCGTCTGGGTGCGGTGGGCCTCCGTGCGCAGGGCATGAGCGACGGTCGGCAGGACCAGGCCGGTCGCGGCCGTGATCGATTCCAGGGCGGTGAGCGCCGCGTCCGGGTAGGCGGAGCGGGCGACGTAGTGCGGGACATGGGCAGCGACACCGAGCACGTCGTGCCCCGCCTCCATGAGCCGGTACTCCACCAGGGCCTCGGCGGAACCGGGCACCTGCGCCTCCTCGAACGGGCTGTGCCGGCCGGGCATGAGGTCGGTGCGGTTGCCGTGCGGGGTGATACCGACGGGGCGGGTGTGCGGGACGCCCATCGGAATGCCGTGGAAGTTCACCGCGAGGCGGACACCGAGCCGCTCGACGATCTGCTCGACGGCGGCGGCGAAGCGCTCCCACTCCACGTCCGGTTCGGGACCGGAGAGCAGCAGGAAGGGCGCGCCGGTGGTGTCCTGGACGATCCGTACGTCGATCGCCGGGGTCTCGTACGCGGTCCAGCGGTCGCGCCGGAAGGTCAGCAGCGGGCGCCGCGCCCGGTAGTCGATGAGCCGGTCGTGGTCGAACGTGGCGACGACCTGGTGGGGAAGGGTCTCGAGCAGGCCGTCGACGATCTGCTCACCGGTCTCACCCGCGTCGATGTATCCGTCGAAGTGGTAGAGCATGACCAGGCCGGCCGAATCCTGGGCGAGCGCCATGTCGACGACGGCCAGTCCCTTCGGCTCCCATTCATACAAACTCTGCGGATCAGGCACGGTTACCGCTCCTCCTCGTGTTCTTGGAGAGGAACGCCCGTCGGGGCACGGGCATTCCCGGACCGTGCCCCTTCACCGGGCGTTTCATGCCGGGTTCCACGAGAGAACGCGGGTGTGCAGTCCGGCGGTTGTCGTACGTGTCGACGGTGGAGTCCCCGGCACCCGGTTAAGGTGCGGCCGCCGGTGCGACTCGGGGCCTCCAGGACCGTCCAGTCGTGCACATTGGTCCAGACCTTGACATGTCCATTCCCTCCCTCCTACCGTCACTGGGCGGCACGTTCAGGGATTCGTCCCACACTCACCTACGGGAACTGTGAACTCCTTCGACGGGAAGGCCCCCATGCGTACCCGCACACTGCTCCCCGCCCTGCTGGCCACCGCGCTCGCCACCGGCGGCACCTGCCTTGCCTCCGCCACCACCGCGGGCGCAGCGACGCCCATAGAGGTCAGCACCTCCGCACAGCTCAAGTCCGCCCTCGCGGCCGCGGCCCCCGGCGACACGATCCACCTGGCCGACGGCACCTACACCGGCAACTTCAAGGCGACCGTCCCGGCCACCGCCTCCGCCCGGATCACCCTCACCGGCTCCGCCGACGCGGTCCTGACGGCCGGCGGCGGCTACGGGCTGCACCTCAACGGCGCCTCCTACTGGACCGTCCAGGGCATCACCGTCACCGGCGGCCAGAAGGGCATCGTGGCCGACGCCGCCATCGGCGTCGTCATCGACGCGGTGACCGTGCACGACCTGGACATGGAAGGCGTCCACTTCCGCACGTCCAGCAGCGACGGCGTCATCAGGAACTCCCGGATCTACGACACCGGGCACAACGGCCGCGGCATGGGCGAGGGCGTCTATGTCGGCACGGCGGGTGATCTCTCCGACCGGAGCGACCGGGTCCAGATCCTGGACAACACGATCGGCCCGGGGGTCGGCGGCGAGAACGTCGACATCAAGGAAGGCACCACCGGAGCACAGATCATCGGCAACACCTTCGACGGCAGCGGACTGACCGGCGCCAACTACGACGACTCCTGGGTCGACGTGAAGGGCAACGACGTCCTGGTGCAGGGCAACAGGGGCTCCCGTACGACCAACAACGGCTACGAGACCCACACCCAGCAGAGCGGCTGGGGCTGCGGCACCGTCTTCCGCGACAACACCTCGGACCTGACCGGGGCCACGGGCGACCGGCAGATCGCGTTCAACGTGACCAACTACAGCGCGAGCTGCCCCACCACCGTCCACAGCAGCAACACGGTGACCGGCGGCCAGGGCCTGACCAACATCGCCGTCACGCCGTGACCGCACCGCGTCGGCGCGGCGGCGGGCCGGCCTGCCGCCGCGCCCGGCTGAACGGCGTCGCCGCTACCGCGGGCCCGGTGGAGGTGGCGGCGGAGCCGCAGGGACGGCCGTCCCGCGGAAGGGCAGCGTGAACGCGTAGGAGCGCCGAGCGGCGCACCCCTGGCAGGTGCCGAGGAACCGGGAGAGGAGGTGGTCGCCGGCCTCGGTCAGGATGTTGCGCCAGAAGCAGCGGAACTCCCCGCAGCCGCAGGTCCGCCTGCCGACCTCGATGAACGCGCTGGGGTTGGAGTCGTGACCGCTCTCGGCGGGTGCGCCACCGGAGGTGTCATCGCTGTCGGCATCGGCCAGTCCGTACTGCCTCCGCTTCCACGACGCCTCCTTCGCGGTGAGGAGACCCGAGCCACCGCATTCCACACATCTGCCGGGCCCGGCGTTGTTCCCCACGCACCAGCACCGCCCGTAGCCGCCGCTGCCACCGCTGTAGGCCCTGCCCTCGCAGTCCAGGCACACCCCCCAGCCGTGACAGTCGTCGCACAAGACGCCCTCGGCCGTGCTCAGTGTGAAGGGCGGCTGACGCAGCTGCCGTTCGGTGTACACGACCGGCGTCCAGCCGGTGAACGTCACCAGTCCCCGTCCGCTGCCCTCGTAGACCCTGACGTCGCACTCCTGGTGCCGGGCCGTCGCCTCGCTCTCCCCGGGGTGGCCGGGAGACCGTCGGCGAACGGTCCAGCCGGCTGCGGCGAAAGCGTTCAGCAGGTCGTCGAAACCGGGGGACGAGGAGGAATCACCCCCGTCGGCGCCGAGGAGGAACAGGAAGCGGTGGCCGACCGGCGCGGGATCACGCAGCCGCACCGGGTCGGTCCACTCGCGGACCACCACCGGCCGTCGGTCCGGATACAGCGCGGCTGTGATCTCCAGCAGCTGCCCTTTCAGCCACACCGCACACTCGGGGACGACAGGGGTACCCCTGGGTGGCTGTTCGTCGGCCGTACCGGTCATGGAGGGAGCCCCTCTCGCGCACGGAGACGTCCGTGGTGGACGGTCGGAACTCAACGATGTCAGCCGACCTGCGAGGCCGAGGGCCACTTCCCGAATGTCGACGCGCCCCACGCCCGACGAGGCACGACACGGCCCGCCACGAACGCAGTGGCCGCGCCGCGGACACGAGTGAGGCCCGCTCCCCGAAGGGAGCGGGCCTCACTTTCAGCTGTCGCAGTCGATCAGCGACCGGAGGGGCAGAGCGTCAGCTCTGGCCGCCCGCCAGCTTCTCGCGCAGCGCGGCCAGGGCCTCGTCCGACGCCAGGGCGCCGGAGGTGTCCGCGGACTCCGAGGAGTACGAGCCGCCACCGGCACCGCCGGAGGCAGCCTGAGCGCCACCGGCCGGGGCGGCAGCGCCCTCGGCAGCAGCGGCCTCGTCGGCCTCGCGGGACTTGATGACCTGGGCCTGGTGCTGCTCGAAGCGCTGCTGCGCCTCGGCGTACTGCGTCTCCCAGGCCTCGCGCTGAGCCTCGTAGCCCTCGAGCCAGTCGTTGGTCTCGGGGTCGAAGCCCTCGGGGTAGATGTAGTTGCCCTGGTCGTCGTAGGACGCGGCCATGCCGTACAGGGTCGGGTCGAACTCGACCGAGGCCGGGTCGGCGCCGAAGGCCTCGTTGGCCTGCTTCAGCGAGAGGCTGATGCGGCGACGCTCCAGGTCGATGTCGATGACCTTGACGAAGATCTCGTCGTTGACCTGGACGACCTGCTCCGGGATCTCCACGTGGCGCTCGGCCAGCTCGGAGATGTGGACCAGACCCTCGATGCCCTCGTCGACGCGCACGAACGCACCGAACGGAACGAGCTTGGTGACCTTACCGGGGACGACCTGCCCGATCTGGTGCGTACGGGCGAACTGCTGCCACGGGTCTTCCTGCGTCGCCTTGAGCGACAGCGAGACGCGCTCGCGGTCCATGTCGACGTCGAGGACCTCGACGGTGACTTCCTGGCCGACCTCGACAACCTCGGAGGGGTGGTCGATGTGCTTCCAGGACAGCTCGGAGACGTGCACGAGACCGTCGACGCCGCCGAGGTCCACGAACGCACCGAAGTTGACGATCGAGGAAACGACGCCGGAGCGGACCTGGCCCTTCTGCAGGGTCGTGAGGAACGTCTGGCGGACCTCGCTCTGGGTCTGCTCCAGCCAGGCACGGCGGGACAGGACCACGTTGTTGCGGTTCTTGTCCAGCTCGATGATCTTGGCCTCGAGCTCCTTGCCCACGTAGGGCTGGAGGTCACGGACACGGCGCATCTCGACGAGGGAGGCCGGCAGGAAGCCACGGAGGCCGATGTCGAGGATGAGACCACCCTTGACGACCTCGATGACGGTACCGGTGACGATGCCGTCCTCTTCCTTGATCTTCTCGATCGTGCCCCAGGCACGCTCGTACTGAGCGCGCTTCTTGGACAGGATGAGGCGGCCTTCCTTGTCCTCCTTCTGGAGAACCAGGGCCTCGATCTCGTCGCCGACCTTGACGACCTCGTTGGGGTCGACGTCGTGCTTGATCGAAAGCTCGCGGGAGGGGATGACGCCTTCGGTCTTGTAACCGATGTCGAGCAGGACCTCGTCCCTGTCGACCTTCACGATGACGCCGTCGACGATGTCGCCGTCGTTGAAGTACTTGATCGTCTCGTCGATCGCGGCGAGGAAGGCTTCCTCGTTACCGATGTCGTTGACCGCTACCTGCGGGGTGGTGGCGGTGGTCTCGGTGCTGCTCGTCATGTGGGAAAGGGCTCCGGTACGGACAGAGAGTCGTAGGTACTGCTACGCCGGGAGCCCGTATCGCCTCTGCGGAAGCCGGACAGCTCGGGAAGCACCGAACCCGTCGGACGGGGGGCACCTCGCGGACCGGGAGGGCATGCAGCAGACGCGAGCGCGGCCTGCTAGGTCTGAGGCGCGCAGGCTCGCAGCGCAACTTGTAGCATACGGGGGCAGCCGGGCACGGTCAATGCGCGAACGCGCACACCGGGGGCGCAACGCCGCAAATCCGGCACAACTCGGGTTCTCCGAGGCCACATGGGCCCGGGAACAACCCGTGGACACGAGGTCGTACTCCCGGGTGTTCACGGGTCCCCGCCGCGTGCGACGGGGTGAAGGCAAACTACAACGACGGACACGATGAGCCAAGAGATCTACGCAGCCGAACCCGAAGCGACCCGCCGCAGCGTGTCGGGCACCGAGAGCAGCCGGGCCAGTCGCGGCTGGTGGGACCGGAACGCCGACGAGTACCAGAGCGACCACGGCGCCTTCCTCGGCGACGACCGTTTCGTCTGGGGCCCCGAAGGGCTCGACGAGGCCGAGGCCGGCCTGCTCGGCCCCGCGGAATCACTGAAGGGGGCGACCGTCCTGGAGATCGGGGCGGGCGCCGCACAGTGCTCGCGCTGGCTGGCCGCCCAGGGCGCCCGGCCGGTGGCCCTGGACCTCTCGCACCGGCAGTTGCAGCACGCGCTGCGGATCGGCGACGCGTTCCCGCTGGTGGAGGCCGACGCCGGGGTGCTGCCGTTCCGGGACGGCTCCTTCGACCTGGCGTGCTCGGCCTACGGCGCGGTGCCGTTCGTCGCCGATCCCGTGCGGGTGTTCCGCGAGGTGCACCGGGTGCTGCGCCCCGGCGGCCGCTGGGTCTTCTCGGTGACCCATCCGATCCGCTGGGCCTTCCCGGACGAGCCGGGCCCCGAGGGGCTCTCGGTAGCGGCCTCGTACTTCGACCGCACCCCCTACGTCGAGCAGGACGAGCAGGGCGAGGCCGTGTACGTCGAGCACCACCGCACCCTGGGTGACCGGGTGCGCGACGTGGTTGCCGCCGGATTCCGGCTGGTCGACCTGGTCGAACCGGAGTGGCCCGACTGGAACGACCAGGAGTGGGGCGGCTGGTCCCCGCTGCGCGGGAACCTCATCCCGGGCACGGCGATCTTCGTCTGCGTGCGGGACTGAGACCGGGAGGAGCGGCCCCCGGCCGCGTGCGGAGCCGCGGACCGGAACCCCGGCGGGGTACGGGAACCGCGCCGTCCCGTACGAGACTGGGGGCGTGATCCGTACCCAGGCCCTGGACCAGTTGCCCGTACGCACCGCCGTGCCCGCCCTGGAGCGGGCGCTCGACGAGCGCGGTGCCGCGGTGCTCTGCGCGCCGCCCGGCACCGGCAAGACGACCCTCGTGCCGCTGGTGCTGGCCGGCCTGGTCGGCGGCGGCCGGGCGCGCCGGGTGGTGGTCGCCGAGCCGCGGCGGATCGCGGCCCGGGCGGCGGCGCGGCGGATGGCGTGGCTCATCGGCGAGCAGACCGGCGGCCGGGTCGGCTTCACGGTCCGCGGGGAGCGCGCGGTGGGGCGCGGGACCGTCGTGGAGGTGGTGACCACCGGGGTGCTGCTCCAGCGGTTGCAGCGCGACCAGGAGCTGACCGGCGTCGACGCCGTGATCATCGACGAATGCCACGAACGTCATCTGGACGCGGACACGGTGGCCGCGTTCCTGCTCGACGTACGGGAGACGATCCGCCCCGATCTGCGGCTCGTCGCCGCGTCCGCCACGACGGACGCGGCGGGCTGGGCGCGGCTGCTGGGCGACGCCCCGGTGGTGGAGGCGCAGGGCGTCTCGCATCCGGTGGAGGTGGTCTGGGCGCCGCCCGCCGCACCGGTGCGCCCGCCGCACGGCATGCGGGTCGATCCGGCGCTGCTGGCACATGTGGCCGCGACGGTGCGCCGGGCGCTCGCCGAACGGGACGGCGATGTGCTGTGCTTCCTGCCCGGTGTCGGTGAGATCGGGCGCGTGGCGGGGCAGCTGGCGGGCGTGTCCGCCGAGGTGCTGCAGGTGCACGGCCGGGCTCCGGCCGCGGTGCAGGACGCGGTGCTGGCCGGGCCGTCCGGCAGCCGGCGGGTGGTGCTGGCGACCTCGGTGGCGGAGTCGTCCCTGACGGTGCCCGGTGTGCGGGTCGTCGTCGACTCGGGGCTGGCCAGGGAGCCGCGTACCGATCACGCCCGCGGGTTGAGCGCACTGACGACGGTGCGGGCGTCGCAAGCGGCGGGGCGGCAGCGGGCGGGCCGGGCCGGGCGCGAGGCACCGGGGACGGTGTACCGGTGCTGGGCGCAAGCGGAGGACGTACGGCTGGCGCGGTTTCCGTCCCCGGAGATCGAGGTCGCGGATCTGGCGGCGTTCGCGTTGCAGGCGGCGTGCTGGGGCGACCCGGACGCCTCGCATCTCGCCCTGCTCGACCCGCCGCCCGCCGGTGCGATGGCCGCGGCGCGCGAAGTGCTCACTTCGGTCGGCGCGGTGGACGCGCGGGGGCGGGTGACCGACCGGGGCGTGCGGATGTCCCGGCTGGGGCTGCACCCCCGGCTTGCCCGGGCCCTGCTGGACGGCGCCGCCGCCGTGGGCGGGCGGCGGGCGGCCGAGGTGGTGGCGCTGCTGAGCGAGGAACCTCCGCGGGAGTACGGCGACGATCTGACGGCCGCGCTGCGCACCGCCCGGCGGGGCGGGGACGGTTACGCGGCGCGCTGGCGGCAGGAGGTGCGGCGGCTGTCCTCGTCGGTCAAGGAATCGGTCGGGAAATCGGCCGAGGGCGCGGACCGGGGTACCGGACCGGACGACGCCGCGGTCGGCCTGGTGGCCGCGCTGGCGTTCCCGGAACGGGTGGCACGGGCCCGGGGCGAGGGTGCGTTCCTGATGGCGTCGGGGACGGGGGCCCGGCTGCGGGACGGGTCGGGGCTGCGCAGTGCGCCGTGGCTGGCGGTCGCGGTCGCCGACCGGCCCGCGCACGCGGCGTCCGCGCGGGTGCGGCTCGCCGCCGTCATCGACGAGGACACGGCGCGGGCTGCCGCCGGGCATCTGCGGTTCGCGGGCGAGGAGGTCCGCTGGGCCGACGGTGATGTGGTGGCCCGCCGGGTGGAGCGCCTGGGCGCCGTCGAGTTGTCGGTGCGCCCGCTGAAGGAGCCGGCGCCCGCTCTGGTGCGTGAGGCGCTGGTGGAGGGTCTGCGGCGGGAGGGGCTCGGGCTGTTGCGGTGGACGCGCGAGAGCGAGCAGTTGCGGGAGCGGCTCGCCTTTCTGCACCGGGTGTCCGGGGAGCCCTGGCCGGATGTGTCGGACGTGGCGCTGCTGGACCGTACCGGGCAGTGGCTGGACCCCGAGCTGTCACGGGCCCGGCGCCGTGCCGACCTGGCGCGGATCGACGCGGGGCAGGCGCTGCGGCGGCTGCTGCCGTGGGCGACCGGTGAGGCCGCCCGGCTGGACGAGCTGGCGCCGGAGCGGATCGAGGTGCCGAGCGGGTCCCGGATCAGGGTGGAGTACGGCGGGGCGCAGCCGGTACTCGCGGTGAAGCTCCAGGAGTTGTTCGGTCTGCAGGAGACCCCGCGGGTGGCCGGTGTGCCGGTTCTGGTCCATCTGCTCTCGCCCGCGGGCCGTCCGGCGGCGGTGACGGCGGATCTGGCGTCCTTCTGGCGGGACGGCTACCGGGCGGTGCGGGCGGAGCTGCGCGGCCGTTATCCGAAGCATCCGTGGCCGGAGGACCCCACGACGACGGAGGCGACCCGGTTCACGAAGGCGCGGCTCAGGCGGGAGTAGGTTCCGGTTCCGGGGCGGGTGCCGGTGTCCCGCCGGGCCGTTGGGCGTCCGGGCGCCGGGAGCGGGCCTCCAGCCACAGGGCGAGCGCGAGCAGCAGGGTGCCGAGGCCGGCGAAGCCCCAGGGCAGGTACGAGGTGAGCAGGAGCACCAGCACGCGTTGGGACTTGACCAGGGCGATGGTCGACTCGAGGTAGTCCTCGCGGATCTTCACGTGTCCGGCGAACACGGTGACGGTGTCCTGGGGCAGGCCCATCGCCTTGGCGTTGCGCAGCTCCTCCTTGTGGATCTCCTCGCCGTTGACGGGGGCTCCGGTGACCGGGTCGACCCAGAACATCCGCTTGGTGGTGTACCAGCGGGTGATGCCCGTCTTGGCGATCGCCTCCGGGGTGATGCCCTGGATGGGCATCTTCTTCGGCATCGGGACCTTGGTCCAGGGGATGGTCTGCTCGAAGTAGTAGACCTCCATGCCGTGGAAGGTCCGGGTGCCCTTGTAGTGGATGGGGTTGCTGGTACGGGACTGGGCGTCGAAGTACTCGTAGTCGCGCTTCTGGGTGAGGAAGGGCCACTTGAACTCGATGCCCTCCCGCCGGACCGCGTCGCCGTCGACCATTTCGCCGGTGGCGTGGACGGGTGCCTGGCTGTGGGCGTCGAAGATGTAGCGCTCGGGGATCTGGGAGACCATTTTGCCGTTCGGATCGGCGACGTAGCTGAGGGCGTCCCAGACGACGACGTCGCGCCCGGCGGTGCGTTCGATCTTCTCGGACTCCTCCACGTTGCCCTTGAGGGTCTGCACGATGGTGACCTTGGGGACCTGCTTCACCTTCATGTTGTCGTTGTAGTCGAGGAGTGTGGCGGGCTTCGCCTCCAGCACCATCTCCTGGTACTGGCTGGGCGGGATCTTCGCCAGCCTCGGGAAGGCGTACCAGCGCAGCAGCGGCGACATGGCGGCGAAGAAGACGGCGAAGGCCAGGAGTACGAGGCTGGCTCGGCGATGCATGACGGTGCCCTCCCTCAGCTTCTGTTGTTTCTTCCGGTGGCTACTTCTTGGGACCCGGGATCGTGGTCAGCAGGGGCTTGGGCGAAGTCTCTCCGGGCGGGGCGCCGATCGCGGTGATGGTGAAGACGAGCGCGAGGGCTGCGGCCAGCCCGATGGCGGCGGCGACGAGGGCACGCATGCCGGTCCTCCCGGAGAGCACGGATCTGATGGATCGTCAGGGTTGGGGCACCGTAGCAACGCGGGCGTGAGATGAGAACACGTGGAACAGCCCCTGTGCCGGGCGACGGCACAGGGGCTGCTTCGACGTGCGGGCGATACGGTCAGGCGGCGGGGGTCTCCTGGGCCTCCGATGCCTGGGAGTCCTCGACCTCCAGCTCGATGACGAGCGTGACGCCGCCCTCGGTGGTGAGGCGCAGCCGGTAGGTGCCCGCGGTGCCGTCGGCGTAGATCTTCGGGAGCGTCAGGGTGCCGTCGGCGCCGGTCCTGAGGTCCGTGAGGGTACGGACCGTCTCGCCCTCGGCGTCCTTGAAGTACGGGCCCCTGTCGTTCTCGACCGGATCCGTGTCGTCGTCGGTGATCAGGGTCGCGGTGACGGCGACACCGGCGGCGGCCTCGTCCCGGAAGGTGGCCCTGACCTCGACGGTGTCGGTGAACTCGGCGCCGGGCGCGGCGACCAGTGCCGTGTCGCCGGTCCTGACGATCGCGTCGGCCTGCCGGGCGGTGACGGTCGCGGTGTAGGTGACGGCGGGCAGCGAGCGGCCGGTGGCGACGGCCTTCACCGTGAACTCCCCCGTCGTCGCGCCCGCCTGGAGTGCCGGGGCGGTGACGGTGCCGTCGGCTCCGGTCAGCAGGGTGGCCGTCTTCTTCCCGCCGGCGAAGGCCGCGTCGGTGTCACCGGTGACGGTGAAGGTCACGGAGACCCTGGCGAGGGTGGTGCCGAGGGTGTTCCTGGCCCGCACCTTGATCCGCTCGGCGAAGGCGTCGCCCGCGGTGGCGGTGAGCGTGCCGGTGCCGGCGTCCTCCACACCCGCGAGGGTCTGGGACGGCACGGGGGTGGGCTCCGCCGGGGTCGTACTGCCGCTGCCCGGCTTGGTGGGGGTCGGGCTCGGCGTCGGCTTCGGCGTGGTGGATCCGGACGGCGAGGGGGAAGGACTCGGGCTGCCGGCGCCCGGCTTCGTGCCGCCACCGAGGTCGGGCGGGACCGTACCGGTGCCGTCGGGGATCTCGTGGGTGCCGCGCTTGTAGTACTCGAACCAGGAGCGGACGGTACGGAGGTAGGTGTCGGAGTGGTTGTAGCTCAGGACCGCCCGGTCGAGGTCCGCGTCGACGGACAGATCGCGGGACCCGGCGCAGAGGTAGCGTCCGGCGGCGAGCGCCGCGTCGTAGATGTTGTTCGGGTCCTTGCGGCCGTCGCCGTTGCCGTCCTGGCCCCAGGTGGCCCAGGTGGACGGGATGAACTGCATCGGGCCGACCGCACGGTCGTGCGTCGAGTCGCCGTCGTACGCCCCGTTGTCCGTGTCCTCGATCAGGGCGAAGCCCCGGCCGTCCAGGACCGGGCCGAGGATCGGGGAGAACGTGGTGCCGTCGGCGTCGACCCGGCCGCCGCGGGCCTGACCCGATTCGACCTTGCCGATCGCGGCGAGCAGTTGCCACGGCAGACGGCAGGCGGCATCGCTGTCCGCGATGGTCCGCTCGGCCTTCTTGTACGCGGCCAGGACCGAGGCCGGTATGCCGGACTCGGTGCTGCCGGTGACGGGCGATTCGGCGGACGTTCCCGGCCTCTCGGGCGTGTTCAGCGGGGGCAGGTCCGTGTAGTAGGGCGAGTTGCCGGTGGCCGCTGTGCCGTCGGAGGCGGGCGCCGTGCCGGCCGTGGGCTGGTCGCCGCCGTCATCGGTCAGCGGCGTACCGGGAGCGCCGGAGGCGGAGAGTGCCGCCACGGCGACGGCCGCCACGGCGGTCGTGGTCGCCCCCTTGCGAAGCCGGCGACCGAACTGCGCTGCCATACCTCAGACCCCTCCCCTTTGAACGACCGCCCCGCAGACCCCAGCGCCGGGACTCCCGCGACCCTACGACAACTTGTGCCACCAGCACACCGCACATTGACCGGTTCTTACCTGTTTTTCACGTTCTGGACGCCAAGTTGTACGTCGCGTGTCAGCCGGGGGTTCACACATACTTGCCGCCATGCCGTTCACACTCAGTCATGCCGCGGCCGTGCTCCCCGCGATGCGGCGGAACGGGACAGCGCGTGGCCCCCTGTTCGCCTCCGCTCTCGTCGCAAGTTCGTTCGCCCCCGACCTGACGTACTACGCGGACACCGCGATCCCGGGCGCCATGGAGTTCGGGCAGGTCACCCACTCGTTGTGGGGCGTGGTGACGGTCGATGTGCTGATCACGGCGGCGGCGGTGGGACTGTGGGTGCTGCTGCGCGAGCCGTTGGTGGCGCTGCTGCCGAAGACCTGGCAGGGGCGGGTGCACGCGTGCGTGCGGGGGCGGCGGAGCGTGCAAAGGGTCCGGGACGGTGGGTGGTTCGCCCTGTCGGCGGCCGTCGGAGCCGCCACCCATGTGGTGTGGGACGCCTTCACCCATCACGACCGGTGGGGCGTACGGCTGGTGCCGGTGCTCGGCGGGAGCGTCGCGCATGTTCCCGTGTTCCAGTGGGTGCAGTACGGCAGTTCGGCGGTGGCTCTGGCCGTGCTCGCCCGGTTCGCCGTATCGGGGCTGCGACGGGCCGGGGTGCGCCCCGTCCCGCCCTCCGTGCCGGTGCTGGGCCGTCGGGCCCGGTGGTCGGCGGTGGCGGTGCTGGGTCTCTGTGTCCTGCTGGGCGTGGCACACCGGTGCGCGCGCTGGTATGCGTACTTCGGGCACGTCGACACCCCGCTGGACATCATCCCGACCGCCTGTTTCGGCGCCGGGGCGGGACTCGCGGCGGGGCTGGTGCTCTACGGGGTGTGGATGCGGCTGCGGCGGCCGCCCGCGTCCGCACCGTCGGCCGCCGGGCGGGCCTGAAGTACTCAGGCCCGCCCGGCCGCCCTGCGGACACCCCGGGGGCACGCCCGAGGGTGCGGCGTCAGTGCGCGGCGGACTCCCAGTCCGTGCCGACACCCACCGAGACGTCCAGCGGGGCACGCAACTGCACGGCCGTGGTCATCTGGTGGCGGACGAGCTCCTCCACCTGCGCCCGCTCGCCCTCGGCGACCTCCAGGACGATTTCGTCATGGACCTGGAGCAGCATCCGGGACTTCAGCCCCGCCTCGGTCAGCGCCCGGTCGACCTGGAGCATGGCCACCTTGACGATGTCCGCGGCCGTGCCCTGGATCGGCGCGTTCAGCGCCATCCGTTCGGCCGTCTCACGGCGCTGGCGGTTGTCGCTGTTGAGGTCGGGGAGATAACGGCGGCGGCCGAAGACCGTCTCCGTGTAACCGGTGGCCCTGGCCTCCTCCACGACACGGCGCAGGTAGTCCCGCACGCCTCCGAAACGCTCGAAGTAGGTGTCCATCAGGCCCCGCGCCTCGCCCGCCTCGATGTTCAGCTGCTGGGAGAGACCGAACGCGGACAGCCCGTACGCCAGGCCGTAGCTCATGGCCTTGATCTTGCGCCGCATCTCCGGGTCGACGGCCGACTTCTCGACGCCGAAGACATGCGAGGCGACCGTCGTGTGCAGGTCCTCGCCGGAGGTGAACGCCTCGATCAGGCCCGCGTCCTCGGAGAGATGGGCCATCACCCGCAGTTCGATCTGGCTGTAGTCGGCCGTCATCAGCGTCTCGAAGCCCTCACCGACGACGAAGCCCCGGCGGATGGCCCGGCCCTCGTCCGTACGGACCGGGATGTTCTGCAGGTTGGGGTCGGTGGAGGAGAGCCGGCCGGTCGCCGCCACCGTCTGGTTGAACGTGGTGTGGATACGGTCGTCCGGCGCGATCGTCTTGATCAGGCCCTCGACCGTGCCCCGCAGCTTCGCCTGCTCGCGGTGGCGCAGCATGATGACCGGCAGCTCGTGCTCGGTCTGCGCGGCGAGCCACGCCAGGGCGTCGGCGTCCGTCGTGTAACCGGTCTTCGTCTTCTTCGTCTTGGGCAGGCCCAGCTCACCGAAGAGGACTTCCTGGAGCTGCTTGGGCGAACCGAGGTTGAACTCGCGGCCGACCGCGGCATGCGCCTCCTTCACCGCCTGCTGCACCGCACCGGCGAACTGCTGCTCCATGGCTTCCAGATGGGCCCGGTCGGCGGCGATGCCGTACCGCTCCAGACGCGCCAGCAGAGCGGACGTCGGCAGCTCCATGTCCTGCAGCAGCTCGGTCGCGCCGACCTCTGCCAGCCGCGTGGTGAACGCCTCGCCCAGGTCCAGGACCGCGCGGGCCTGCACCATCAGGGCCTCGGCCTCGGCCTGCTCGTCCGCGCCGAAGGCCAACTGGCCGTCGGACGCCGCCGCGGGGGCCAGCTCCCGGCCCAGGTACTCCAGGGCCAGCGCGTCCAGCGCGAAGGAACGACGGCCGGGCTTGACCAGATAGGCGGCCAGCGCGGTGTCCATCACCACGCCGTCGACCTGCCAGCCGTGCTCCGGGAAGACCCGCATGGCGCTCTTCGCGTTGTGCATCACCTTCGGCCGCCCGGCGTCGGCGATCCAGCCGGCGAACGCCCGCTCATCGCCCTCGTCGAGCTCCGCCGGGTCGAACCAGGCCGCCGCGCCGCCGGCCGCGGCGAGCGCGATCTCGGTGACCGCGCCACTGCCCAGCGCCCAGGTGTCGACACTGGCGACGCCGAGCCGCTCCCCGCCGTGCTCCGCGAGCCAGGGCGCCAGCTCGCCCGCGCCCAGCACCCGGCCGTCCAGCTCGATGCCCGCGGCGGGCACCGCAGGCTCCTCCTCGGCCGCGCCCGGGTCGACGGCCAGCAACCGCTCGCGCAGGTTCGGGTTCCGGATCTCCAGGACGTCCAGCACACCCTTCACCGCGGTGCGGTCGTACGGCGCACGCTCCAGGTCCCGCGGCGTCTTCGGGAGCTCCACATCACGGACCATCTCGGTCAGCCTGCGATTCAGCCGCACCGCGTCCAGGTGATCGCGGAAATTCTGCCCGGCCTTGCCCTTGACCTCCTCGGCGCGCTCCACCAGCTCGTCGAACGAACCGAACTGGTTGATCCACTTCGCGGCGGTCTTCTCCCCCACCCCGGGAATGCCCGGAAGGTTGTCCGACGGGTCACCGCGCAGCGCCGCGAAGTCCGGGTACTGCTGCGGCGTGAGCCCGTACTTCTCGACGACCTTCGCCGGCGTGAAACGCGTCAGCTCGGAGACGCCCTTCGTCGGATACAGCACCGTGACGTTGTCCGTGATCAGCTGGAACGAATCCCGGTCACCCGTGACGATCAGCACCTCGAAACCGGCCGCCTCCGCCTGCGTGGCCAGCGTCGCGATCACGTCGTCCGCCTCGAAGCCGTCCACCGCGAAGCGGTCGGCACGCATCGCGTCGAGCAGCTCCCCGATCAGCTCGACCTGCCCCCTGAACTCGTCCGGGGTCTTCGACCGGTTCGCCTTGTACTCCGGGAACTCCTCGGCACGCCAGGTCTTGCGCGAGACGTCGAACGCCACCGCGAAATGCGTCGGCGCCTCGTCACGCAACGTGTTCGCCAGCATCGACGCGAAGCCGTACACCGCGTTGGTCGGCTGCCCCGCCCCCGTCGTGAAATTCTCCGCAGGCAGCGCAAAGAACGCCCGGTACGCCAGGGAGTGCCCGTCCATCAGGAGCAGGCGCGGTCGGTTGTCTGCCGTCTTCTTCGATGCTGTCTCAGCCACGCCCCCGATCCTGCCACGGACCACTGACAAACCCGACCCGGCACCGCTCGCCGGACGTCCGGCGAGGCCGCGTGACAGGATCGGGAGGAACACGTACCGCCTCGATGCGTGCGGCGCACCGCACAGATCCGCAGCCGGCTCGAAGAGGAGCGCACCATGGCAACGAAGCCGCCCACCGGCGACCCGGTCCAGGACGCACCGCGCGTCGCACCGCCGCAGCACGCCGCCGCCGGGCTCCCGGCCGTCGCACACAGCCTGCACATCGCCCAGCAGCAGATGGGCGTGCGGCGCACCGCACAGACCCTCCTCAAGGTCAACCAGAAGGACGGCTTCGACTGCCCCGGCTGCGCCTGGCCCGAGGGCGACGAACGCCACACCGCGGAATTCTGCGAGAACGGCGCCAAGGCCGTCGCCGAGGAGGCGACGCTGCGCCGCGTCACCCCCGCGTTCTTCGCCGCGCACCCGCTCGCCGACCTCGCCTCGCGCAGCGGGTACTGGCTCGGGCAGCAGGGCCGCATCACCCAGCCCATGTACCTCCCCGAGGGCGCCGACCGCTACGAGGCGGTGACCTGGGAACGGGCCTTCGGCATCATCGCCGAGGAACTGCGCGCGCTCACCTCGCCCGACGAGGCGCTCTTCTACACCTCGGGACGCACCAGCAACGAGGCGGCGTTCCTGCTCCAGCTCTTCGCCCGCGAATTCGGCACGAACAACCTGCCCGACTGCTCCAACATGTGCCACGAGTCGTCCGGCTCGGCACTGACCGAGACCATCGGCATCGGAAAGGGCAGCGTCTCGCTGGAGGACCTCCACCAGGCGGACCTGATCATCGTCGCCGGACAGAACCCCGGCACGAACCATCCCCGGATGCTGTCCGCCCTGGAGAAGGCCAAGTCCGCCGGCGCAAAGATCATCTCGGTGAATCCGCTGCCCGAGGCCGGCCTGGAACGGTTCAAGAACCCGCAGACCCCGAAGGGCATGATCAGGGGCGCCGCGCTCAACGACCTCTTCCTGCAGATCCGCATCGGCGGCGACCAGGCACTCTTCCGCCTCCTCAACAAACTGATCATCCAGACCGAGGGCGCCGTCGACGAAGCCTTCGTCCACGACCACACCCATGGCTACGACGAGTTCGCCGCCGCGGCCCGCGAGGCGGACTGGGAACAGACCCTCGCCGCCACCGGCCTCGACCGCCACGCCATCGAGAAAGCCCTCGCGATGGTCCTCGCCTCGAAGCGCACCATCGTGTGCTGGGCGATGGGCCTCACCCAGCACAAGCACTCCGTGCCCACCATCCGCGAAGTCGTCAACTTCCTCCTCCTGCGCGGCAACATCGGCCGCCCCGGCGCCGGAGTCTGCCCCGTGCGCGGCCACTCCAACGTCCAGGGCGACCGCACCATGGGCATCTTCGAACGGCCCCCGGCCGCATTCCTCGACGCCCTCGACAAAGAATTCGAGATCACCTCACCGCGCCACCACGGCTACGACGTCGTCCGCTCCATCCGGGCCCTGCGCGACGGCGACGCCAAGGTCTTCTTCGCCATGGGCGGCAACTTCGTCGCCGCGACCCCCGACACGGACGTCACCGAAGCCGCCATACGCCGCGCCCGCCTCACCGTCCACGTCTCCACCAAGCTCAACCGCTCCCACACCGTGACCGGCACCCGGGCACTGATCCTCCCGACACTGGGCCGCACCGACAAGGACGTCCAGGCGAGCGGCAGGCAGTTCGTCACCGTCGAGGACTCCATGAGCATGGTCCACGCCTCACGCGGCAACCTCACCCCGGCAAGCCCCCGCCTGCTCTCCGAGCCCGCCATCGTCGCCCGCCTCGCCCGCGCCGTCCTCGGCCCCGACTCGCACACCCCCTGGGAGGAGTTCGAGAACGACTACGCGACGATCCGCGACCGCATCGCACGCGTCGTCCCCGGATTCGAGGACTTCAACGCCCGCATCGCACACCCCGGCGGCTTCACCCTCCCGCACGCCCCCCGCGACGAACGCCGCTTCCCCACCGCGACCGGCAGGGCCAACTTCACCGCCGCCCCTGTCGAACACCCCGAACTCCCCGAAGGCCGGCTGCTCCTGCAGACCCTGCGCTCCCACGACCAGTACAACACCACGATCTACGGACTCGACGACCGCTACCGCGGCATCAAGGGCGGCCGCCGCGTCGTCCTGGTCAACCCCGACGACGCCCACGCCCTCGACCTGCCCGACGGCGCCCACACCGACCTCGTCAGCGAATGGAAGGACGGCATCGAACGCCGCGCCCCCGGCTTCCGCGTCGTCCACTACCCGACCGCCCGCGGCTGCGCCGCCGCCTACTACCCCGAGACCAACGTGCTGGTCCCGCTCGACTCCACCGCCGACACCAGCAACACCCCCGCCAGCAAGTCCGTCGTCGTGCGCTTCGAGAACACCGTCCGGCAGAACGCCCCGGAACAGGCCGGTCGATCCACCCCCGCACCCCACTAAGCGTCCGCTCAGTCGTCTGATAAGAACGGTGTACACGACATAAACAACCACGAACACCGCAGACGATCGGAGCACGACCCCATGGGCGAGCACACCGCACCCACGTTCCCCCAGGAGATCATCGACGAGTACGCCGCACTCGGCGTCGACCTGCCCGCCCTCTTCTCCGCCGGCCACCTCGGCGAACGCATGGGCGTCACCATCGTCGAAGCCTCCGCGGACCGCGTCGTCGGCACCATGCCCGTCGAAGGCAACACCCAGCCCTACGGACTCCTCCACGGCGGAGCCTCGGCCGTCCTCGCCGAGACCCTCGGCTCGATCGGCTCCATGCTCCACGGCGGCGCCCACAAGCTCGCCGTCGGCGTCGACCTGAACTGCACCCACCACCGAGGAGTCCGCAGCGGACTCGTCACCGGCGTCGCCACCCCCGTACACCGCGGCCGCTCCACCGCCACCTACGAGATCGTCATCACCGACGAACACGACAAGCGGGTGTGCACCGCCCGCCTGACCTGCATGCTCCGCGACGCACCGCAGACAAACGCCGCCTGACCGGCCCGAACACACCACACACACCCTGCCCGGCCGGACCACGTTCCGGCCGGGCAGCGCCATTCCCACCCACAACCACCCTCACCACACCCACCGTTGAAGAAGATGTCCGGCCAACACCCTTGACCACAGGGTCCGTTGTATGGCCAACTCGGCACCGGACATGTGCGGCACACACCTCGCGAACACCACGCCGCGTCGATCACGTATCCCCGAACGCAACGCTGCGTAACGCACACGCCCTACACACACGGCTCCGCACGCCCCCTTCGATCCGGCCCCGCGGACACCAGGCACCCCGTCACATCCCAGGCGCCCCTCCCGCCTCCCCCCACACGCGACAGCAGCAAGATCGCCTCAAGCCCCTTAGCAGAGCTGCGCGTTCTCACCATGTGGTCACCGCAGGACCCGTTCACGGAGCGGCAAAAAAGCCGTACATGTCAGCACAGCCACCTCAAGCCTTGCTCAAAGGCATAACAAGAAAGTCACATCCTGCAAAGGACCATCCCCCACCCCCGCACCTGCGCCTAGAGTCACCGCCAGTCACCGCGCCGCCGGGCGCGTCTGCAAGCACGGCCCTGTACCAACCAGTACGGCCCGGCGAACGACACGGCACCTCGAGCGAGGAGGCCGCGCCAGGGAAAGGACCAATTCGTGCGACACCGTTCATTGCTCATCCTCACCACAGTGCTCACCACAGGAGCACTGACGCTCACCGCCTGCGGGTCGCGCGACGACGACAACACCAGCAGCGGCGGCGACACCCAGACCGTCGTCATCGGCCTCGACGCACCCATCACCGGCGACCTGTCCGCCCTCGGCCTCGGCATGAAGAACTCCGCCGAACTCGCCGTCAAGACGGCGAACAAGGAAAAGACCGTCCCCGGCATCAAGTTCGAATTCAAGGCCCTCGACGACCAGGCCCAGCCCTCCGTCGGACAGCAGAACGCCCAGAAGTTCATCGACGACAAAACCGTCCTCGGCGTCGTCGGCCCGCTGAACTCCGGCGTCTCCCAGTCGATGCAGAAGCCGCTCAACGACGCCAGCCTCACCCAGATCTCCCCCGCCAACACCGGCACCGAACTCACCCAGGGCGAGAACTGGAAGACCGGCGACAAGAAGCGCCCCTACAAGACCTACTTCCGCACCGCCACCACGGACCAGATCCAGGGCGCCTTCGCCGCGAAGTACCTCTTCAACAACGCGAAGATCAAGCAGGTCTACCTCATCGACGACCAGAAGCCCTACGGCGCCGGTCTCGCCGCCTCCTTCAAGGCGACCTTCACCACCCTCGGCGGCAAGATCGTCGGCACCGACCACGTCAACCCCGACGACCGCGACTTCAACGCCGTCGTCACCAAGGTCAAGAAGTCCGGCGCCAAAGCCGTCTACTACGGCGGCGAATACCCCGCCGGCGCACCCCTGAGCCAGCAGCTCAAGGACAGCGTCCAGATCCCCCTCATGGGCGGCGACGGCATGTACAGCGCCGACTTCATCAAGCTCAACAAGAAGGCCCAGGGCGACATCGCCACCTCCGTCGGCAAGCCCGTCGAGGAGCTCGACTCCGCCAAGAAGTTCATCGCGGACTACAAGACCGCCGGATACAAGGACGCCTACGAGGCCTACGGCGGCGGCACCTACGACGCCACCTGGGCCATCATCGAAGCCGTCAAGATCGCCGTCACCGAGAACGACGGCAAGCTCCCCGACGACGCCCGCGCCAAGGTCCTCGAAGCCATGAACAAGGTCAACTTCTCCGGCGTCACCGGCCCCGTCTCCTTCGACGAATTCGGCGACACCACCAACACCATGATGACCGCCTACCAGGTCGACGGCGGCAAGTGGACGTCCAAGCTCAGCGAGGCCTACAAGCCCTGACCCCGGCTGCCCACCCGGGCACCCACCGACACCAAACCGCGCGGGGGCGCCACCAGCGCTCCCGCGCGGTGCCATATCCGAACCACTCCACGGAGGCCCTGCGGTGAACGAACTGCCGCAACAGCTGGCCAATGGACTCATCCTCGGCGCGATGTACGGACTCATCGCGATCGGCTACACGATGGTCTACGGAATCATCCAGCTCATCAACTTCGCCCACGGCGAGATCTTCATGATCGGAGGCTTCGGAGCTCTCACCGTGTACCTCTGGATGCCGGCCGGCGTCTCCCTCCTCGCCATCATCCCCCTCATGATCATCGGCGGCGTCATCTGCTCCGTCTCCATCAGCGCAGCCGCCGAACGCTTCGCCTACCGCCCCCTGCGCAACGCCCCCCGCCTCGCCCCACTCATCACCGCGATCGGACTCTCCCTCGCCCTCCAGCAAGCCATCTGGAAGTGGTACCCCGACGCCAAGAAGGACCGCCCCTTCCCCCAGTTCAAGGGCGAAGCATTCGACATCCTCGGCGCCCACATCCAACGCGGTGACCTCTTCGTCCTCATCACCGCACCCGTCTGCATGCTCGCCCTCGGCCTCTTCGTCTCCAAGACCCGCTCCGGCCGCGGCATGCAAGCCACCAGCCAAGACCCCGACACCGCAAAGCTCATGGGCATCAACACCGACCGCATCATCGTCATGGCCTTCGCCATCGGCGCCGCGTTCGCCGCCGTCGCCGCCGTCGCCTACGGACTCAAAAACGGCCAGATCGGCTTCAAAATGGGCTTCATCATGGGCCTCAAAGCCTTCACCGCAGCCGTACTCGGCGGCATCGGCAACATCTACGGCGCCATGCTCGGCGGCGTCGTCCTCGGCATCGCCGAATCCCTCGCCACCGGCTACATGAGCAACGTCCCCGGCATGGAACTCTTCGGCGGCGGCGCCTGGAAGGACGTATGGGCCTTCGTCCTCCTCATCATCGTCCTCCTGCTGCGCCCCCAGGGCCTGCTCGGCGAACGCGTCGCGGATCGGGCGTGATACCCATGACCACCAACGACACCACCGAAATCACACCGGTCCTCCCCCTGCCCCAGGCCGCAGCGCGAACGACCACCGTCATCGGCGCCGCACTCACCATCGCCTCCACATTCCTCCCGTGGACCTGGACCTCCGAATTCCCCGGCGATCTCACCGTCGCCGGCTACCCGGGCGGACTCCAAGTCCTCACCCTCATCAGCGGAATCATCACCCTGATCTTCGCCACCGCCGGCTACGGCATCCGAGGCACCGGCTGGCTGAACCCCCTGGGCAGCAACAACGCCACCTTCTTCCTGGCCCTCGGCACACTGGCCACCACCTGGTACACCGCCATCGCCATCGCAGTGGACCTCGGCGGCCTCGCCAACCTGGAACCCGGCGGATACATCGCCGCAGCAGCCACCCTCATCACCGTACTCGGCGCACTCGGCCTGCCCCTGGACCGCAAGACCCGGGCATCCCTCCCCAAGATCCGGCTGAGGCTGCCGCTCCTGATCCTCCTCGCCGTGCTCCTCGGCGTAGGCTCGGCCGCGCTGCTCTTCTGGCTCTACCGCAGCATCAGAATCGGCAAGGTCGACCGCTCCCTGCCTCGCGCCAAAGCGCTCCCCGACTGGGCCGAAATCCTCATCATCGTCGCAGCGTTCGGCATCGGCCTCTATGTCTTCTCCTACGGCATCGACACCGACTACACCGAACTCTTCATCGGCTTCCTCATCACCGCCGGCTTCGCCTTCGCCGCACTGCACCGAGCCGGACTCATCTCCCGCCTCACCGCACTCACCACGAAGCACCGCAACATCACCCTCACCGCCGCCCTCGTCGCCGCCGTCTGCTTCCCCTTCACCCAGCAAAAAGAGGAATACGCCCTCATCGGCGCCAACATCCTCATCTTCGGCACCGTGGCACTCGGCCTCAACGTCGTCGTCGGCCTCGCCGGCCTCCTCGACCTCGGATACGTCGCCTTCCTCGGCGTCGGCGCCTACGCCGCCGCCCTCGTCTCCGGCTCCACCATGTCGGCCATCGGCGTCCAATTCCCCTTCTGGGCCGCCGTCCTCACCGGCGCCGCCGCATCCCTCGTCTTCGGCGTCCTCATCGGCGCCCCGACCCTACGACTGCGCGGCGACTACCTCGCCATCGTCACCCTCGGCTTCGGTGAAATCTTCCGCCTGACCGTCAACAACCTCAACGGCAACAGCGGACCCGACCTCACCAACGGCTCCCAAGGCATCCCCAGCATCCCCGACCTCAACTTCTTCGGATTCGACTTCGGACTCAAACACGACATCCTCGGCGTCACCCTCGGCAGGTCCGCCAACTACTACCTGCTGATGCTCGTCTTCACCGCCGTCGTCGTCCTCGTCTTCCGCCGCTCCGGAGAATCCCGCATCGGCCGCGCCTGGGTCGCCATCCGCGAAGACGAAACCGCCGCCACCGCCATGGGCATCAACGCCTTCCGGCTCAAGCTCATCGCCTTCGCCCTCGGCGCCACCCTCGCCGGCCTCGCCGGCACCGTCCAAGCACACGTCAACTACACCGTGACACCCGAGCAGTACCAGTTCGCCGGCTCCGTACCACCCAACTCCGCCTTCCTCCTCGCCGCCGTCATCCTCGGCGGCATGGGAACCCTCAGCGGACCCCTCGTCGGCGCCGCACTGCTCTACCTCATCCCGGCCAAACTCCAATTCATGCAGGACTACCAGCTCTTCCTCTTCGGCATCGCACTCATCCTCCTGATGCGCCTGCGCCCCGAAGGCCTGGTCGCCGACCGCAGGAAACAGCTCGAATTCCACGAGAGCGACGAGCTCGACGTACCAGAACCACGGCAGTCCGAAGAAACCGACGCCGGCATCGCCAAGGCGGGGGCGTGACGACCATGACCACCACCACACAAACCGCCACCACCGTCCTCGACGCAAGTGGCGTCACCATGCGCTTCGGCGGCCTCACCGCCGTACGCAACGTCGACCTCACCGTCAACACAGGCGAAATCGTCGGCCTCATCGGCCCCAACGGCGCCGGCAAGACCACCTTCTTCAACTGCCTCACCGGCCTCTACGTCCCCACCGAAGGCAAGGTCAGCTACAAAGGCACCGTCCTGCCCCCCAAGCCCCACCTCGTCACCCAGGCAGGCATCGCCCGCACCTTCCAGAACATCCGGCTCTTCGCCAACATGACCGTCCTGGAAAACGTCCTCGTCGGCCGCCACACCAGAACCAAAGAAGGCCTCTGGTCCGCCCTCCTGCGCCTCCCCGGCTTCACCAAAGCCGAAAACGCAAGCCGCGAACGCGCCATGGAACTCCTGGAGTTCATCGGCCTCCAGGACAAGGCCGACCACCTCGCGCGCAACCTCCCCTACGGAGACCAGCGCAAACTGGAGATCGCCCGCGCACTCGCCAGCGACCCCGGACTCCTGCTCCTCGACGAGCCCACCGCCGGCATGAACCCCCAGGAAACCCGCGTCACCGAAGAACTCATCTTCGCCATCCGCGACCAGGGCATCGCCGTCCTCGTCATCGAGCACGACATGCGGTTCATCTTCAACCTCTGCGACCGCGTCGCCGTCCTCGTCCAAGGCGAAAAACTCGTCGAAGGCACCTCCGACATCGTCCAGAGCGACGAACGCGTCATCGCCGCCTACCTCGGCACCCCCTTCGAAGGCGCCCCCGGCGCCGAAGAAGTCGCCGAAGTCGAAGCCGCCGAAGCCCATGCCGAGGCCGACGCCCAAGCCGAAGCCGAAGCCGAAGCCAGCGAGACGGCCGACGCCGCGGACACGGCCGACACGACGGACACAGCCAGCACCACCAGCACCACCAGCACCACCAGCACCAAGGAGGAGGACGCCCGATGACCGCACTACTCGAGGTCAAGGACCTCCGCGTCGCCTACGGCAAGATCGAAGCCGTCAAAGGCATCTCCTTCACCGTCGAAGCCGGCCAAGTCGTCACCCTCATCGGCACCAACGGCGCAGGCAAAACCACCACCCTGCGCACCCTCTCCGGGCTCCTCAAGCCCGCCGGCGGCAGCATCACCTTCGACGGCCAACCACTCGGCACCCTCCCCGCCCACAAGATCGTCTCCCTGGGCCTCGCCCACTCCCCCGAGGGACGCCACATCTTCCCCCGGCTGACGATCACCGAAAACCTCCAACTCGGCGCCTACCTCCGCAACGACAAAGCAGGCATCGAAAAGGACATCCAACGCGCCTACGACCTCTTCCCCATCCTCGGGGAACGCCGCAAACAGGCCGCAGGAACCCTCTCGGGCGGCGAACAACAAATGCTCGCCATGGGCCGCGCCCTCATGTGCCAGCCCAAGCTCCTCATGCTGGACGAACCCTCCATGGGCCTCTCCCCGATCATGATGCAGAAGATCATGGAGACCATCGTCGAACTCAGGGCCCAGGGCACCACCATCCTGCTCGTCGAACAGAACGCCCAGGCCGCGCTCTCCCTCGCGGACCACGGCCACGTCATGGAAGTCGGCAAGATCGTCCTCTCCGGCACCGGAGCAGACCTCCTCCACGACGAATCCGTCCGCAAGGCCTACCTCGGCGAAGACTGACCCGCACCACCACACGGATGAGGCCTGTCCCCCGGACAACCGGGGCACAGGCCTCATCCACACGACCAGGAACGACCAGGAACGACTACTCGCCCTCCTTCGCCGCCCTCTTCTTCTCCTCAGCGTCCTCGATCAACGCCTCAGCAAGCTGCTGCATCGACAACCGACGATCCATCGACGTCTTCTGAATCCACCGAAACGCAGCCGGCTCCGACAACCCGTAATCCGTCTGCAGAATGCTCTTCGCCCGATCCACCAGCTTCCGCGTCTCCAGCCGCTGCGCAAGGTCCGCAACCTCGGCCTCCAACGCCTTCAGCTCCGCGAACCGCGACACCGCCATCTCGATCGCCGGCACCACATCGCTCTTGCTGAACGGCTTCACCAGATACGCCATCGCCCCGGCATCCCGCGCCCGCTCGACAAGATCACGCTGCGAGAAAGCGGTCAGCATCAGAACAGGCGCAATGGACTCCTCAGCGATCTTCTCCGCGGCAGAGATCCCATCGAGAACCGGCATCTTCACATCGAGGATGACCAGATCCGGCCGGTGCTCCCGGGCCAGCTCGACAGCCCTCTGACCGTCCCCGGCCTCACCGACGACCGCGTAGCCCTCTTCCTCCAGCATCTCTTTGAGGTCGAGACGGATGAGCGCCTCGTCCTCGGCGATGACGACGCGGGTCGTCAGCGGCGGAACGTGCGACTTGTCGTCGTCGGCGGTGGGCTTGGGTGGCTCGGGGGTTGTCACGGGGCTCCTCGTTACGGGCCGGGCAGATGCTGCTGCTCATGCAGCCTACCTAGCTGCGGGAACCCGCGGGGACCCGGTAGACTCCGACCGGGTTGGCCAGCCGGGTTGGCGGAATGGCAGACGCTGATGTCTCAAACACATCTGTCCGAAAGGACGTGCGGGTTCGACTCCCGCACCCGGCACATCCTGAAGTGGATGTTCACCTTCTCGTGAACATCCACTTTTTGCTACTCATGGCCACCTGTCGTCGCTGAGAGTGGTGCCGTGAACTTTCACGGCATAGAGGTACGCCAGAAGGCGCTCACCCTCCTCAGGTCCGGCGCAAAAGGTGCAGATGTCGCCCGCCAGCTGAACGTGCCTCGCGGCACCGTCTCGTACTGGCTCCACGTAGACCGCTCCAGACGAGGTGATTGTCCGGGGTCACACACCCCGTCGTGCAATCGATGTGATGGCGCCGATCTGAACGAGTCCGCCTACGCCTACCTTCTGGGCCTCTACCTGGGCGACGGCCACATAAGCCGGCACACACAGCACCGAGTGCCGAATCTCGTGATCACTCTCGACGACTCCTGGCCCGGCATTCAGGACGAAGCCGAGGCGGCCATGCGCAAAGTGTTCCCGGACAATGCCACAAGTCGGGTTCGAAAGACCGGGTGCCACAACATCAAGGTCTACTCGAAGCATCTGCCCTGCCTCTTCCCTCAGCACGGCCCCGGGAAGAAGCACGAACGGCTGATCACGCTGGAGGCCTGGCAACAGGAAATCGTTGGTTCGAACCCCTGGGACTTCATCCGTGGGCTCATCCACTCCGATGGCTGCCGCATCACCAACTGGACCACGAAGCTCATCGGCGGCGAACGGAAGCGCTACGAGTATCCCCGTTACTTCTTCGCCAACAAGTCGGACGACATCCGCAAGCTGTTCAGCGACACACTCACCGCTGTCGGGGTCGAGTGGACAACTCTCGCGCGCGGCAGCGATCCGTTCAACATCTCCGTCGCCCGACGGGCGTCCGTCGCGCTGATGGACGCCCACGTCGGGCCGAAGTACTGACAGCCGGGCTACTTCAGGCCGTCACTCTCGCCGATGCGGTGCACCCGGACCAGGTTCGTCGAGCCCGGGACTCCCGGCGGGGAACCGGCCGTGATGACCACGACGTCGCCCTCCTTGCACCGGCCGATCTTCAGCAGTTCCTCGTCGACCTGGGCCACCATCGCGTCCGTCGAATCGACGTGCGGGCCGAGGAAGGTCTCCACGCCCCACGTCAGGCTCAGCTGGGAGCGGGTGGCCGGCTCCGGGGTGAAGGCCAGGAGCGGGATGGGTGAGCGGTAGCGGGAGAGGCGCCTGACCGTGTCGCCGCTCTGGGTGAAGGCGACCAGGAACCTGGCGCCCAGGAAGTCGCCCATCTCGGCTGCCGCACGGGCCACCGCGCCGCCCTGGGTGCGGGGTTTGTTGCGTTCGGTGAGGGGCGGGAGGCCCTTGGCGAGGATGTCCGTCTCGGCGGCTTCGACGATGCGGGACATGGTGCGGACCGTCTCGACGGGGTACTTGCCCACGCTGGTCTCGCCGGAGAGCATGACCGCGTCCGTGCCGTCGATGACCGCGTTGGCGACGTCGGAGGCCTCGGCGCGGGTGGGGCGGGAGTTGTCGATCATCGAGTCGAGCATCTGGGTGGCGACGATGACCGGTTTGGCGTTGCGTTTGGCGAGTTTGATCGCGCGCTTCTGCACCATCGGCACTTGTTCGAGGGGCATTTCGACGCCGAGGTCGCCGCGGGCGACCATGATGCCGTCGAAGGCGGCGACGATGCCGTCGATGTTGTCGACGGCCTGGGGTTTCTCGATCTTGGCGATGACGGGGAGGCGGCGGTCCTCCTCGTCCATGATGCGGTGGACGTCCTCGATGTCGCGTCCGCTGCGTACGAAGGAGAGGGCGATGACGTCGGCGCCGGTGCGCAGGGCCCAGCGGAGGTCTTCGATGTCCTTTTCGGAGAGTGCGGGGACGGAGACGGCGACGCCGGGGAGGTTGAGGCCTTTGTGGTCGGAGACCATGCCGCCTTCGATGACGGTGGTGTGGACGCGGGGGCCGTCGACTTCGGTGACTTCGAGGGTGACGCGGCCGTCGTCGACGAGGATGCGTTCGCCGGTGGTGACGTCGGTGGCGAGTCCGTTGTAGGTGGTGCCGCAGATGTGGCGGTCGCCTTCTTCGGGTTCGACGGTGATGGTGAAGTGGTCGCCGCGTTCGAGGAGTACGGGGCCTTCGCGGAATCGGCCGAGGCGGATCTTCGGGCCTTGTAGGTCGACGAGGATGCCGACGCTGTGTCCGGTTTCGTCGGAGGCTTTGCGGACGTGGCGGTAGCGTTCTTCGTGTTCGACGTAGGTGCCGTGGCTGAGGTTGAGGCGGGCGATGTCCATTCCGGCTTCGACGAGTGCCTTGATCTGGTCGTATGTGTCGGTTGCGGGGCCCAGGGTGCAGACGATTTTTGCTCGGCGCATGGATCGAGCCTAGACCTTACCTATGGGTAGTCGATTGGTCGTGCGTGACGACCCAACGGCCTTTGGGTGAAGCGTTGTTGATAAGCGTTGAATTGTGCATCGCGGTGCTCGGATGAGCATTCATCTCATAGTTGTGGCGGGGACATGGTGAAGCGGGCATTGACCTGGGCGTAGACGGTCTGGCGTTGCGGTTCGAGGTCGAGGGCCGGGGCGGGTTCGGTCGCGCTTCCGTAGGCTGCGCGGCCCCGGATGCCGCCGGGTGGGGCGGGCATGGCCAGGGGGGCGGTGTTCTCGGCGCCGAGGTCGGCGAGTTCGACGAGGGCGGTGAGGTGGGCGCCGAGGGCGTCGGCGTATTCGCGGGCGCGTTGGACGGCTTCGTGTACGGCTTGGCGGCGGGCGGTTGCGTGGGCGGGTGAGTCGGGGCGCAGGCTCCACCAGGGGCCGTCGACGCGGGTCATGTCGAGGTCGGCGATGCGGGTGGTGAGTTCGCCGAGTGCGGTGAAGTCGTTGAGGACGGCGGTGACGTGGACGCGGCCGTGGTAGGCGCGGATTTTTTCGTCGCGGCCGCGTGGGGTGAGTTCGGGGGTGAGGGAGAGTGCGCCGGTTTCGAGTTTTTCGACTGCTTGGCCGTAGGTGCGGGCGAGTTCGAGGACGTGGTTGTTGCGTCGGGTGAGGTCTTCGAGGGCGGTGCGGCGGTCTTTTCCGCGGGCGGTGACGGTGATGCCGATGCGGGCGGTTTCGGGGTCGACTTCGAGGCGGGCTTCGCCGCGGACGGCGACGCGGGGGTGGTCGGGGGTGCCGTAGGGGGGCGGGGTTTCGGTCATGTGTCCACTTTCGCATCCGGGTGGGAGAACGGGTGGTCATCAGATCGAAACCTGCTGGGGGTGTTGCGGGGGGTGGCTTCTGGGCGATTATCTACGCGCGTTGTGTGCGGTCTGGGCGGGTTGGGCGGTGTCCGATTCGTCCTGGGGCTGGACCGTTTGTGAGCCGAGAGGCATGGATCAGAGATGTGGGAGACGAAATGCCGCTGAACCGTAGGACGTTCCTGGGCACGTCGGCGGCTGCCGGTGCCGGTGCGGCGATCGTGGGCGGTTCTGCCGTTCCGGCTGCTGCCGAGGGGCGGGGCCATGGACGTCCGCCGAAGCGGTACTCGTTCACCGTGATGGGGACGACCGATCTGCATGGGAACGTCTTCAACTGGGACTATTTCACCGATGCGGAGTTCGACGACAAGGCTCACAATGATGTGGGTCTGGCGAAGATCTCCACGCTGGTGGACCAGGTGCGTGAGGAGAAGGGCCGTCAGAACACCCTGCTGATCGATGCGGGTGACACGATCCAGGGCACGCAGTTGTCGTACTACTACGCCAAGATCGATCCGATCACGGCGAAGCGTGGTCCGGTGCATCCGATGGCGCAGGCGATGAACGCGATCGGGTATGACGCCGCGGCACTGGGCAACCACGAGTTCAACTACGGCATTCCGGTGCTGCGGAAGTTCGAGGAGCAGTGCGACTTCCCGCTGCTGGGTGCGAACGCGCTGGATGCGAAGACCTTGCGGCCGGCGTTCGCTCCGTATGTCATCAAGAAGCTGCGCACTCCGCACGGTCCGGATGTGCGGGTCGCGATCCTGGGTCTGACCAATCCGGGTATCGCCATCTGGGACAAGGCGAACGTGAGCGGGAAGATGGTGTTCCCGGGTCTGGAGGAGCAGGCGGCGAAGTTCGTGCCGCGGTTGCGTTCCATGGGTGCGGATGTCGTGATCGTGTCGGCGCACTCGGGGAGCAGTGGTACGTCGTCGTACGGTGATCAGGTCCCGTATGTGGAGAATGCGGCGGGTCTGGTGGCGGAGCAGGTTCCGGGGATCGACGCGATTCTGGTGGGGCATGCGCATCTGGAGATTCCCGAGTATTTCGTGGAGAACAAGGAGACGGGCAAGAAGGTGGTGCTCTCCGAGCCGTTGAAGTGGGGGCAGCGGCTGACGTTGTTCGACTTCGATCTGGTGTGGGAGAAGGGTCGTTGGGTGGTGGAGAAGGCGGGTTCGCGGGTGCTGAACTCCAACACGGTGGGCGAGGATCCGGAGATCACGAAGCTGTTGGCGGATGAGCACGAGAAGGTGGTGGCGTACGTCAACCAGGTCATCGGTACGTCGGCGGCGGAGATGACGACGGCGGAGGCGGCCTGGAAGGACGAGCCGATCATTGATCTGATCAGTGTCGTTCAGGCGGAGACGGTGAAGGCGGCGCTGGCGGGGGGTGCGTACGAGGCGCTTCCGGTGCTGTCGCAGGCGTCGTGTTTCTCGCGTACGGCGCGGATTCCGGCCGGGGAGGTGACGATCAAGGATGCGGCGGGTCTGTATCCGTTCGAGAACACTCTTGAGGCGCGGTTGTTGACGGGTGCGCAGATCAGGGAGTACTTGGAGTTCTCGGCGCGGTATTACGTGCAGACTGCGGCGGGTGCTTCGGTGGATCCGGCGGCGTTGACGAACGCGGGTGGTATTCCGGACTACAACTATGACGCGGTGTGGGGTGTGACGTACGACATCGATATTGCGAAGCCGGTTGGTTCGCGGATCGTGAATCTGTCGTTCGAGGGTGAGCCGATCGATCCGGCGGCGCAGTTCGTGCTGGCGGTGAACAATTACCGGGCGAGTGGTGGGGGTAATTTCCCGCATGTGCCGGGTGCGCAGCAGGTGTGGGCGAATTCGGAGGAGATCCGTAACACGATCATTTCGTGGGTGCAGGCGAAGGGTTCGGTGGATGGTGCGGAGTTCGCTTCGGTGGGTTGGCGTCTGACGCGGGATGGTGTGCCGGTGTTCTAGATGCCACGCCGTTCAGTCGGCCGGGTGGCGTCAAGGGTGTGGTGAGTATGTTGATGCTGATGGTGGCCTTGTATGTGGCCCGGTCGATGGCGGGTCCGCGCGCGTTGTACTTGGGGATCGCGCGTTTGACGATGCGGTCTTTTGTGCGGACTCGCCGTTTCGGCAGGAGCTGGGCCAGTACGTGGCGGCCGATGACTCCGACCAGGTCAGCAACGGTGTCGGTGATGATGCCCGCGGCCAGGACGAGCTGGTCGCGGGCGGCAGGCAGCGCGACGGTGAACCCTGCCCGGTCCGGGTCGGTGCCCGGGAGGCTGTCGGTGGCATCCGTCATCGCGGTCCGCAGCGCCTGGTAGGCCACCAGCAGGGCCCGGACCTCCTGCTCCACCCCGGTGGGGGTGCGGGCGCGCAGGACCCGCCCACACAGGATCGTGGATTTCAACTCTGCGTAGGCTGTCTCGATCTCCTGGCGTTCGTGGTGGGGCCGGATGAGTTCGGCGGCCGGATACTCCGCCGGGTCGGTAAGGGTGGTCAACAGCCGGTAGTGACCGGTGCGTGACCCTTGGGAGGTGACGATGCTGATCTCGGCGTCGATCACCCGGACGGTCAACGTGCCGAGCCGGGCCAGGAACGAGCCGTCACCACAGTTGCCACCGGCGGCAGCCTCCGTGCGGACTTGCGCCGCACCAGCAGATGGGCGCCGGTGGCGGCGAACCGGTTCAGCAGGCCGGCAGCGGCGAAGTTCCGGTCACCCAGCAGCATCCCCGCGCGTAAGTCGTCCGCGAGCCGGCCGGCGTACTCCAGCTCACCGGTAGTGGACGGGCCGAACGCCGCCCCGATCACCGCGCGGGTCCCGCAGGCCACCAGCACTGCCAGCCGGACCTGCGGATATCCCCCAGATCCGTGGTTGCACAGCTGCTTGGCGAAGACCGTGAGGTTTTCCGGGGTGTCCGGCACCGGCAGCAGTGTGCCGTAGACCGCCACTACCAGGAGCCCGCGCCACCGCGTCTGGGCCGCGACCGTGGCCACCGGGTCCCGCACCATGTCGAACAGTGCCTTCAACGGTGCCGCCCCCAGTCGTTGGCGGGTCTGTCGCAACGCGCTGCCGCTCGGGCAACAGCGGAGCTCCCGTGGTGAGGAAGTCTTGGAGTGACAGACCTCTTCTACGGCAGCTCCGCTGTTCCGCCTATCGCCCTTGACGAACGAGCCCCACAGCTAACTGAATGGCGTTGCTTCTAGTCCGGTCCTCCGTTCCGGAACGGGGAGCCGCCGCCCGCCCCGGTGAGCGGCGGCTTCCCCCTTTCATGGCAACCTGTAGAGAGATTCCGATGCCAGATTTCGCGCAGTACGACGGTTACAAATGTGACTTCGACTTCTATGTCGGGCCCGCGCAGCCGGACGCCTTCCGGAGCAGAGAGTTCGGCGACCGCCTGTGGGCGGACGTCTCGCGCATCCTGGGGACATCCTTCGAGGGCGGGACGATCACACCCAACGACTGCGACGGATACAACTACTGGTTCGACAACGACGACCTGAGCGCTGGTCTCTACTCGGGTCCACTGGAATCACAATCCGGAGTGCTGGACCAGGTGCCCGCGATGCTCACCGTGATCTCACGGTCGGAGGACGTCGCGAGTTCGGAGCTGGCGGAACGGATCTACGCCGGGCTGACCGCGTCGGACTACTACCTCGTGGTGGTGTTCGCGCACAACGGCATGCCGATCGCCGCCAACTTCGACATCGGCGACGGCTGGTGAACCCGGCTGGCCGTGACGCCGCCCGTCACTTCGGCCGGACCTGGGTCAGCGCCGTGGCCGCCAACATGATCGCTGCGCCGGCCGGGGTCGACCCACCGAGGCCAAGTACTTGCTGTTCCGGCAGGCGTTCGAGAACTGGGGGGTGGCGCGCGTCGACCTGAAGACGGACGCGCGCAACGGCCGGTCAAGGGCCGCAATCGAAGGGGTGGGCGCGCGCTTCGAGGGCGTGTTGCGGAACTGGTCCCGTTCTTGGGCGCCGGGCGAAGAGGGCCGGCTCCGTGACTCTGCGATCTTCTCCATCACCGCAGCGGAGTGGCCGGATTGCCAGGCAATGCTTGAACAGCGGATCGCACGCGTTGTGGCGCGCAGGCAACCGGGGGCCGGTCTGCCTGCCTCCACCTGAGTCCGATCACCTCGACACGGCCGGTGGCGACGCCGACGTCGGCTTCTCGCTGATGAAAACGACGCCTTGCCGACGTCCATCATGCCGGAATCTCCTCCGGTGGGGCATCGTCGTCACCGTGCGTCGGCATCGTGAAGGCCGCCTTCGTGGGCATTCACGTTGCGGGGTAACCGGGGGCCTTGGTGGGTGGTTCTTCGGGGTGGTGGCCGTCCTCTCCTGGTGGAGGGGGCGGCCGTTTTCTGTGGTGTGGGGGGTGCCAGTTGTTCTGCGTGAGGGGGTGTCAGTTGGTCCGGGTGAGGGGGGTGAGGCCGGGGTTCTGGGTGGGGAGGGTGGAGGGGTGGGGGGTGAGTCCGAAGGTGGTGAAGGCGGTGCGTTCGGGGAGGGGGTAGGTGGTGGTGTGGGTGAGGTCGTTGAGGATGGTGGCGCTGCGCCAGGCGGCGAGGCCGAGGTCGGGGGTGCCGACGCCGTGGGTGTGGCGTTCGGCGTTCTGTACGTAGATGTGGCCGGTGATGGTGGGGTCGAGGGCGAGGCGGTATCGGTCGTCGATGTGGGGGCGTGCGGAGGTGTCGCGGTGGAGGTGGGGGTCGAGGGCGGTGAGGAGGTGGTCGAGGGGGCGTTCGTGGTAGCCGGTGGCGAGGATGACGGCGTCGGTGGTGAGGCTGGTGCGGGTGTTTTGTTGGGTGTGTTGGAGGTGGAGTTCGATGCGGTTGTTGGTGAGGCGTTCTGCGGTGCGTACGGAGATTCCGGGGGTGAGGGTGGTGTCGGGCCAGCCGCCGTGGAGGGTGCGTCGGTAGAGCTCGTCGTGGATGGTGTTGATGGTGTCGGTGTCGATGCCTTTGTGGAGTTGCCATTGGCGGGGGACGAGGTGGTCGCGGACGGTTTCGGGTAGGGCGTGGAAGTAGCGGGTGTAGTCGGGGGTGAAGTGTTCGAGGCCGAGTTTGGAGTACTCCATGGGTGCGAAGGCCTGGGTGCGGGTGAGCCAGTGGAGTTTTTCGTGGCCTGGGGGGCGGGCGCGTAGGAGGTCGAGGAAGATTTCGGCGCCTGATTGTCCGGATCCGATGATGGTGATGTGTTCGGCTTCGAGGAGTTGTTGTCGGTGGTGGAGGTAGTCGGCGGAGTGGATGACGGGGAGGGTTTCGGTTTCGACGAGGGGTTTGAGGGGTTCGGGGATGTGGGGTTCGGTGCCGATGCCGAGGGCGATGTGGCGGGTGTGGGTGCGGCCGAGGGCTTTGGCTTCGCCGTCGGTGTCGAGTTGGGTGTAGTCGACTTCGAAGAGGGCGCGGTCGTGGTTCCAGCGGATGGCGTCGATCTGGTGGTTGAAGTGGAGGTTGGGGAGTTGGTTGCTGACCCAGCGGCAGTAGGCGTCGTATTCGGCGCGTTGGATGTGGAAGCGTTCGGCGAAGTAGAAGGGGAAGAGTCGTTCGTGGTGGCGTAGGTAGTTGAGGAAGGTCCAGGGGCTTGCGGGGTTGGCGAGGGTGACGAGGTCGGCGAGGAAGGGGACTTGGAGGGTGGCTCCGTCGATGAGGAGGCCGGGGTGCCAGTGGAAGGCGGGTTTTTGGTCGTAGAAGGTGGTGGTGAGGGGGTGGGGGTTGGGGGGGATGCCGTGGGCGAGGGCGGCGAGGGAGAGGTTGAAGGGTCCGATGCCGATGCCGACGAGGTCGTGTGGCTGGTTGTGGTCGGGGGTGGGGTGGTCGGTCATCGGGGGGTGTTGCCTTCCGCGAGGTCGTGGGCGAGGTGGGTGACGAGGTCGAGGAGGGTGCGGAGGTCGTGGGGGGTGGTGTGGGGGTTGAGGAGGGTGGCTTTGAGCCAGAGGCGGTTGTCGGTGTGGGCGCGGCCGAGTACGGCGTGGCCGCGGGTGAGGAGGGTGCGGCGGATGGTGGCGACGGTGGTGTTGTCGGTGTTGGTGGGTCGGAAGAGGACGGTGCTGATGGTGGGGCGGTCGTAGAGGTCGAGGGTGGGGGTTTGGGCGATGAGGTCGGCGAGGTGGTGGGCGGCGGTGATGGTGCGGTCGATGAGGTCGGCGAGTCCGGTGCGGCCGAGGGCTTTGAGGGTGACGGCGATTTTGAGTGCGTCGGGGCGGCGGGTGGTGCGTAGGGAGCGGCCGAGGAGGTCGGGGAGGCCGGCTTCGGTGTCGTCGTGGGCGTTGAGGTAGGGGGCTTGGTGGTGGAGTGCGTGGAGGTGGGTGTGGTGGGGGACGGCGAGGATGCCTGCGGGTGCGGGTTGCCAGCCGAGTTTGTGGAGGTCGAGGGTGACGCTGTGGGCGCGGTCGAGGCCGTGGATCTTGCCTCGGTGGGTGGGGCTGAAGAGGAGTGGGCCGCCGTAGGCGGCGTCGATGTGGAGTTCGGCGCCGTGGGTGGTGCAGAGGTCGGCGATGTCGGCGAGGGGGTCGATCTGGCCGGTGTCGGTGGTGCCTGCGGTGGCGGTGACGAGGAGGGGTGGATGGAGGTGGGTGAGGGCGTCGTCGAGGGCGGCGAGGTCCATGACGCCGGTGGGGGCGGGGATGGTGGCGGGGGTGGGGAGTCCGAGGAGCCAGGCGGCGCGGGTGATGCTGTGGTGGGCGTTGGTGGCGCAGATGGTCTGGACGGGGCCGTTGCGTTCGCGGGCGAGGAGGAGGGCGAGTTGGTTGGCTTCGGTGCCTCCGGTGGTGAGGAGTGCGTCGGGTGTGGGTTGGTGGGGGTAGATCTCGGTGGCGAGTGCGGTGGTGAGGTCGGCTTCGAGGACGGAGGCGGCGGGGGCTTGGTCCCAGGAGTCCATGGAGGGGTTGAGGGCGGAGGCGGCGAGGTCTGCTGCGGTGGCGAGGGCGAGGGGTGGGGTGTGGAGGTGGGCGGTGCAGTGGGGGTGTGCGGGGTCTGCGGCGCCTTCGGTGAGGGCGGTGATGAGGGTGCGGAGGGCGTGGTGGGGGTCGGTGCCGTGTTCGGGGATGACGGGGTGGGTGGCGGTGCGGGTGCGGGTGGTGATGGTGTCGGGTCCGCCGGCGGGGAGGGGGCCGTCGCGTCGGTGGGCGCCGTCGTGGAGTGCGGTGAGGACGGTGTCGATGAGGGGGCGTAGGGCGGTGGGGCCGGTGGTGGAGCCGGCGAGGGGTGGGGTGGGGGTGGGCATGGTGGTGGGGCCCTTCGGGTGCGCGGGGTGGGCATGGGGGTGCATGCCAGCTTGTCGGGTGGTGTGGGTGCGCTGCCGTAGAGCTTGGTGATCTCAACTCGAAAGGGGGATGTGGGTGGGGTGGGGGGCTGTGGTTGGGGGTGTGGGTGGTATGGGTGCGGGGTTCTGGACACACGCGTGCCCGGCGCGTCCCTGTGGGGTGGGGGCGTGCCGGGCACGGGTGGGTGGTGTGTGGGGGTGGGTCAGTGGGTGTTGCGTACGGCGAGGGCGCGGCGCAGGTCGTCGATCTGGTCGGTGATCTTGCGGCGGAGGGCGGGGGTGAGGTCGTTGGTGTGGAGGGCTTGTTCGCCGAGGTGGAGGGTGTGGGGGTCGACGGCGTATGCGGGGAATGCGTGGGTGCCTGCGGCTTGGGCGATGGCGGGGCCGCGGCGGGTGGCGAGCTGGGTGGCGTCGGGGTAGTAGCGGGGGATGTAGTCCTGGAGGAGTTCGGCCTGTTCGGGTTGCCAGAAGCCTTGGGCGGTGGCGATGAAGAGGTAGTTGGAGACGCTGTCGTCGTGGAAGAGGGCCTGCCAGGCGGTGGCTTTGGCGTCGGGGGTGGGGAGGGCGGCCCGGCAGCGGGCGGCGCCTTCCTGGCCGGTGGCGCTGGGGTCGTTGCGGAGTTCGGTGGCGATGGTGGTGTCGTCGATGGCGCCGAGGACGGCGAGGCGGGTGAGGATGCGCCAGCGGAGTTCGGGGTCGAGTTCGGGTCCGCCGGGGACGGTGCCGTTGGTGAGCCAGTCCTGGAGGGTGTCGGGTTGGGTGGCGGCGTCGATGAGGTGGCGTACGGCAACGAGGCGGAGGCCGGGGTTGTGGCCGTCTTCGGTGCGGCGGGTGAGGTCGCGGCAGAGGGCGGTGAGGGTGGTGAGGGCGGCGGGGCGGTTTTCGGGGGCGAGGTAGCGGTCGGTGATCTGGGTGCGGGCGAAGGTGAGTACGCCTTGGGCGAGGGCGAGGTCGGTTTCGTGCGGGAGGTGGGCGCGGGCTGTGTGGAGGTAGGTGGTGGGGTCGAGTTCGCCGTCGCGGACCATGTCGCGGGCGGTGTTCCAGATGACGGCGCGGGTCAGTGCGTCGGGGATGCCGGAGAGGTCGCGCTGGACGGTGTTCCAGGAGGTGGTGTCGAGGCGGACCTTGGTGTAGCTGAGGTCGTTGTCGTTGAGGACGACGAGGGCGGGGCGTCGGCCGGGGAGGGTCTTGGCCGTGCCGTTCTGGGGGATGTCGATCTCGATGCGTTCGCGCAGGAGGAGGCGGTCGGGGCCGGAGTGGGCGTCGGGGGCGTGGTCGTATGCGCCGACGGCGACGCGGTGGGGGCGGGTGCCGTGGTGGTCGACGGTGAGGGACCAGGTGCCGTCGGTTTCGTCGATGTGGGGGGTGAGGGTGTCGACTCCGGTGGTGCGCAGCCAGGCGTCGGCCCAGGCGTGGACGTCGCGGTCGGTGGCAGATGCGAGGTTGTCGATGAAGTCGGCGAGGGTGGCGTTGGCGAACTTGTGGCGGGCGAAGTGGGTGTTGATGCCGGTCAGGAAGTCTTTTTCGCCGAGCCAGGTGACGAGTTGGCGGAGGGCTGATGCGCCCTTGGCGTAGGAGATGCCGTCGAAGTTGAGCAGGGCGGAGGCGGTGTCGGGGACGGCGGCGGGGTCGGGTGCGACGGGGTGGGTGGAGGGGCGTTGGTCGGCGTCGTATCCCCAGCCCTTGCGGACGACGCCGAAGTCGACCCAGGTGTCGGTGAATCGGGTGGCTTCGGCGAGGGTCTGGTAGCCCATGTACTCGGCGAAGGACTCGTTGAGCCAGATGTCGTCCCACCAGGCGAGGGTGACGAGGTCGCCGAACCACATGTGGGCCATTTCGTGGGCGATGACCATGCCGCGGGTCTGGCGTTCGGTGTCGGTGACGGCGGAGCGGTAGACGAATTCGTCGCGGAAGGTGACGAGTCCGGGGTTCTCCATGGCGCCGGCGTTGAATTCGGGGACGAAGGCCTGGTCGTAGGAGTCGAAGGGGTAGGGCTCGTCGAATTTTTCGTGGTAGCGGTCGAAGCAGGCGCGGGTGATGTCGAGGATCTCGTCGGCGTCGGCGTCGAGGTGGGGGGCGAGGGAGCGGCGGCAGTGGATACCGAAGGGCAGTCCGGCGTGTTCGGTGGTCACGGAGTGCCAGGGGCCGGCGGCGACGGCGACGAGGTAGGTGGAGATGCGGGGGGTGGGGGCGAGGGTCCATCGGCCGTCGCCGTGGTGTTCGGCGATGCCGTTGCCGAGGACGGTCCAGTCTTCGGGGGCGGTGACGGTGAGGTCGAAGACGGATTTGAGGTCGGGTTGGTCGAAGGCGGCGAAGACGCGCTGGACGTCCTCCATGAAGAGTTGGGTGTAGAGGTAGGTCTCGCCGTCGGTGGGGTCGGTGAAGCGGTGCATGCCTTCGCCGGTGCGGGAGTAGCGCATGGCGGTGTCGATGCGGAGTTCGTGGGGGCCGGGGGTGAGGGTGGTGAGCGGGAAGCGGTTCTCGGTGAGGTGGTCGGGGTCGAGGGGTTGTCCGTCGAGGCTGATGGAGCGGAGGGTGTCCGGCTTGAGTTCGACGAAGGTGTTCCCGGGCGCGGTGGCGGTGAACTGGATGACGGTACGGGAGTCGAAGGTCTCCTCCCCTTGGGTGAGGTCGAGTTCGATGGTGTACCGGTGTACGTCGAGGATCTGGGCTCGGGTCTGCGCTTCGTCGCGCGTCAGTACGGACATGTGTCCATGCTGCCGTACGGGGTGGGCGGGGCGCAGGCGGGTTCTGCGGGGCTGTGCGGGCGGGATCGTGTGGGGTTGGGGGTGGGCCGTGCCGGAGGGGTGGGGGCACGGCCCGTGGTGCTCAGGCCTGGTCGTGTGCGGTCGACTCGTCCGCGATGCGTTCGTGGTGCCGGATGACTTCCGCCACGATGAAGTTGAGGAGTTTCTCGGCGAAGGCCGGGTCCAGGTGGGCGCTCTCCGCGAGTTGTCTCAGGCGGGCGATCTGTCGGCTCTCACGGGCCGGGTCGGCGGGGGGAAGGTGGTGGGCGGCCTTGAGATGGCCGACCTGCTGGGTGCACTTGAAACGCTCGGCAATCATGTACACAACAGCGGCGTCGATGTTGTCGATGCTCTGGCGCAGCCGGTTGAGTTCCGCGCTCACGGACTCGTCGATGTCCCTCGTGGTCATGGTCAGGGAGCTTAATGCGGTGGCCGGCAACGTTTGCCCCGGCACTAAGGGCCGGGCGGGGGGATCGTCGGTGGGTCCTCGGGGTCGGGGATCCGGTCGCTCCAGCCGCCGGGGACACTGTGGCCCTGCTGGTCGCGGAACCGGACGGGGGCGGTGCCGACCCGGCGGGCGAAGAGTCGGGAGAAGTACGCCGGGTCGTCGTAGCCGACGCGGCGGGCGACGGCTGCGACCGGCAGGTCGGTGGCGGCGAGGAGTTCCTTGGCGTGGCCGAGCCGGATGCCGAGGAGGTAGTCCTTCGGGCTGCATCCGGCGCCCCGCCGTACCGCGGTGCGTAGTTCGGCGGGTGTCATGCCGTGTCTGGCGGCGTGCTCGGCGACGGTGAGGGGCTGGAAGGCGTCGCGTGCGAGGGCCTGGAGGACGGGGGCGCCGTCGGGGCCGACATCGGCGCGGGCCCGGCGCAGGGCGACGAGGAGTTCGTGGACGGCGGCGCCGGTCTCGACCTCCAGCAGCGGGTTGCCGCGTCGGGCGGCCCGTACCATCCGCCCCACCGCGGCGCGCGGTCCGGCGGTGTCGGCGAGCGGGACGAGGGGGCGGTCGGGCTCGATGTAGCCGAGTTCGGTGTACGTGGTGGTGGCGGGGCCGGTGAAGTCGACGAAGCTCTCGTCCCAGCCGGTGCCCGGGTCGGCGCCGTAGTGGTGCGGGGCGCCGGGGGTCAGCCAGATCAGGCTGGGGGCGACGACAGGGAGCCGGCGGCCGTCCGGGCTGTCGAACCATCCGCTGCCGGAGTGGATGACGACGGCCACGTGGTGGTCCAGGGTGCGCGGCCCGACCGTCGGCAGGGTGCCGTGTTGCAGCCCGACCCCCAGGCAGACCAGGCCCAGCCGGTGGTGGAGCGGGCTGGGGGTGAAGAAGCGCATCCAGGTGTGGTACATCGGCCTTCCTTCCTCGCCCTGTCTCCGGTGTCGCTGTCCCGGTGCGTGCCCTTGCGTGCCCCTGTGTGCCCGTGCGTCCAAACAGAAGTGATCTTTGTCCATGGACCGGCGGGGCGCCAGGGGGCGAAGGTGGGGTGCAACATTCCTCCCGGGTCCGCCCGCTGCGTGGTGGGTGCCGTCCGTGCGGCCCGGAGCGGCGCGGCCCCGGAGGACCGCACGCACAGGAGAGTACGAGCACGATGGCTGACTTCACCGTGGGGGACGACCACTTCCGGCTCGACGGGCAGCCGGTGCGGCTGCTGTCGGGGGCCCTGCACTACTTCCGGGTCCATGAGGCGCAGTGGGGCCACCGGCTCTCGATGCTGCGTGCCATGGGGCTCAACTGTGTCGAGACGTATGTGCCGTGGAATCTCCATGAGCCCGAGCCGGGCCGGTTTGGGGACGTGGCCGCGCTGGGCCGCTTCCTGGAGGCGGCCCGGCGCGCCGGGCTGTGGGCGATCGTCCGCCCGGGGCCGTACATCTGCGCCGAGTGGGAGAACGGTGGCCTGCCCGCCTGGGTGACGGGCCGGTTCGGGCGACGTGTGCGGACCCGTGACGAGGAGTATCTGGGCGCCGTGGAGCGGTGGTTCACGGTACTGCTCCCCCAGGTGGTGCGGCGGCAGATCAGCCACGGCGGTCCGGTGATCATGGTGCAGGCGGAGAACGAGTACGGGAGTTACGGCAGCGATCAGGTCTATCTCGGGCGGATGGCCGATCTGCTGCGGAGGAACGGGGTGACCGTACCGCTGTTCACGTCCGACGGTCCCGAGGACCACATGCTCACCGGTGGTGCGGTGCCGGGGCTGCTCGCCACGGTCAACTTCGGGTCGGGTGCGCGGGAGGCGTTCGAGGTGCTGCGCCGTCATCGGCCGAAGGGGCCGCTGATGTGTATGGAGTTCTGGTGCGGCTGGTTCGAGCACTGGGGTGCCGAGGAGCAGGTGCGGGATCCCGGGCAGGCCGCCGACGCGCTGCGGGAGATCCTGGAGTGCGGCGCCTCGGTGAACGTCTACATGGCGCACGGGGGGACGAACTTCGCCGGGTGGGCGGGGGCGAACCGGTCGGGTCCGCTGCAGGACCAGGAGTTCCTGCCGACGGTGACGTCGTACGACTACGACGCGCCGATCGACGAGTACGGCCGCCCCACGGAGAAGTTCTGGCAGTTCCGCACAGTGCTCGCCGAGTACGCGGACGGTCCGCTTCCCGAGGTGCCGTCCGCCCCTGCGGGGCTTTCCGCTCCGGTACGGGCGGAGTTGACGGACTGGGCACCGCTGGGCACCGTGCTGGAGGCGCTGGGCGATGAGGAGTCGGGGCCGTCGGGTGTTCCGCCGACGTTCGAGGAGCTGGGGGTCGAGCGGGGCCTGGTGCGCTACCGGGTCGGTGTTCCGGGCCCGCGCCGGCCGTACGCCCTGGGCGTCGCGGGGCTCCGGGACCGGGCCGTGGTGTACGTGGACGGTGTCCGGGCGGGGGTGCTGAGCGAGGAGAACGCCACCCTGGCCGAGCCGGTGGCGGGACCGGCACGGATCGAGCTGTGGGTGGAGTCGCTGGGACGTGTCAACTACGGGCCGCGGCTGGGTGAGTCCAAGGGCATCACGGGCGGGGTGCTGCACGAGCGTCAGTTCCTGCACGGGGTGCGGGCGCAGGCGCTTCGGCTGGAGGCGTTCGAGCGGCCGGACGCCCTGGCCGCGGTGGTCTTCACCGGTACCGAGGAGGCCCAAGGGGCCGGGGGCACCGGGCTGTTCCGGGGAACGTTCGAGATCGCAGACCTGGGGGGCGCGGGGCACGCGGGGCTCGAACTGCCGGGCTGGACACGGGGGTTCGTGTGGGTGAACGGTTTCTGTCTGGGGCGCTACTGGTCGGTGGGGCCGCAGCGGACGCTGTATGTGCCGGGGCCGGTGCTGCGGGAGGGCGTCAACGAGGTCTGGGTGCTGGAGCTGGAGGAGGCGGGCGCGCCGTATGCGGAGCTGGGCCCGGGGGCGCCCGTCCGGGCCGGCGCCCCCGGGGATGTCCGGCGGTGAACCGCCCGCCGGCCGACGGCCTGGGCCGTCGGCCGGCGTCCGTGCGCGGCGGGGCCCGGGGTCAGAGCCGGGTCGCCGCGCGGGCGATGTCGGCGGCAAACGTGGAGACCTCGGTGTACACGCCCGGGTAGCCCGGTTCGGCGCAGCCCTGGCCCCAGCTGACGATGCCGACCTGGATCCAGGCCCCGGCGTCGTCCCTGCGGAACAGGGGGCCGCCGGAGTCGCCGTCGCAGGCGTCGACGCCGCCTGTGTCGATGTTTCCGGCGCAGAGTTCCTCGTCGGGGATGAGGTCGCCGTTGTACGCGGCCTGGCATGCGTCGTCGGAGACGAACGGCACGGTGGCCTTCTGCAGATACCGCTGCTGTTCGCCGTCCTCGGTGGTGGCGCCCCAGCCGGCGATGGTGAAGATGCCCTCGTTGTACCTGGTGTCGGTGGCGATCTTGAGGGTCGGCAGTTTGACGGGCTTGTCGAGTTTGATCAGCGCCCAGTCCTTGCCGAGGCCGTCGTAGCCGGGGGCCGGGTAGATCACGGCGGAGGTGCGGGTGATCGCGTCGGGGGACTCCAGGTCGGTGACGCCCGCGGTGACGGTGATGGAGGTGTTGCGGCCCGGCGCGTAACCGTCCACGCAGTGTGCGGCGGTGAGGACGATGTTCTTGCGGTAGAGGGTGCCGTCGCAGCCCATCGAGAGCCGGACGATGAAGGGGAATTCGGCCTCGTCGGCGTCGGTGCCGCCGACGATCGGATTGGGGACCGCGGTCGCTCCGGCGGGTTGGAGGCTGACGGCCGCGAGGACCACGGCGGCGACGGTGGAGCATCTCTTCACGGCCTGCAGAAGCTGCTTCAACGGACTGCCTTCTTCGGGGGGAAGGGGGGTGGGGATGCGCCCTTCTCCGGGGCCCTGTCACGGACAGCGAGGCCCATCTAGTCATGCCCCCGACAAAGGCGTGGTTCGGATTATCGAGACACGTTCATGACCTTCACAAGGATGAGTTCCAGCCAAGATCGCCTATGTGGCCGCGGCTACAGTGGAAACCGGTCGAGCATCTCGGACGGGGGCGGGGTCGTGGCGGACAGCCGGCGGTACAGCAACCAGGAGCCGGGCCGGAGCGGCGGCGGTCCGGTCGTCCATGGCTTCCCCCATCTCGACACCGTCCGCTCCGCGATCACGGCGCTGTACCGGAGGCTTTCGTACGACGGAATCCGCGGTTACGCCACGAGCCTCGCCCCCGCCGACGCCGCCTTCGGCGACGAGGAGGATCTCCACCTCGGCGCCCAGCGGGTGGCCGCCGCCATGGTCCGGCACCTCCATCTGCCGGAGGCCCGCATGATCGTCGCCTTCCGGGCGATGGAACACGCCGCCGGAATCGAACTCGCCGCGGGGCCCGAGTACTTCATCGAACTCAACGACCGCTTCCGCACCCATCGCAGGGACATCGGCGCCGCACTCTCGCACGAGGTCATGCATGTGCTGCTGCACCGCCTCGGCCTGGAGTTCCCCGGCACGCGCGACAACGAGATCCTCACCGACACCGCCGCGGCGTACCTGGGCGCGGGATGGCTGTTGCTGGACGCCTTCCGTGAGGACGCCGTGTCCAGCCAGAAGCTCGGCTACCTCACCCCGGAGGAGTTCGGATACGTCCTCGCCAAGCGGGCGTTCGTCTTCGACGAGGACCCCTCCCCCTGGTTCACCAGCCCGCAGGCGTACACGGCGTACACGAGGGGCCGGGCCCGGGCCCTCGACGACACCCGCCGGCCGCCCCTCGCCGCCGCCGGCTGGGCGGGCCGCCGCCGCTACGCCAGGGAGCGGCGGTACGCGACGGACCACCCGGGCACACGGACGGCCCCCGGCCCCGACGCCCCGTACGCCTTCGAGAACGGGCCGCAGGGTCTCCGGGTCTCCTTCGCCTGCCCCACCTGCCACCAGCGCATCCGCGTCCCGGTGCGCGGCCGGATGCGGGCCCGGTGCGGGCTGTGCCGCACGGTCCTGGACTGCTCCACCTGAACGGGACACGGCGGCCGGGTACGTCGTCCCTGTCCCCCGGCGGTGGGGCGGGCGGTCAGGAAGGGGTGGCGATGAGCGGGCAGTGGGTGCCCCGGTAGATGGTCGGCATGCACTTGTTGCAGTGGATGCAGAGCGACTGCACGTCCGGCTCCCCCGCCATCCGGTGCACCAGGTCGGGTTCACGCAGGAGCGCGCGGGCCATCGCCACGTACCCGAATCCTTCCGCCATGGCCTGTTCGATGGTCGCCCGGCGGGTGATGCCGCCGAGCAGGATCAGCGGAAGGTCCAGCGCCTCCCTGAACCGACGGGCCGAGGGCAGCAGGAACGCCTCCTCGTAGGGATACGCACGCAGGAACCGGCCTCCGGCGAGGCGGATCCCCAAGCGCATCGGCTGGGGAAAGGCCGCGGCGAACTCGCGGAGCGGCGCCTCGCCACGGAACAGGTACATCGGGTTGAGCAGGGAGCTGCCGGCGGTCAGTTCGAGGGCGTCGACCGTGCCTTCGTCCTGGAGCATCCGGGCGACCTGGATGCTCTCGTCGATCCCGAAGCCGCCGGGCACGCCGTCGTCCATGTTGAGCTTGGCGGTCACGGCGATCGTGTCGCCGACCTCGTCACGGACGGCGCGGGCGATACCGAGGGCGACCTTCGCACGGTTGGCGAGGCTTCCCCCGTAGGCGTCGTCGCGGCGGTTGAGACGGCGGCTGAGGAACGAGCTGGCCAGGTAGTTGTGGCCGAAGTGCAGCTCGACCGCGTCGAATCCGGACTCGATGGCGATCCGAGCGGCCGAGGCATGGGCGCCGATCACCCGGGTGAGGTCCTCGGCGGTGGCCGCCCGGGTCATCCGCATCCCGAGCGGGCTGAAGAACCGGCCGGGAGAAAGGGCCGGAAGCCGGTTGGAACGGGCGTCGGCGACCGGGCCCGCGTGACCGAGCTGGGCGCTGATGGCGGCCCCCTCTCGGTGCACGGCATCGGTGAGCCGGCGCAGCCCCGGTACGGCTTCGGGACGCATCCAGATCTGCCGGCGCTCGGTGCGGCCCTCGGGGGCGACGGCGCAGTACGCCACGGTGGTCATCCCCACGCCGCCGGCCGCGGGCCTGCGGTGGTACTCGATCAGCTCGTCGGTCACCAGGCCCTGAGGGGTCACCCCTTCGAAGGTGGCGGCCTTGATCACACGGTTGCGGAGCGTGAGAGGGCCCAGCCGGGCGGGCGCGAAGGGGTCCGGTGGAGCAGAACCAGAGGAACCGGAGGAGAGGGGCGGTTGACGGGTCATTGCGGTCTCCGATCGGGTGAGTGACGGATACGCGTGGAACTGGTCCTTCTCGCCCGGCATCCGCCGCGATCACCGCACGGCCGGCGCGGAGCCCCGCCGTGTCCGTCACCGCTCGCGGCCATGACGCGCCCCCTGCCGGTGATGCGGAGGCGGGCTGCCGCCTTCCACACCTGCCACCTGTTCGGCGGCAAGGTAGCCGATTCGTCTGCAACTGTCTCCACCTCGCGCCCCGGCAAAGACAACTGGCCCCGCGACCCCGCGCCGGACCGCCATCCGCCAGGCCGACGGGATCCGTGGCCCGGGGTGGTCCCGGCGCGTCCCGCCGCTGAGTACCGGAGAAGTCCGTGGGTACGTCCGGTGCCGGAAAACGGAACGGTGACCGGAGGCATCCGGTCACCGTTCTTCCTCAGCTGCGGCTACGCGACCCTGCGGCCACGCCCCGCGGCACCCCCGCGCCCTGCCCCGGAACCGGAACCGGAGCGCCCGGCCCCGGAGCCTGCCCCGGAACCGGAGCGCCCGGTGCCGCGCGCGGCGCCGCGGGCACCGCCGGAACCGGAACTGCCGCCACGGGCGGAGGTGCCCGCCGTGCCGCGGCGCTCACCGCCACCGCCCTGCGCGGCGCCACCGCGCCTGCCCCGGCCACGGCTGCCCGACCCGGAGCCCGCACCGCCGGCCGCGGCCCCGGCCGACCGGGTGCGCTGCTTGGGCGGCGTCGGCTGCGGTACCTCGATGACGACGGCGACGCCGGACGGTTCACGGGCCCCGGTGATCCGGGTGAGCTCCTCGTCGCCGGACGTGATCCGGGTGGTCCGGGGGGCGATGCCCGCATCGGACATCAGCCGGGTCATCTCCCGCTTCTGCTCGGGCAGCACCAGGGTGACGACGCTGCCCGACTCTCCGGCCCGGGCCGTGCGCCCACCGCGGTGGAGGTAGTCCTTGTGGTCGGTCGGCGGGTCGACGTTCACCACCAGGTCGAGGTCGTCGACATGGATGCCGCGCGCCGCCACATTCGTCGCGACGAGGGCGGTGACCTGGCCGTTCTTGAACTGGTCCAGCGTCCGGTTGCGCTGCGGCTGCGAGCGTCCGCCGTGCAGGGCCGCAGCCCGTACACCGCTGGCGAGGAGCCGCTTGGCGAAGCGGTCGGCGGCCCGCTTGGTGTCCACGAACATGATCACCCGACCGTCACGGGCGGCGATCATGGTGGCGACGGCCTTCTTGTCGGTCTCGTCGGCGACGTGCAGCACATGGTGCTCCATCGTCGTGACCGCGCCCGCGGACGGGTCGACCGAGTGCACGACGGGGTCGGTCAGGAACATCCTGACCAGCCGGTCGATGTTCTTGTCGAGCGTCGCGGAGAAGAGCATCCGCTGACCGTCCGGCTCGACCTGCTTGAGCAGGGCGACGACCTGCGGCATGAAGCCCATGTCGGCCATCTGGTCGGCCTCGTCCAGGACGGTCACGGCAACCTGGTCGAGACGGCAGTCGCCGCGCTCGATGAGGTCCTTCAGCCGTCCCGGCGTGGCGACGAGGACCTCGGCGCCCCGCCGCAGCGCGCCGGCCTGCCTGCTGATCGACATGCCGCCGACGACGGTGGTCAGGCGCAGGTTCACCGAGGTCGCGTACGGCGTCAGTGCGTCGGTGACCTGCTGGGCGAGCTCACGGGTCGGTACCAGGACCAGGGCGAGCGGGGCGTGCGGCTCGGCGCGCCGGCCGCTGGTGCGGGCCAGCAGCGCGAGCCCGAAAGCGAGGGTCTTTCCGGAGCCGGTGCGGCCGCGGCCGAGGACGTCCCGGCCGGCGAGCGTGTTCGGCAGGGTGGCGCCCTGGATCGGGAAAGGTTCGGTGACGCCCTGCGCGGCAAGGGTCTTCAGCAGGGCTGCGGGCATGTCCAGCTCGGCGAACGCCTCGACGGCGGGCAGCGCGGGGGTGATGGTTTCGGGCAGGGCGAATTCGCCCTGCGGCGGCGTGGCCCTGCGACGGGGCGACGCCTTGCCGGATCCCTTGCCGGAACCCTTGGCGGTTGCCTTGGCCGGGGCCGTGCCGCGCCCTCTCGGCGGGCGGTTGCGGGCGGGCCGGTCCTGGCGTTCGGAGCGGGTCATACGGAATTGCCCTCCTGGGGGATTCCTGAGGAATCCGGGGATTCCTGGGAACTGCATGGGACTGCGGGGAAGCACTGCGGGACGGCGCGCTTCTCCGCCCTGTCCCGGGGACAGCACAAACCGGGGCCCGCACCTTCACGGTGCGGGCCCCGGCTGCGAGGTACGCGTCCGGAAATCAGGCCGGGACGATGTTCTCCGCCTGCGGGCCCTTCTGGCCCTGCGTGACGTCGAAGGAGACCTTCTGGCCCTCCTGGAGCTCACGGAAGCCCTGGGTGGCGATGTTGGAGTAGTGGGCGAAGACGTCGGCGCCGCCGCCGTCCTGCTCGATGAAGCCGTAGCCCTTTTCCGAGTTGAACCACTTCACGGTTCCGGTGGCCATGTCATTCTCCTAAAAGAGGTGCAGTGCCGGAGTTCCGCACTTCGCGGAATCCGAGTCGCCGCATTGAGCCCCATCCGGAGAAAGCCGGAAAACAATGATGCGCCTGACGAAGCATTCCCGTCAGGCGCACATAATGTTCATGGGTACCAAAACTGCAACCCAGCCACCGTAGCACGTCCTCCCGACTCGCGGCGGATCACGCCGCGCCGACGGCCGGGCAGATTTTCCGCCCGGTCCCTCGGCCGGACCGGGCGGGAGCGGGCCGGTGAGCGGATCCGATGTCCCGACCGCCGGCCGGACCGGCTCGTGCGGCAGCGGCCGTCAAAATATCCGCACCCGGTTGCGCCGGGCGGATGCGGTCGAGGTGGCCGCCCGCTCTCCCGGACGTGCGGAGCCGCCCGCTCTCTCAGGTGTTCAGAGCGATGCCGTCCAGGACCATCGAGAGGTACTGGCGGGCGATCTCCTCGGGGCTGTGCCGTCCGCCCGGCCGGTACCAGGACGCCGCGACCCAGACGGTGTCGCGGACGAAGCGGTAGGTGAGGCGGATGTCGAGGTCGGCGCGGAAGATCCGTTCGGCGACGCCGCGCTCCAGTGTGCCGAGCCAGGCCTTCTCGAACCTCTGCTGGGAGTCCACGAGGTAGTGGAAGCGCGGCTGGGCGGCCAGGTGCCTGGACTCCTTCTGGTAGATGGCGACGGCGTCACGGTGCCGGTCGATCTCCCGGAAGGACTCGGTGACGAGGGCCTCGATGGTCTCCCGTGGTCCGAGACCGGCGGCGAGCACCTCGTCGTAGCCCTCCCAGAGCTCGGTGAGGAAGGTCGAGAGGATCTCGTCGATCATCGACTCCTTGGAGTCGAAGTGGTAGTAGAGGCTGCCCGCGAGCATCCCGGCCGCGTCCGCGATGTTGCGGACGGTGGTGGCGTTGTATCCCTGTGCGGCGAACACGCCGGCGGCGGTGGCGAGCAGTTCACGACGGCGCTCGGGCGAGGGAGTCCCCTGGGGCTTCTTCTTGGTAGGCACCCGCTCATTCTCCGCCTGCCGGACAGTTCCCGGACGCCTTCCCGGACGCCGCGGGGCCGCCGTGCGCGCGGGCAACGGCACGGGCGGCCCGGCAGGCGTCCTCGGCGGCCGAACGGTCAGGGCTCGTACGGTGGACTGCCGTCCGCGGCCCGGTGGATCACGCGCAGCGGCTTTCCGGGCCGCCACAGCCGCAACACCATCTCCTCGGACTCGACGGACGTGCGGACCACCTCCTCGATCTCCGTCCGGAAGAGGTGGAACGGCTCAGGCGGCTTCGTCTCCTCGACGAAGCGGGCCAGGATCTCCGGGTCGGTCTCCTCCATCGCGCGGCCGGAGATCCGGACGTCGCCGTCGACCATCTCGGCGTCCGGTCCCGGATTGGCCTGCACCGCGAACCGCGGATCGCGCAGCAGGTCCAGTGCCTTGCGGGAGCCCGGCATCATGCCGAGCCACAGCTCACCAAGAGAGAAATTCACTTCCAGACCGCTCAGGCGGGGTGATCCGTCCTTGCGGAGGGTCGCCAGGACATGGTGCTTGTACAGCCCGAAGCGGGCCTTGACGATGCCCGCAAAGACCGGCTGTGCCGACTGGAACGCTTTCCAGGAACCCGATGTCATGAGGCCAATGAAACCCGAGATCCGCGACGGCGTGCGTCGTGGATCCCGGCCATGTCGTCACGGGTCCGCCCCAGGACGCGCCGCGGCGTCTGCCGAGTCCGCCCTGGCCGGGGTCGGGTAGGGGCGTGTCCGGTTCCGTGCGCCGTGGCACGGGGGCCTGGCGCGGCGTGATCGGACCGCCGGGGCGCGGGTCGGAACACCGGGCGCGGCGCACCTGGTTCCGTCCGGGACGGCGGCGTTCGCTATCTTGGGCGCCGCCGTCCCCACCGGCCGCTCGTGTCCGCCCACCGTGAAGGAGCCTGCCGTGGAGGCCGCGGTCACCACCTGTTTTCGCCACCCGTCGTACGAGACGTATGTGAGCTGCACGCGCTGCGAACGCTTCATCTGCCCCGACTGCATGCGTGAGGCCGCCGTCGGTCACCACTGCGTGGAGTGTGTGAAGGAGGGGCAGCGCTCGATCCGGCAGGCGCGCACGGTGTTCGGCGGTGCGGTGGCCAGGAGCGCGGTGCCGTTCGTCACGTATGTGCTGATGGGTCTCAACATCCTGGTGTATCTGGGTGAGTTGGTCAGCCCGGGGATCGTCGACCGGTTCGCGATGCTCGGCGCGGGCCTGAACGGCCCGGACGGTGCCACGTACGTCTACGAGGCCGGGGACTTCCCCGGCTACGACGTGATCGGTGTGGTGGGCGGCGAGTGGTACCGGCTGCTGACCGGGGCCTTTCTCCATCTCCCGCCGGGTGAATCGTCCTTCGGTGCGCTGCCGTTCGGGGTACTGCACATCCTGTTCAACATGTACGCGCTGTGGAATCTGGGCCGCGTCGTCGAGGAGCAGCTCGGCCGGGTCCGTTATCTCGCGCTGTATCTGCTGTCCGCGCTGGGCGGTTCGGTCCTGGTGTATCTGATCGAGCCGTCCGCCGCCACGGTGGGTGCCTCGGGTGCGATCTTCGGTCTCGGTGCGGCGTTCTATGTCATCAACCGGCGCCTGGGTCGTGACATGCAGGCGGTGAACCGGTTCATGGCCGGGTTCCTGATCTGGATGCTGATCTCGGCCGGATTCACCTCGTGGCAGGGCCACTTGGGCGGGCTGCTGACGGGCGCCGCCGTCACGGTTGCGTACGCGTACGCCCCGGCGAGGCGGCGTACGGCGTTTCAGGCGGCCGTGGGTGTGGTGCTGCTCGCCGTGCTGGTGCTGCTGGTGGTGCTCAAGACGTCCGCGCTGACGGGCGGTGCGTGAGCATCGCCGCGGCCGGGCCTCTCAGAGGGCTTCGCCCAGCGCCAGGCGGTTCACCCCCGGCAGATACGGATCCAGCTCCCCGGGGGCGAACCGGGACATGCCGACCACATGCCAGAACTCACCGGCCACGTCTCCGTCGTACTTGTAGCCGCCGGCCGGGGTGAGCGTCGCCCAGCCGCCCGGCAGCCCGATCAGGGTGGCCATGGGTTCGGGCACCGTGCGGTCGTCGGGAAGCGTCCACAGGCGTACGGTGCCGTCCTCGCCCGCGCTCGCGAGCGTGTGCCCGTCGGGGCTGATCGCGAGGGAGAGGATCCGTCCGGCGTGGCCGCCGAGCGCCGCCAACTGCTCACCGGTCTCCGCGTGCCACAGTCCGATCGTGCGGTCGTCGCCCGCCGTGGCGAGCAGGGGGCGTACCGGGTGTGCCGCGACGGCCCAGAGTTTGCCGCTGTGTCCGGTCAGCCGCAGTTCCGGGACGCCGTCGCGCCAGACGACCGCGCGGCCGTCCCAGCCGGCCGTGGCCAGCCACGATCCGCCGGGGCCGAACGCCACCCCGTACACCCGGTCCGTGTGCTCGCGCAGTTCGGCCAGGAGCTCGCCGGTGCCGGGCAGCCACAGGCGTACGACGCCGTCGTCGCAGCCGGTGGCGAGTTCGCCGCGGGCGCCGGTGCAGAAGGCGATGGAGCGGACCCGGCCCCGGTGTTCCGTCAGGGTGGCGACGGGTGCGCCGGTCGAGCGGTACCAGAGGCGCACGGTGTCGTCGTCGTTGGCGGTGGCCAGGAGGGTGCCGTCGGCGCTGAACGCCCCGGCCCAGATGTGTTCGGTCTCGGCGTCCAGTTCGCGCAGGTGGGCGCCGTCCGTCGCGCTGCGGAGGTAGATGTCGCCGTCGTTGCTCGCGGTGGCCAGGATGGCTTCGGCCGGGCTGAAGAACGCGGAGACCAGACGGTTGCCGCGGCCCGTGAGCTCGGCCGTGCGGCGGCCGGTCCGCGTCTCCCAGAGCCGTACCGTTCCGTCGTTCCCGGCGGCCGCGAACTGGGTGCCGTCGGCGCTGAAGGAGAGTCCGGTGACGCGGCGGCCGTGCCCGCGAAGGATCCGGCGGCCCTGTCCGGTGTCGGCGTCCCAGATCCGGGCACCGCCGTCGTTGCCGACCGTGAGGAGCTGCCGGTCCCCCGGGCGGAAGGCGCAGGCCCAGGCGGAGCCGCGGTGTGCGGTGGGCTGCCGGTCGTGCAGGGCGACGGTGCGGCCCGTACGGGGGCTGCCGGAGACCGTCCAGAGGCGGACCTGACCGCTGCTGTCGCAGGAGGTGAGGAGCTTCCCGGAGGCGTGGAAGAGCACCTGGTAGACCGCGCCCGCGCAGTGTTCCATGGTTCCGGCGGGGGTACCGACGACCGGGTCCCAGAGACGGACCTGGCCGTCGGTGTCGCCGCTGACCAGAAGGGTTCCGTCGGGGTGGAAGTCGAGTGCGTAGACGCGTCCGGTGTGCCCGGTGAACGTGTGCAGCAGCCGGCCGTCCTCGGCCCGCCAGATCCGTACCGTGCCGCCGCCCGCCGCGCCTTGGTCGGCGGTGGCCAGGAGGGTGCCGTCGGGGCTGAACCGGGCCCGGTAGACGGCGCCTCGGTGGCCGGGGAGTTCCCCGTCGACGGAGCCGTCGGACAGGTTCCAGCGGCGGACCCCGGCCCCGGCGTCCCCGGTGATCAGGGTGCGCCCGTCGGGTGAGTACACGGCCGTGTAGACGGGGGCGGTGTGACCGGGAAGCCGGTGCAGGGGCTGCCCGGTGGCCACGGACCAGACGGTGACCAGGCCTTCGCAGTCCCCGGTGGCGACCAGGGTGCCCTCCCGGTCGAGTGCGAGCGGCCACACTCCTTCGGGATGGATGTCGAGACGGTGGCGGCAGGCCCCGGAGACCGGGTCCCACAGGCGCACGGTGCCGTCGGATCCGCCCGTCGCGATGGTGTCACCGGCGAACTTCACGGCGTATACGCGCCCGGAGTGGCCCTGGAGCGTGCGCAGGGCCCGGCCGGTGTCCGCGCCGCAGATCAGTACGCCGCCGTCCTCGCTGCCGACGGCGAGGAGTTCCCCGTCGGGGCTGTAGGCGATGGGTTCGGGGAGCCGGCTGGTCCGCATGTCGAATCCGTAGGGGACGCCGACGGCCGATGGCCGGTATCCGGCCTCGACCGGCATGCCGGGGGCGATGGCCGCGGCCCGGAGCTCGGGGGCCCCGCGCACGGTTTCGTCCAGGACCGGGGCGATCAGCGCGGCCCGGTGCCACCGGCTTCCGGTGAGTTCGGCGCCGGTGAGGTCGGTTCGGGTGAGCCGGCTGCCGGTGAGGTCGGCGCCGGTGAGGTCCGCGCCGGAGAGGTCGGCGTGGTCGAGCCGGGCGCCGGCGAGCCTGCTGTCCCGGAGCGCCGCACCGGAGAGATCGGCTCCGGTGAGCCGGGCGTCGGTCAGGTCCGCGCCGGAGAGGTCCGCGCCGGAGAAGTCCCGGTACGAGAGGTCCTCGCCGGCCAGCCGGGCGCCGCGCAGGTCGGCGTTGGCGGGGATCCGGAGCCGGTCGCCGATCCGCAGGGCGTTGCGGCGGGCGGCTTCGCCGACGGCGGGGCCGTCCGGGGCGAGGGTCTCGCGGACCCAGCGGGCGCAGGTCTCGTGGTCGGCGAGGTCGCAGAGGAATTCGACGGCGAGCTGGCTGAGCGGACGGACGGACAGGAGCGCGTCCTGGCCCTCGTCGAGCTGGCTCGCGGCCTGCCGGGCGACCAGCCATTCGAGCACCGAGCCGTGGATGAACTGGAACACGCCGTCGTCGCTGCGGACCAACAGGCTGCCGGCGCCGACCGCCTGGGCCTGTTCGGCGGTGGAGAGCGTGGTGGCGGCCGGTACGGGGCCGGTGAGTCCGCCGAGGGTGGCCGCCACGGTCTCGGTCAGTTCGTCGAGGCGCAACGCGGTGCGGCCGGACTCCCACAGGCGCAGGGCCAGCGCGGTGACGGAGGACCACAGCGCGGCGGCGCCGAGCCCGGGTGCGGCGCCCGCGCCGCCCTGGCCGCGTCGTTCCTCGTAGTCGATCCAGGAGGTGAAGACGTCCTCGTAGAGCCGGGCGGGGCTGAGGGCTCGGCCCGCTCCGGCGACCGCGCGCAGGCGGTCCGGGCTGAGGGCCGCGGCGAAGGAGAGCAGCCGGGGGTTGCCGCACAGGGTGAGCAGGTCGGGGATGTTGCGCAGCAGCTGGAACCGCTGTTCGGCCAGGTATGCGTCGCCGTAGGTGCGTACGAGGTAGGAGCGGACCTGGTCGGGTGTGAACCCCTCGACGGCGAGGATGCGGCGTTGGGGCAGCAGTCCGACGCGCTCGCCGAGTGCGGTCAGGATCTGGTCGTGGGACTTGAAGTGCTGGGTGCGGCTGCTGACGACGATCTTCGCCCGGTCGACGGCGGCGTCGAGGAGGACCTGGAGGTGGTCGGCGGCACGCTCGTAGCTGACCCGGTTGACGAGTTCGTCGAAGCCGTCGAAGAGCAGGACGACGCGGCCCTGGGCGAGCATGTAGCGCAGCGCGCGCAGGTCGATGGTGTCGACGTCGTGGCCCGCGAGGTGGGCGGCGACGAGCCCTTCGAGGCTGTGGGCCCGGTCGAGGGTGTTGAGCGGGATGAGCAGCGGGGTGAGGTGGGGCAGCTGTTCGGGGATGCGCCGGGCCAGTTCGCGCAGGGCGAAGGTCTTGCCGTGGCCGAAGTCGCCGAGGAGCAGCAGGAATCGGCCGTGGTCGCTCTCGAGCAGGTCGATGAGGTCCTCGACGAGTCCGGTGTGTTCGGCGCCTTCGGGTCGGTCGGCGTCGCGGTAGCGCTGCGGGAGGTAGCGGGCGGGCGGGTACTGTTCGCTGCTGTTCAGCCGGGCGGTCTGGGCGGCCACGTAGCCGCGCAGATCCAGCAGTCCCTGGAATTCGACGAAGCTGCGCAGCCGGATGCGGACTCCGCGGGTGGCGGCGCGGTCGCGCAGGGCCCGGTCGGGGGCGTCCCCGGCGTGCACGAGTACGGCGTCGGCCGCCGCTCCGGTGGCGTGCACCTGGACGGTGAACCGGTCGAGTTCGGCCTCGGTGGGAACGCCCGGGTGAACGGCGATGCGCTGTTGGCGCACGACTCCGTCCTCCTGCCAGGTGGCCATGATCTGGGCCATGTCGGCGGGGTCGCGGCGGGGGATGTCGCGCAGCCGTACGCCGTCCCTGCGGGCCAGGCAGATCTCCTTGACGCGTTCGGTGAGGGAGTCGACGGTCTCGTCGGTGGCCGGCCGGTCGAAGTCGGGTGTGGCCGGGGTGGCGGCCGGGCCGGGGACCGGGAAGACCCGGCCGGTCCGGCGCCACTCGCCGGGCAGCTGGGTGGGGGCCGCCGCGGTGGTGCGGTCGTCCCAGCGGGTGATGCCGTCCGCGGCGATCCGCAGGAGCTGGAAGCGGGCCGGGGCTGCCGCGCCGAGGACCGGGAGCCGGCCGGGTCCGGCCGCGACCGTGGTGTGGCTGGGTTCGCCCCCGGTGGTGCGGGGGCCGCCGGTGGGTCCGTGCAGCAGCAGGTTGAGCCGGGGGCCGGCGAGCCGGGTGAGGGCGTCCGCGTCCCGCAGTGCGCCGGGACCGCCGGCGGCGTCGGCGCGTTGGTGCAGGTCGGTGAGCGGGTGGCATACGGCTCCGATCCGCAGCCAGCCCTCCTCCTCGTATCCGCGCAGGGCCTCGGCGAACCAGGCGGCCTGGTCGCGGCCGATGGAGCCGTACTGGTCGTCGGGGCGGTGGCTGAAGGCCATGGAGGAGTTGAATCCGGCGACCACGGTGCCGAGTTCGGGCACCGGGAACAGGGTCCAGGGCTGATCGCTGTCGAAGACGGTGTCCAGCCCGTGGTAGAAGCTGCGGAAGAGCCGGGTGTAGTGGCGCCACTTGGGCCAGTAGGGGGGCTGCGGGGCGACCTCGTCCGCCTCGCAGGTGTGGAAGTAGCCGCGGCAGGCGGCCTGGTTCACGTCCTGTGCGCCGGGCACCACCATGACCCGCTGCGGCGGCAGGTCGTGCTGCGAGCGGATCGCGGTCAGGAAGCTGAGGGCCTGGTCGCATTCGCGGGGGCTGCCGGACGCGGTGAGGTCACCGGTGACGATCAGCAGATCGGGTGCGGGCGCCCCGGCGTCCCGGAGTTCGACGATGTCGCCGCGCAGCTGCCTGCTGAGGGTGTCGGGTTCCCGGCCGCGCCCGAAGCCGGGGCCGGCGAGGTGGAGGACGGTGATGGTGTCACGGGTGGCCCCCGGGCCGGTGGCGGGCGGGTATCCGGGGGCGCGGGCGGGCCTGCGCCGGCCCGCCCAGCCGGGGCCGCCGGGTCTGCGGCCGGGTGCGCGGTCGGGGTCCTCGGGGTACGGGCCGCGGTCCGGGAGCGGTGCACCGCCGCCGGACGGTCCGGTGCCGGGGTAGCCGGGGCGGCGGGCCGGCCGGGCGTGCCCTTCCATCGCCTGTCCCACCCGGTTCAGCAGCAGGGAGCGCGCGGTGTCCGCGTCGGCGATGCCGACCAGGTCGACATAGGTGAGGGTGGCGAGGAGACCTTCGATGGGGATGTCGTCGACGCGTACGGTCAGCAGCCGCCGCTCGGGTTCCTCCGGGGCGGCGCGGAGTGCGGCCTGCCATTCCATGCGGCCGTAGGTGGATCGTTCGTAGTGGCGGGAGAGCACGGCGATGACGGCGGTGGACTCGCTCACTCCGCGGTCCATGTAGTCGATGAAATTGGTGCCGGGCACGAAGTCCCACGCCTGGAGGACGGTGCGGTATCCGGCGTCCTCCAGGGACCACGCTATCCATGAGGCCCACGGTTCATCGGCCGGGGAATAGCTGATGAAGAAATCGAACTCGCTTACTGATAAACCCAGTTCGCCGTCTGACACCATGGATCCATGGTAGAAGAACTTTCGCCTCGGCGTCTGCGTGCCAGGCTGCCCGCACGCCTCGGCCTGTTGCACCCCCTGGACTGGCTCGCGGGCGGGCTCCTCGTCCTCGGGCTGGGCGCGGTGGCGACGGGGCTGCTGCCCGCGGATCCCGCTGCGGCGCAGTTGCGGCGGATCGGTCCGCTGCTGGTGTTCCTGGCCACGGTGATCGTGCTGGCCGAACTGACCGGCCGGGCCCAGGTCTTCGACGTGGTGGCGACCTGGGTGGCACGGGCGGGCCGGGGCCGCTATCCGCTGCTGTTCGGGCTCTGTGTGCTGTTCGCCTCGCTCACCACGATCACGCTGAATCTGGACACCACGGCGGTACTGCTCACTCCGGTGATGCTGGCGCTGGCGACCCGGGTGGGGATCGCGGCGGTGCCGTTGGCGATGACGACGGTGTGGCTTGCCAATACCGCGAGCCTGTTGCTGCCGGTGTCGAATCTGACGAATCTGCTGGCGGCGGACCGGGTGGCGCTGTCGCCGTCGGGGCTGGCCGCCGTGATGTGGCTGCCCCAGCTGGCCACGATCGGGGTGACGGCCGCCTGTCTGTGGGTCTTCTACTGGCGCCGTGGCCGCCGCGGCCAGGACCGGTACACCCCGCCGTCCGCACCGGTCCCGTCCGATCCGGTGCTGCTGCGGATCTGTTCGGTGGCGTGCGCCGGCTTCCTGCTGGCGATCCTGCTCGCGGATGTGCCGCTCTGGGCCGCTTCGACGGTCGCGATGCTGATCGTCGTGGTGGCCTTCGCGCTGCGGCGCGGGGAGGAGCTGCGGCTCTCGCTGGTCCCGTGGCGGCTGCTGGTGCTGGTCCCGGGGATGTTCCTGGTGGTGGAGACGGTCAACGCGCACGGTCTGCATGCGCTGCTGGCGTCCGCGCTCGGCTCGGACGACGGATTCACCGGGATGCTGCGGTCGGCCGGGGTGGGCGCGGGGATGTCCAACGTGCTGAACAACCTGCCGGCGTACGTGGCGGGCGAGGCGGTCGTGCCCGCGGGCAATCATCACCAGTTGCTGGCCCTGCTGATCGGGGTCAACGCGGGGCCGGTCATCACGCCGTGGGCCTCGCTGGCGACTCTTCTGTGGTTCGAACGCTGCCGCTGGCACGGGACGCGGATCGACACGGGCCGGTTCGTCCGGACCGGTCTGGTGCTGTCGGTGACCGGCACGGCGGCCGCCACCTGCGCGCTGGCGCTGGTCAGCTGATGCCCGGCCGGGGGGCCTGCCGCCCGGCCACCGAAGCCACCTGCGCGAGAACGTAGTCGAGTGTGTCGGTACGGGCGGCGACGAAGCTGCGGTCCGCACCGGACCCCGTGAATCCGGGCCGGAACACCTCGCCGTGCAGCGTGCGCAGCTCCACCCCGGCCTCGGTCGCGAGCAGCGCCCCGGCGGGCAGGTCGAGGCCCTCGGCCCGATAGCCGACGAAACCGTCGATGGTCCCGCGGGCCAGCATGGACCAGCCGAGGAGCGGCGCCCACAGCTGGAGCACCCGTCGGCAGCGCAGCTCCAGATGCTGGCGGAGCACGGCGCACGCGGTGTCGGCGCGGCCGACCGCGTGGCCCTGGGTCCAGGCGATGACCGGGCCCGGGGCGGGCAGTCTCCCGTCGGGGCCGCTGAGCGGCCCGGACGCGCCGTGTGCGCCGTGGCCGGACACCGCGTGCCAGGTCCGGCCGGTGAGCGGTTCGTGGACCACGCCGAGGACCGGTGCTCCGGCGACACACAGCGCGATGCCCACCACATAGGCGGGCAGCCCGATGGCCACGTTGTTGGTGCCGTCGAGCGGGTCGACCAGCCAGGTGCGGGGCCCGGTCCCGTCGAGCAGTCCGGCTTCCTCCGACAGGATGCGGTCCTGCGGGAAGTGCTGCCGCAGCCTGCCGAGCACGATCTCCTCGGCGGCGAGGTCGAGGGCGGTGACCACATCGCCCGACGCGTCTTTCGTACGGACCGTCAGGGGGGCGCCGAAGCGTTCCCGGAGCATGGTTCCGGCTTCTTCGGCGGCGGCCACCGCCACCGCCCGCTCACGCGCGTACGGGCTCGTCCCTCCGGTCCCGGGCACGGAGGCCGGATCCGGATCAGACTTCGACGGGTCCATCGAACCTCCCGAGCGCCGTACGAATCATGCGTAACGTCTGTTCCTCGGCGCACAGTCGGCGCGTCATGGTGCGTGCCCGCCCGTCGAGCGGGCCGAGCGAGAGATCCGCCCCGCCGGGCACCGACCGGCCCAGCACGAGTGTGGCGGCCGGGTCCGCGCCTTCGGTGGACGTGGCGTGGAACTCCCCCGCGGTGAGCGTGTACGTCTCGCCCGGTCCGCTGATGTGTGCGTGGCCCGGCTCGCCGCGTACCAGTGCCGCGGTGGGAACGACCTCGTCCACTCCCCCGGGCCCGCTGTGCACTTCGAAGATCCGGTGGGTGGGTTCGTCCTCGGTGCGGCTGACCCGCACCGGGAGATTGGCGACCCGCCCGTACAGGACGTGGCTGCGCAGCTCCCAGCTGTGGGCGTGCCAGGGCGCGGTGTCCGGCTCAACGCCGTAGGCGGGGTCGAAGAGATGGATGCAGATCCCCCGCACTCCCTCGCGCAGCAGTGGCAGGCAGAGGAAGCCCAGCGGGTGGTGTACGGCACGCAGCTCCCCGCAGCCCGTGGCCAGTTCGGTGAGTGCGCGGACGGCGGAGCGACGTGCGTCCGGGGAGGTCGCATGGCCGTGCGCAAGGGCCAGTTCCAGCTCGTCGTAGTCCATGGGGTCGCGCCGGGGCGCCTCACCTCCGGTAGGGGTCCTCCGCGTGCAGTGCCTTGACGATGATTTCGCCGATGTCGCTGTCGGTGAACGCGCGGGGCAGCGGCAGTTGGAGGGCCTCGAAGAGACCGCGGGCCTCGTCGACGGTCGGCTCCTCGCCCAGGGGCGCCTCGACGCGCATCGGGACCACGAGGGCCTGTTCCCGGCTCTGGTGCAGTTCGGTGACGTAGTAGTCGTAGAGCGGCTGTTCGCGCCTGACGAGAAGGTTGACCCGCGAGGTGTCGTCCTGGGTGATGATCAGACAGGATTCGGAGAGGTCGAAGCGGAGCGTCGGTACGGCGGAGGAGAGGTGCACCGCGATGTCCAGGGTGGTGAGCCTGCGCTGGTACCAGCAGGCGGCCAGCACCGTCGCGTAGGACTCCTTGCGCACCCGGTCGGTGGTCCAGTGACCGGCATGGCCGGTGCTGCTGCGGTTGGCGAACATCTGGCGGAACCGGGCGTACGCCTGGCAGATGCGTTCGTCGTCCGGGTTGATGATGTCGATCTTCATGTTGAGCTGGGAGCGCTGTTCCCTGGCGGTGGCGACGCACTGCGGCAGGGTGACGGCCCGTAAGTAGGTGCCGGTTCCGCCCTTGAAGTACCAGAGGTTGGTGTGCTGCCGGGCGGCGCGCAGGGCTTCGCCGACCTCGTTGCCGGAGAGCGAGCGGACCATGGTGAGGTCCTCCAGCGCGCGGCGGGTGCCGGCCATCGCCTCCTGGATCGCGGCGGGCTGGCGCACCCGCTCCACGATCGAGCCGAGCGCCAGCGCACCGAGGACGACCAGGGTCGCTCCGGACGCCACGTCGCTGGTGACGACGTCGCCGAAGATGTCCAGAAAACCGATGGTCAGCGCTACGCCTGCGGCGATGACGACATCGATGTTCTTGAGGATCCAGGCGACGGTCCGCTCCAGGCGGCGTGCGGGCACCGTCATGGGCACACTCCTCCCCCCGTGGGATGCCTTCCCGATCGTAGGAGAACGGAGCGGGGCGCCGCCAGGGCGTACAGGGGGGCTCATCGCCGGCGTCCATGCGACCAGGGGGTGCGGACGCGCCGCGGCGCCTGCCGAGTTCGTCCTGGTCGGGGACGGGCAGGCGCCGCGTTCGGTTCCGCACGCCGTTGTACGGGACGTCCGGATGTGCCGTGATCAGACCGCCAGGGCGCGGTCCGTCGGGCGGATCGGGGCCGGCAGGGTGCTGGCTCCGGTCAGGAAGCGGTCCACCCCGCGGGCCGCGGAGCGGCCCTCGGCGATGGCCCACACGATGAGGGACTGGCCGCGGCCCGCGTCACCGGCGACGAACACGCCGTCGACGTTGGTGGCGAAGTCCGCGTCGCGCGCGACGTTGCCGCGCGCGTCGAGCTCCAGGCCGAACTGCTCGACCAGGCCGTTGGACTGGTCGGTGCCGGTGAAGCCCATGGCCAGGGTGACGAGCTGGGCGGGGATCCGGCGCTCGGTGCCGGGCTTCTGCTCCAGCTTGCCGTCCTTGAACTCCACCTCGACCAGGTGCAGCGCCTGGACGTTGCCGTCCTCGTCGCCCTCGAAGCGGGTGGTGGAGACGGAGTACACCCGCTCGCCGCCCTCCTCGTGTGCGGAGGTGACCTTGTAGAGCATCGGGAAGGTCGGCCAGGGCTGGTTGGCGTTACGCTCCTCGCCCGGCCGGGGCATGATCTCCAGCTGGGTGACGGAGAGCGCACCCTGGCGGTGGGCCGTGCCGACGCAGTCGGCGCCGGTGTCGCCGCCGCCGATGACGACGACGTGCTTGCCCTCGGCGCTGATCGGGGAGACCGTCAGGTCGCCCTCCTGCACCTTGTTGGCGAGCGGCAGGTACTCCATGGCGAAGTGCACGCCGTTCAGCTCACGGCCCGGGACGGGCAGATCGCGCGAGACGGTGGCTCCGGCGGCGATCACGACCGCGTCGTACCGGCGGCGGAGCTTGGCGGCGTCGATGTCCTTGCCGATCTCCACCTCCGTACGGAACTTGGTGCCTTCCGCGCGCATCTGCTCGATACGGCGGTTGATGTGCGACTTCTCCATCTTGAACTCGGGGATGCCGTACCGGAGGAGACCTCCGATGCGGTCCGCGCGCTCGAAGACGGCGACCGTGTGGCCGGCCCGGGTCAGCTGCTGGGCCGCGGCGAGACCCGAGGGTCCCGAACCGATGACCGCGACGGTCTTGCCGGAGAGCCGCTCGGGCGGCTGCGGGGTGACGTCGCCGCTGCCCCACGCCTTGTCGATGATGGAGACTTCGACGTTCTTGATGGTGACGGCCGGCTGGTTGATGCCGAGCACGCACGCCGACTCGCACGGGGCCGGGCAGAGCCGCCCGGTGAACTCCGGGAAGTTGTTCGTGGCGTGCAGTCGCTCGGACGCGGCCCGCCAGTCCTCGCGGTAGGCGTAGTCGTTCCACTCGGGGATGAGGTTTCCGAGCGGGCAGCCGTTGTGGCAGAACGGGATGCCGCAGTCCATGCAGCGGCCGGCCTGCTTGCTGATGATCGGGAGCAGCGAGCCGGGAACGTAGACCTCGTTCCAGTCCTTGACGCGCTCGCCCACGGGGCGGGTCCTGGCGACCTCGCGCTGTGTGGTCAGGAAGCCCTTGGGGTCAGCCATGGGTCGCCGCCTCCATCATCTTCTCGGTGGTCTCCTGTTCGGAGAGACCGGCGAGCTCAGCGGCGTCCTTGGCGGCGAGCACGGCCTTGTACGTGGACGGGATGATCTTGCTGAAGCGGGCCACCGCGGTGTCCCACTCGGCAAGCAGCTTCTCGGCGACCGTGGAACCGGTCTCCTCCTGATGGCGTCGCACCACGTCGTGCAGCCACTGCTTGTCGGTGTCGGAGAGTGCCTCGATCGCGCCGAGGTTGCCGGCGTTCACGTTGTCGCGGTCCAGGTCGACGACGTACGCGACACCGCCCGACATACCGGCGGCGAAGTTGCGTCCGGTCTCGCCGAGCACGACCGCGTGGCCGCCGGTCATGTACTCGCAGCCGTGGTCGCCCACGCCCTCCGAGACGACCGTCGCGCCGGAGTTGCGGACGCAGAACCGCTCACCGGTCCGGCCGCGCAGGAACAGCTCGCCGCCGGTGGCGCCGTAGGCGATGGTGTTGCCCGCGATGGTGGAGTACTCGGCGAGGTGGTCCGCGCCGCGGTCCGGGCGGACGACGATGCGTCCGCCGGAGAGGCCCTTGCCGACGTAGTCGTTGGCGTCGCCCTCCAGGCGCAGCGTCACACCGCTCGGCACGAACGCGCCGAAGGACTGTCCGGCGGAGCCGGTGAACGTGATGTCGATGGTGTTCTGCGGCAGGCCGGCGCCGCCGAACTTCTTCGTCACCTCGTGGCCCAGCATGGTGCCGACGGTGCGGTTGATGTTGCGGATCGCGACCTGGGCCCGGACCGGCTGGGCGGCCTCGGCGCTCTCCGCGTGGAGGGCATCGGCGGCGAGCCTGATCAGCTCGTTGTCGAGGGCCTTGGCGAGACCGTGGTCCTGCTCGACCCGCTGGTGCCGGACGGCGCCTTCGGGCAGCTCGGGGACGTGGAACAGCGGCTGCAGGTCGAGGCCCTGCGCCTTCCAGTGCGTGATCGCACGGTCCGTGTCGAGCAGCTCGGCGTGGCCGACGGCCTCCTCGATCGTGCGGAAGCCGAGCTCGGCGAGGAGCTCACGGACTTCCTGGGCGATGAACTCGAAGAAGTTGACGACGTACTCGGCCTTGCCGGAGAACCGGTCGCGCAGGACCGGGTTCTGGGTGGCGATGCCGACCGGGCAGGTGTCCAGGTGGCAGACGCGCATCATGACGCAGCCGGAGACGACGAGCGGCGCGGTCGCGAAACCGAACTCCTCGGCGCCCAGCAGCGCGGCGATGACGACGTCGCGGCCGGTCTTCAGCTGGCCGTCGGTCTGGACGACGATGCGGTCGCGCAGGCCGTTGAGCAGCAGGGTCTGCTGGGTCTCGGCGAGGCCCAGCTCCCAGGGGCCGCCCGCGTGCTTCAGCGAGGTGAGCGGGGAGGCGCCCGTTCCGCCGTCGTGTCCGGAGATCAGGACGACGTCCGCATGTGCCTTGGAGACACCCGCGGCGACCGTGCCGACACCGACCTCGGAGACCAGCTTCACGTGGATGCGGGCCGCCGGGTTGGCGTTCTTGAGGTCGTGGATCAGCTGGGCCAGGTCCTCGATGGAGTAGATGTCGTGGTGGGGCGGCGGCGAGATCAGGCCGACGCCCGGGGTGGAGTGCCGGGTCCTGGCGACCCACGGGTAGACCTTGTGGCCGGGGAGCTGGCCGCCCTCGCCGGGCTTGGCACCCTGCGCCATCTTGATCTGGATGTCGTCCGCGTTGACCAGGTACTCGCTGGTCACACCGAAGCGGCCGGAGGCGACCTGCTTGATGGCCGAGCGGCGGGCCGGGTCGTAGAGCCGGTCGGCGTCCTCGCCGCCCTCACCGGTGTTGGACTTGCCGCCCAGCTGGTTCATGGCGATGGCGAGGGTCTCGTGCGCCTCGCGGGAGATCGAGCCGTACGACATGGCGCCGGTGGAGAAGCGCTTGACGATCTCGGAGACGGACTCGACCTCGTCGATCGAGATCGGCTCGCGGTCGCTCTTGAAGCCGAACAGGCCACGGAGCGTCATCAGGCGCTCGGACTGCTCGTTCACCCGGTCGGTGTACTTCTTGAAGATGTCGTAGCGCTTGTTGCGCGTGGAGTGCTGGAGGCGGAAGACCGTCTCCGGGTCGAACAGGTGCGGCTCGCCCTCGCGGCGCCACTGGTACTCGCCGCCGATCTCCAGCGCGCGGTGCGAGGCGGAGATGCCGGAGGCCGGGTACGCCTTGGCGTGGCGGGCGGCGACTTCCCGGGCGACGACGTCGAGGTCCGCGCCGCCGATCTTGGTGGCGGTGCCGTTGAAGTACTTCGCGACGAAGTCCTCGTCCAGGCCTACGGCCTCGAAGACCTGGGCGCCCCGGTAGGAGGCGACCGTCGAGATGCCCATCTTCGACATGACCTTGAGGACGCCCTTGCCGAGGGCGTAGATCAGGTTGCGGATGGCCTTCTCGGGCTCGATGCCCTCGATGAACGTACCGGCGCGGACCAGGTCCTCGACGGACTCCATCGCCAGGTAGGGGTTGACCGCGGCGGCGCCGTAGCCGATCAGCAGGGCGACGTGGTGGACCTCGCGGACGTCTCCGGCCTCGACCAGCAGGCCCACCTGGGTGCGCTGCTTGGTGCGGATGAGGTGGTGGTGGACGGCCGAGGTGAGCAGCAGCGAGGGGATCGGTGCGTGCTCGGCGTCGGAGTGCCGGTCGGACAGGACGATCAGACGGGCGCCGTCCTCCATGGCGGCGTCGACCTCGGTGCAGATCTGCTCGATCCGTGCGGCGAGGGCTTCGCCGCCGCCGCCGACCCGGTAGAGGCCGGAGAGCGTGGCGGCCTTCATGCCCGGCATGTCGCCGTCGGCATTGATGTGTATCAGCTTGGCCAGCTCGTCGTTGTCGATCACCGGGAACGGCAGCGTGACGCTGCGGCACGAGGCGGCGGTCGGCTCCAGGAGGTTGCCCTGCGGGCCCAGCGAGGAGCGCAGCGAGGTGACGAGCTCCTCTCGGATGGCGTCCAGCGGCGGGTTGGTGACCTGGGCGAACAGCTGGGTGAAGTAGTCGAAGAGCAGCCGGGGACGCGCGGACAGGGCTGCGATCGGCGAGTCCGTGCCCATGGAGCCGAGCGGCTCGCCGGCCGTGCGGGCCATCGGGGCGAGGATGACGCGGAGCTCTTCCTCGGTGTAGCCGAAGGTCTGCTGGCGGCGGGTGACGGAGGCGTGCGTGTGCACGATGTGCTCCCGCTCGGGGAGGTCCTCCAGCTCGATCTCGCCGGTCTCCAGCCAGTCCTGGTAGGGCTGCTCGGCGGCGAGGGTCGCCTTGATCTCGTCGTCCTCGATGATGCGGCCCTCGGCCGTGTCGACGAGGAACATCCTGCCGGGCTGCAGGCGGCCCTTGCGGACGACCTTCGCCGGGTCGATGTCCAGGACCCCGACCTCGGAGGAGAGCACGACGAGGCCGTCGTCGGTGACCCAGTAGCGGCCGGGGCGCAGACCGTTGCGGTCCAGCACCGCACCGACCTGGGTGCCGTCGGTGAAGGTGACGCAGGCGGGGCCGTCCCAGGGCTCCATCATCGTGGAGTGGTACTGGTAGAAGGCGCGGCGGGCCGGGTCCATCGAGTCGTGGTTCTCCCACGCCTCGGGGACCATCATCAGCACCGAGTGGGGCAGCGAGCGGCCGCCGAGGTGGAGCAGCTCCAGGACCTCGTCGAAGGAGGCGGAGTCGGAGGCGTCCGGGGTGCAGACGGGGAAGATCCGGTCGAGCTGGGCCTCGCCGAAGAGGCTGGAGGCGAGCTGGGACTCGCGGGCCCTCATCCAGTTGCGGTTGCCCTTGACCGTGTTGATCTCGCCGTTGTGCGCGACGAAGCGGTACGGGTGGGCGAGCGGCCAGCTCGGGAAGGTGTTGGTGGAGAAGCGCGAGTGGACCAGGGCGACCGCGGTGGCGAAGCGGCGGTCGGAGAGGTCCGGGAAGAACGGCTCCAGCTGGCCCGTGGTGAGCATGCCCTTGTAGACGATCGTGCGGGCGGAGAGCGAGGGGAAGTACACCCCGGCCTCCCGCTCGGCGCGCTTGCGCAGCACGAAGGCCTTGCGGTCGAGCGCGATGCCGGTGCTCTCGCCGTCCGCGACGAAGAGCTGGCGGAACTCGGGCATGGTGGCGCGGGCGCCGTTGCCGAGGATGTCCGGGGTGACCGGGACATCGCGCCAGCCGAGGACGTCGAGGCCCTCCTCGGCAGCGATCTTCTCCAGCTTGCGGACGGACTCGGCGGGGGCGTTCGCGGGGAGGAAGGCGATTCCGACGGCGTAGGCACCGGCTGCGGGGAGGTCGAAGGCGACCTGGTCGCGGAGGAAGGCGTCCGGGACCTGGAGCAGGATTCCGGCGCCGTCGCCGGAGTCGGGCTCCGAGCCGGTGGCACCGCGGTGTTCGAGGTTGCGCAGCACGGTCAGCGCCTGTTCGACCAGTTCATGGCCGGCCACACCGGTCAGAGTGGCCACGAACCCGACGCCACAGGCGTCGTGCTCGTTACGAGGGTCGTACATCCCCTGCTGGGCGGGGCGACCGTCCATGGGCGACCAGGCGTCGGTACGCATCGGCTCTCCCGTCGTCGTCGTGGCATATGCAGTGCCGAGGGACGACGTTGGCCCTCTGCGAAATTTCATGCAGGTTACATAATGAGGCGCTTCTCAAAAAGCGGATAGTCCCTTCCAACATGCGGACATCACCTGAGGTGATGGGGGGATTGCTGTCGGAGGATCGGCGCCCGAGGGGCCACAGAGAGCAGGCGTCGTTGCCTGCGGTGTCTACGGCTCATGCCCGGCGGCAGAGGAAACAAAACCGCCCGTTGATGACTACTTATGTGTAGCCCTGCATAGGGACTCATTTTACGACGAGGTGACGTGCCCGCCCAGAGGCGGTAACCGGGATGTACGTCACACGGATGGCAGGCAGGTTACGGACGGCGCACGCCGCCGTCCGTTTCCCCCGATCGCCGAGGCGTCAGCCCCCGACTGCCACACCGAACAGCGTGCCCAGGCCGTAGGTGATGGCCGCCGCGGCCCCGCCCAGCGCCAGCTGACGCAGCCCGCTGTACAGCCAGCTGCGCGCCGTCACCCTGGCCACCACCGCACCGCAGGCGAACAGCCCGATCAGCGCGAGCAGTACGGCGGGCCACAGCGCACTGGCACCGAGCAGGTACGGCAGCACGGGGAGCAGGGCTCCCATCGCGAACGCGCCGAACGACGACACGGCGGCGACCAGCGGCGAGGGCAGATCGCCCGGGTCGATGCCGAGTTCCTCGCGGGCGTGGATCTCCAGGGCCTGCTCCGGGTCGCGCGACAGCTGCCGCGCGACCTCGCGGGCGAGCAGGGGCTCGACGCCGCGGGACTCGTAGAGGGCGGCGAGCTCCCGCTCCTCGTCCTTGGGGTGTTTGCGCAATTCGCGCCGCTCGACGTCGAGTTCCGCCTCGACGAGCTCGCGCTGCGAGGCGACGGAGGTGTACTCGCCGGCCGCCATGGAGAAGGCACCGGCGGCCAGACCCGCCAGACCGGTGATCACGATCGTCTGCTGGGAGACGGCACCGCCCGCGACGCCGGTCATCAGCGCGAGGTTGGAGACCAGCCCGTCCATGGCGCCGAAGACCGCGGGCCGCAACCAGCCACCGTTCACATCACGATGGGTGTGATTGTCCCGGTGCGCCTCGTGCAGTACGGCATCGGTCTCGATGATGGACACAGCTCTCCCCCTCTCCGACGGCGGAATCCACTCGTTCCGCCCCGTTCGGCACGATCGAACCTACGCACGAAAAGGGTCCCCCGCCAGCAAGGCAGGCCGTACTTACCTGGCCCGTGACCAGGTAAGTACGGCCTGACCCAGGGTCTCTGACCCGTCATCCGACTGGCCGTTCTTCCCCGTGATCGGCCTTTGGACGGGGGCTCGGCGTGGCACAGATCGAGCAGGCACGAGAACGGGCTCGGTGTGAGCGAAGGGTCGACACCATGGAGTTGGTCGCAGGAACTCCGGCGGAGCCGCACAACGGCGGTACGGAGACGGCGGTTGCGCACGGCGCACCGGGGGCGGCCGGCGGCGGCGCGGGCCGGGGTGCGGCGGCGCGCGGCGGCCTGGTGGACCGGGCCCGGGGCGCACTGCTCGGTCTCGCGGTCGGTGACGCGCTGGGCGCGCCGGCGGAGAATCTGCGGCCCTCCGAGATCCGCCGTCGCTGGGGCCGGATCGAGGGCTTCGTGAGCGACGACCCCGCGGGTACGGACGACACGGAGTACGCGATCTTCTCCGGGCTGCTGCTCGCCCGGCACGGTTCGGCGCTGACCGTCACCCAGGTGGAGCGGGCGTGGCACCTGTGGATCGCCGACCTGGACGAGGGGCCGTTCCGCGGTGCCGGGTTCAGCGAGCGGGGCACGCTGGAGAATCTGCGCCGGGGTCTCGCCGCCCCGATCTCCGCCCAGCACCGGCACGCCTGGAGCGACGGACTGGCGATGCGGGCGGCACCGTTCGGCGTGTTCGCGGCGGGCCGCCCCGACGAGGCGGCCCGCCTGGTCGCGGTGGACGGGCGGGTCAGTCACGAGGGAGAGGGCATCTACGGCGGCCAGGCGGTGGCGGCCGGGGTGGCCGCCGCGATGGCGGGTGCCGGGGTCGCGTCGGTGATCGCAGCCGCGCTGTCCGTCGTCCCCATGGACTCCTGGACGGCGCGCTCGCTGCGGCGCGCGGTGACGGCCGCGCAGCGCACGTACCCCGACCGGCTCAGCAGGGAACGCGCGGTGCGCTCCGCGGTGGTCGTCGGCGGCTATCCGTGGACGGACCTGGCGCCCGAGGCGGTCGGCCTGGCCTTCGGCGCGTTCGCGGCGGCCCGCGGCGAATTCCGTACGGCGGTGCTCACCGCGGTCAACATGGGCCGCGACGCGGACACGACGGCCGCGGTGGCGGGGGCCCTGGCCGGCGCCCTGCACGGGGAGTCGGCGATCCCCCGGCACTGGGGCGAGGCGATCGGCCCCGTCCGGGGCAGCTGCCTGCCGTCGATGCGCGGTCACCACGTCCTGGACATCGCGGAGTTGCTCACCCCGGACGAGGCCGACGAGCCGTGCGGGGGCGGGCCGGACGACGCCGGCATGCGACAGGGCCCCGCGCCGCGCACCGCCGCCACCAGCACCGGGACCGGCCGCATGCTGCCCGACGCCCTCGCGGGCGTCACCGGTGGGGGCCCGGCGCGGCCCGGAACCGCGAAGGCGCCGGTGACCGCCGCGCCCGGGACCGGGCACGACCACCGGAGGGGCGCCCCGGGCACCCGTCTCCGCTCCCCCGCGGCCCCGGTCGCCCCGCCGGGTCCCGGTGCCCGTCCCGTGCCCGGACACCGGGCCCGGATCGAGGGGCTGCTGCTCGGGCTCGCCGCCGGGGACGCCGTAGGGTGGCCGGCCGCGCGGCACCGGGCCGCCCGGATGCCCGAGTGGACCCGGCGCCTCACCCGCGAACTCGACACCTTCGCGGAGCAGAACGCCACGACCACGCTGCCCGTCCCCATCGCGCTCAACCAGCCGCCCGAGCCTCTGCGGCTCGGCCCCTCCGACGATGCCGAATGGGCGGCCTTCGCCGCCGGGACCCTGCTCACCTCGGCTGCCGGTCCGCTGCACGGACTGCCCCCCGGGCACCGGATCCGGGCCGCCGTCGACCTCGCCTGGAACGCACTGGCGGCCGAGGTCGCGGCGGCCGCCGCCCGTGCTCCCGAGGTGGAGTCCGCGGTGCTGCCGCTGCGCGCGCGGATCTCCGTACGGGCCGGACTGGGAAATCTCGCCGCCGGCCTGTGCCCGCCCGCCACCGGCCACGACAACCCGCACTACTTCGACGACGCGGCCTGTGTACGGGCCGCCGTGCTCGCGGTGGCCCATCCCGCGGACCCCGCCGCGGCAGCCGACCTCGCCGAGTTCGACGCCCGGTACACCCAGGACGGCGACGGGGTGCACGGGGCCCGCGCGATGGCGGCCGCGGTCGCACAGGCGCTGGGCGGTGCGGACGTGGACACCGCGGTGGACGCCGCACTGGCCCAGCTCCCGGACGGCACGGAGATCGCCCGCAACGCCGCCCACGCGGTCCGGATCGCCCGCGGCTTCGCCGACGAGGCGGCGGGGGCGTTCGCCGTCGTCCCGGTGCTGGAGCACCAGATCGTCGACCACGTCTACAGCTACGGCATCGCCGCAGCCGAGACCGTCCCGGTCGCCCTCGCGCTGGCCACCGCGGCCCGCGGCCGGATCGCGCACGCCGTTCCCGCGGCGGCGTGCCTGTCAAGGGTGGCGGACTCGGCACCCGCCCTGGCCGGTGCGCTGACCGGTGCGCTCGGCGGGATCGACGCCGTCCCGGACGGCTGGCGCGAGGCCTGCCGCACCCTGGCGGGGTGTGCGCTGCCCCGCCTCGCGGGTACCGATCTCATCGAACTCGCCGGGCTGCTGGCAGACACGGAACAGAAGGCCACGGGTGGACAATTCGGACATGACCTCCATGACGCCCCCTCGGTCCGAGGCGAGGACCACGGCACTCACACTCGATGAACGGATCGCCGGCGCGCTCGTCGGCGCCGCGGTCGGCGACGCGCTCGGCGGTCCGGTCGAGGGCCGGTCCCCGGAACAGATCGTGGCCCGCCACGGCGGGCGGATCAGCGGCGTCGTCGGCCCGTGGGACGGCGACGACTGGCGCACCGCCCGCCCCATCGCCCCGTACCACAAGGGCGACGGACACGTCACCGACGACACCTTGATGACCCATGCGCTGGTACGGGTGTACGACACCGTGCGCGACCATCTCGACGCGTACGCGGTCGCCGACCACCTCGTGCCGGAGCTGATCTCCGCCCCGCGCTGGATTCCCGAGCTGGAGGCCGACGCACTGCCGCTCCAGCGGATCTTCCTCGCCGAGAAGTGGATCGTCACACGACTGCACTACGGCCATGTGGACCCGCGCGAGGCGGGCTCCGGAAACATCGTCAACTGCGGAGCGGCGATGTACATGGCACCCGTCGGCCTGGTCAACGCCGCCCACCCGCAGGCCGCGTACGCCGAGGCCCTGGATGTCGCCGGCGCCCACCAGTCCTCCTACGGCAGAGAGGCCGCCGGAGTCCTCGCGGCGGCCGTCGCGGCCGCCTGTGCCCCGGGCGCGACGCCCGCCTCCGTCGTCGACGCCTGTCTGTCGCTCGCCAAGGACGGCACCCGGTCCGCCATCGAGGCGGTCTGCGAAGTGGCCTGCCGGTACACCGACTTCGAGTCCGCCCTGGCGCCGCTGCGGAGCGCCGTCGCGCCCTTCGACACCGTCGGCCCCGACTATCGCGCGCCGTCCCTCGGGGCCCGCCGGCCGTCCCGGCTGCACTCCATCGAGGAACTCCCCATCGCGCTCGGCATGCTGCTCGTCGCGGGCGGCGACTACCGGCACACCGTCCTCGGCTCGGTCAATTACGGCCGGGACTGCGACTCGATCGCCACGATGAGCGGCGCCGTCGCGGGCGCGCTCCGCGGCGCCGAGGCCATCCCCGCCACCTGGGTGAAAACGGTCGCCGAGGCCAGCCGGCTCGATCTGCACGCCCCCGCGCGGACCCTGGCCGAGGTCGCCCGCGAGGTGTTCGTACGGGACACGGCCCGGCGCCGCGCGCACGAGTCCGCGTTCGCCGCGCTGGCGGGCACACCATGAACGTACGGGTGACCTGGGTGCAGCCCGAGGACCTGGTCGGGCACGAACTGCGCCAGGCGGCCGAGGACGGACGCGACGCGCGGGCCGTGGCACACCGCTGGTACGAGGCGGGCGGCTCCCCCGCCCCGGAGCGCGCGGGTGCCTCGCCCTCCGCGGCACCCGGGCTGCGCACGCTCGCCGAGCGGCTGCTCGACGAACTCGCCCTGATGGAGTCACCGTTGGAGAGCGACGAGCCGACGGAGCTGACCGCGATCAGGGCCGCCTGCCCGCACTGGCCGGCCCCGCGCACCGCCCCGCCGCCGGTGAGCCGGGGGCGGCTGCACGCCGCCTGGCTGGGCCGGGCCGTCGGCTGTCTGCTCGGCAAACCCGTCGAGAAACTGCCGCTCACCGGCATCCGCGCACTGGCCCGCGCCACCGGCAACTGGCCGCTGACCACCTGGTTCACCGGCAGGGGGCTGCCCGCCGCACTGGCCGCCGAGCATCCCTGGAACCGCCGCTCCGCCGCCACCTCGCTGGCCGAGAACATCGACGGCATGCCGGAGGACGACGACCTCAATTACCCCTTGCTGACCATGCTGTTGCTCCAACGGCACGGCCCCTCCTTCACCACCTGCGACCTCGCCCGGCTCTGGCTCGACCAGCTCCCGGCCGGCCGGACGTTCACCGCCGAGCGGGTCGCGTACCGCAATCTGCTCGACGGGATCGAGCCGCCGCACACCGCCAGATACCGCAACCCCTTCCGGGAGTGGATCGGTGCGCAGATCCGGGCCGATGTGCACGGCTGGACGCATCCGGGCGACCCGTCGGCCGCCGCGGAGCAGGCCCATCGGGACGCGGTCCTCACCCATACCGCCAACGGTGTGTACGGGGCGATGTTCACCGCCGCGGCGCTCGCCGCGGCGGCCGGCGGCGAGAGCGATGTGCACGGCTGTCTGGCCGCCGGGCTGCGGGTCGTCCCGCCGCGTTCACGGTTCGCGCACGCGGTGCGTCTGGGCATCGAAGCGGCCCGCGGCGGGGGCGACTTCGACGCGGTGGTCGACCGGCTGCACGCCGAGTACGGCAGCTACCACTGGGTCCATGCCGTGCCCAACGCCGCGCTGCTCGCCGCGGCCCTCACCCACGCGGACGGCGACTTCTCCGCCTCTGTCTGCCGTGCGGTCTCCGGCGGCCTGGACACCGACTCCAACGGTGCGACCGCCGGTTCGCTCGCCGGCCTGCTCGCCGGGGCGCCGGAGCGGCTGCCCGACCGGTGGACCGCCCCGCTGAAGAACCGCCTCGCCACGTCCGTCCCCGGCTTCGACTCCATCGGCTTCGACGCGCTCGCCGAACAGACCCACCGGCTCACCCACGAGGAGGCACTCCGCCCATGACCGGCATCGCGGTGCTCGGCAGCACCAATATGGACCTGGTCGCGTACGTCGCGCGGGCCCCGGGCCCCGGAGAGACCGTCACCGGACGGGAGTTCCGCACCGTCCCCGGCGGCAAGGGCGCCAACCAGGCCGTCGCCGCCGCCCGCGCGGGCGGCGACGTGACGATGATCGGCGCGGTCGGTGACGACGCGTACGGTGCCGTGCTCCGCTCGAATCTGGAGCACTCCGGTGTCGACATCGATCTGCTCCACACCGTCGAGGGCCCCAGCGGCACCGCGCACATCGTCGTCGACGAGACGGGCTCCAACTCCATCGTGGTGGTGCCCGGCGCCAATGGCACCGTCACCGCTCTCGGCCCCGGTGAGATGGCCGCCATCGCCGGAGCCGATCTGCTGCTCCTCCAGTTGGAACTGCCGCTGTCCGCCGTGGCGGAGGGCGCACGGGTGGCCCACGCCCAGGGCGTACGGACCATCCTCACCCCGTCCCCCGTGCAGCAGCTGCCCGGTGAACTCCTCGACTGCGTCGATCTGCTGATCCCCAACGAACACGAGGCGGTCGCCCTCACCGGCGCCGCGGACCCCCACACAGCGGCCCGGCTCCTGCTCGGCCAGGTCCCGGCGGTCGTCGTCACCCTCGGCTCCAGGGGCTGCCTGTACGCGGCCCGGGGCGGCGATCCCGTTCTCTTCCCCGCCCCCGAGGTCGCCGCCGTGGACACCACCGGGGCCGGGGACACCTTCGTCGGGACGCTCGCCGTGGCCCTCGGCGAACGCCGGTCCGTGCCGGAGTCGCTGGCCTGGGCGTCGTCCGCCGCCGCGCTCTGCGTGCAGCGGCCGGGCGCCTCGACGTCCATGCCGTACCGCGCCGAGATCGACGCCGCATGAACACGACCACCCAGGGCCCGCTGGCCGGGCTGCGCGTCATCGACCTCGCCACGCTCTTCGCCGGTCCTCTCTGCGCCACCGTGCTCGGTGACTTCGGCGCCGAGGTGATCAAGGTCGAGCATCCCCTCCGGCCCGATCCGTCGCGCGGGCACGGCCCCACGAAGGACGGAATCGGGCTCTGGTGGAAACTGCTCGGTCGCAACAAACGCAATCTCACCCTTGATCTGTCCGCCCCCGGCGGCCGGGACATCCTGCTCCGGCTGGCCGCCGGGACCGATGTGATCGTCGAGAACTTCCGGCCCGGGACACTGGAGCGCTGGGGCCTCGGCTGGGAGCAGCTGCACGCCGTCAACCCCCGGCTGGTGCTGGCCAGGGTCACCGGCTTCGGCCAGCAAGGCCCGTACGCACACCGTCCCGGCTTCGGCACCCTGGCCGAGGCGATGAGCGGATTCGCCGCGATCACCGGGGAACCGGACGGGCCGCCCACGCTGCCGCCGTTCGGGCTCGCCGACTCGATCGCGGCACTCGCCACCGCGTACGCCGTGATGACCGCACTCGCCGGACGCGACCGGACCGGAGAGGGGCAGGTCGTCGACATGGCCATCATCGAGCCGATCCTGACCGTGCTCGGCCCGCAGCCGGTCTGGTACGACCAGCTCGGCTACGTACAGCCGCGCACCGGCAACCGCTCCCGGAACAACGCCCCGCGCAACACGTATCGCACCTCGGACGGGCACTGGGTGGCCGTCTCGACCTCCGCGCAGTCGGTCGCCGAGCGGGTCATGCGCCTGGTCGGCCGGGCCGAGCTGATCGACGAGCCCTGGTTCGGTTCCGGCGCCACCCGGGCCGATCACAGCGACGAGCTCGACGAGGCGGTGGGCCACTGGATCGCCCGGCACACCAGGGCGGAAGCACTCCGTGCCTTCGAGAAGGCCCAGGCGGCGATCGCCCCCATCCACGACATCCGGGACGTGATGGAGGACCCGCAGTACCGGGCCCTGGGCTCCATCACCGAGATCGACGACCCGGAGCTGGGACCTCTGCGGATGCAGAACGTCCTGTTCCGGCTCTCCGCGACCCCCGGCGCGATCCGCTGGGCGGGTCGGCCGCACGGTGCGGACACCGACGAGATCCTCACCGGACTCGGTCTGTCGGGCCCGGAGATCGCCGCGCTCCGGGCGGAGCACGTCCTGTGACGGCCCCGGTCCCGCTCACCCTGCTGTACGTCCCCGGGGACCGGCCCGAGGTCGTGCGCAAGGCGTGCGACTCGGGAGCGGATGCGGTGATCGTCGACCTGGAGGACGCGGTCGCGCCGGACCGCAAGGAGTACGCACGGTCCGCCACCGTCGAGCTGCTGTCCGAGCCCGCCGCCGGGGCGGCCGTACCGATCCATGTCCGGGTCCACACCGAGGCGGACGTCCTGGCCCTGGCCGGGCTGCCGGGGCTCGCCGAACTGCGACTGCCGAAGATCACGCACGCGGCGTCCGTCCATCACATCGCGGCCGTGGCCACGGGGGTCGCGCTCTGTCCGCTGCTGGAGTCGGCGCTCGGCATCGAGCACGCGTACTCGGTCGCGACCTCGCATTCCCAGGTGCGCTCCATCGCCCTGGGCGAGGTGGATCTCCGGACCGATCTGGGGGTGCGCGAGGATGCCGGGCTCGACTGGTCGCGCAGCCGGGTCGTGGTCGCCGCACGCGCGGCCGGGCTGGCTCCGCCCGCCCAGTCGGTGTTCCCGGACGTACGGGACCTGGACGGCCTGTCGGCGTCCTGCGCCCACGGCCGGGCACTGGGATTCCTGGGCCGGGCAGCGATCCATCCCCGCCAGCTCCCGGTCATCGAGCGGGCGTTCCGTCCGACGGCGCGGGAGGTCGAGGCGGCGGAGCAGATCCTGGAGGCGGCGGCGTCGGACGAGGGCGCGCTGGCCCTCCCGGACGGCCGGTTCGTGGACGCGGCGGTGGTGGCATCGGCTCGCCGCACCCTGGCGCTGGCGGCCAGGACGGGGTGACGGCGAGGCGCCGAGCGGGGTCCGGCGCCCCGGCCCCGGCCGCACCCGGGAGGCGGACAGCCTGGGAGCCCCGAACCGTCCGGCTCGGGGCTCCCAGGGACGACCGCGTACGGCTCAGCCGTTCTTCGCCGCCTCGGCGGTGCTGCTCTTCTCTGGCGCACCGGTCGCGGCGTCGTCCTCGGCACGCACGGTGTCACCGTCCACGTCCGTGCCGGGCGCGTCGGCCTCACCGGCCTCGACGCCCCGGGCACCCTCCGTGTCCTGGGCGCCCTCCGCGTCCTGCTCGCCCTTCGCGTCCTGGGCGTCCGGGCCGTCGGCCGCTTCCACCGCGCCCGGCTCCACGATCTCCTCGCGCCCCGGCCGCACCTTCGCGGAGATCACGATGTACGTCACCGCCAGCACGAACACGATCAGCGCGGTCCACACGTTCAGGCGCAGACCGAGGATGTGGTGGGCCTCGTCGACCCGCATGTACTCGATCCACCCGCGCCCCGTGCAGTACGCGGCGACGTACAGGGCGAACGCCCGGCCGTGTCCGAGCCGGAAGCGCCGGTCCGCCCAGATCACCAGCAGGGCCACCCCGATGCACCACAGCGACTCGTACAGGAACGTCGGGTGGTAGGTGCCGGCGACCCGGTTGGTGCCCTCGCTGATCTTCAGGGCCCACGGCAGATCGGTCTCCCTGCCGTACAGCTCCTGGTTGAACCAGTTGCCCCAACGGCCGATCGCCTGGGCGAAGGCGATGCCGGGGGCGAGCGCGTCGGCCCAGGCGGGCAGCGGGATCCCGCGGCGGCGGCAGCCGATCCAGGCACCGACCGCGCCGAGCGCGATCGCACCCCAGATACCGAGACCGCCCTGCCAGATCTTGAAGGCGTCGACCCAGTTCTCACCGTCGCTGAAGTACAGCTGGTAGTCGGTGATGACGTGGTAGAGCCGGCCGCCGACGAGCCCGAAGGGCACGGCCCAGACGGCGATGTCGGCAACGGTGCCGGCTCGGCCGCCCCGTGCGATCCAGCGCTTGTTGCCGAACCAGACGGCGACGAAGACACCGATGATGATGCAGAACGCGTAGCCGCGCAGCGGGATCGGGCCGAGATCGATCACGCCGGTCGACGGACTGGGAATGTAGGCAAGGTCCATGGCAAGGTCGACGCTACCCTGCCGGGTGGGGCGTTCGGCAACCCACCCGACAACGTCTGGGTAACGGGCGCGCCATCTCCTCCCTCTGGCGGAAGCCGGTCAGGAGCCCGACGGCACGGGGGTCGCCCCGCCCGGCTTCTTGCCCTTGTTGGCCTCGGCGACCCACTTCTTCAGGTTCGCCGCGGTGATCGGTTCGTTCCCCTTCTTCGGGAAGACCGACTCTCCGTTGAGCAGCACGGTGGGCGTGCCCTGGAATCCGCCCTCGCTGAACGCCTTGTTGGATTTCTGGACCCAGCTGTCGTGCTTGCCGTCCTCCACGCAGCTGCGGAAAGCGGGGGTGTCGAGCCCGGTGACCTTCTTGGAGAGTGCGATCAGCTTGTCGTTGTCACCGAAGGCGTCGTCGGACTCGGCCGGCTGGTTGCGGTAGAGGACGTCGTGGTACGCGGAGAACGTGCCGGCCCCCTGGGCGCAGGCCGCGGCGTTCGCCGCCCGCAGCGAGCCGCTGCCGCCGAGATTGCCGTCGATGATCGTGGCGAGGCGGTACTCGACCTTGGCCTGTCCGGTGCTCTCCAGCTCGTGGATGGTGTCCCGGAAGGCGTTCTCGAACTGGGCGCAGACCGGGCAGCGGAAGTCCTCCCAGATGGTGAGCGTGGACGGGGCGCTGTCCTTGCCGACCTGGATGGCCAGACTGTCCTTGCCCGTCGCACCGGACGGCGCGACGACGGGGCCCGCGGCCTTGCCCTTCCCACCGCTGCCGCCGTTGTTCGCCGCGATCAGGCCGACCACGGCGGCCAGCGCCAGCACGCCCACCAGCCCGCTGCCGACGATCAGCCTGCGTCTGCGGCGCTCGCGTGTCTTCTCGTGCTCCCGCTGCCGGACGAGCCGGTCTCGCGCGGCCCTTTTTCCCTGTTCGTTCTTCTCGCTCACATCCGCAGCAACGACCCGGGGAGGCACGCGCGTGCCTCCCCGGGTCCAGGTCCACTCGTTCGGATTACACCCGATTCAGCGCTTTCGAACGCCTTCGGCGAGTTCGCCCGCCAGGGAGCGGACCGCGCTCAGACCGGCCTCCTCCTCGGGGGCGTCGAGCATGGCCTTGACGAAGGCGGAGCCGACGATCACCCCGTCGGCGAAGCCCGCGACCTCGGCGGCCTGCCGGGCGTTGGAGACGCCGAGGCCGACGCAGACCGGGAGGGAGGTGGTGGCGCGGGTACGGGTCACCAGGTCGTGGGCCTGCTCGCCGACGGACTCGCGGGTGCCGGTGACACCCATCAGCGAGGCCGCGTAGACGAAACCGGAACCGGCCGCCGTGATGGTGGAGAGGCGCTCGTCCTTGCTGCTCGGCGCGACGACGAAGACGGTCGCGAGACCGTGCTTCTCCGCGTGCTCGCGCCAGAGCGCAGACTCCTGGACCGGCAGGTCGGGCAGGATGCACCCGGCGCCGCCCGCCTCGGCGAGTTCGGCCGTGAAGCGCTCGACGCCGTACCGGTCGATCGGGTTCCAGTACGTCATGACCAGGATCGGGACGCCGGTCGCCTGGTACGCCTCGCGGACCGTGCGCATCACGTCGGCGATCTTCACACCGCCGCGCAGGGCGATGTCGTCGGCGGTCTGGATGACCGGGCCGTCGAGCACCGGGTCGCTGTGCGGGAGTCCCACCTCGACGACGTCGGCGCCGCCCGCCACGACCGCCTTCACGGCGGCGATCGCGCCGTCGACGGTCGGGAAGCCGGCCGGGAGGTACGCGATGAGCGCGGCCCTGTTCTCCGCCTTAGCCCGGGCGAGGGAAGAACTCAACAGCTCCACATTGCCGCTCACTTGGTGACCTCCTCTTCCCCGTCGGCCACATCGGCCTCGACGACCCCGTCGGCCCCGTCGTAGAGCCCGAAGTACCGGGCTGCGGTGTCCATGTCCTTGTCGCCGCGGCCGGACAGGTTGACCACGAGCAGTCCGTCCTTGCCGAGCTCCTTGCCGACCTCCAGGGCTCCGGCCAGCGCGTGGGCGCTCTCGATGGCCGGAATGATCCCTTCGGTACGGGAGAGCAGGAGCAGCGAATCCATGGCGGCGGCGTCGGTGACCGCCCGGTACTCGCCGCGGCCGATGTCCTTGAGGTACGCGTGCTCCGGGCCGATGCCCGGGTAGTCGAGACCGGCCGAGATGGAGTACGGCTCGGTGATCTGGCCCTCGTCGTCCTGGAGGACGTAACTGCGCGAACCGTGCAGGATGCCGGGCTCGCCCGCGGTCAGGGTCGCCGCGTGCTCGCCGGTCTCCACCCCGTGTCCGGCGGGCTCGCAACCGATCAGCCGGACATGGGCGTCCGGGATGAAGGCGTGGAAGAGACCGATGGCGTTGGAGCCGCCGCCGACACAGGCGATGGCGGCGTCCGGCAGCCGGCCGGTCCGCTCCAGGATCTGGCGGCGGGCCTCGACGCCGATGACGCGGTGGAAGTCGCGGACCATGGCCGGGAAGGGGTGCGGTCCCGCGACGGTGCCGAAGAGGTAGTGCGTGGTGTCCACGTTGGCGACCCAGTCGCGGAACGCCTCGTTGATGGCGTCCTTCAGGGTCCTGGAGCCGGACTTCACGGCGACGACCTCGGCACCCAGCATCCGCATCCGCGCCACGTTCAGCGCCTGCCGCTGGGTGTCGATCTCGCCCATGTAGATGGTGCACTCGAGACCGAAGAGCGCGCAGGCGGTCGCGGTGGCGACACCGTGCTGACCGGCGCCGGTCTCGGCGATGACCCGGGTCTTGCCCATGCGCCGGGTGAGCAGCGCCTGGCCCAGCACGTTGTTGATCTTGTGGGAGCCGGTGTGGTTCAGGTCCTCGCGCTTGAGGAAGATCCTGGCCCCGCCCGCGTGCTCGGCGAAGCGCGGGACCTCGGTCAGCGCGCTGGGACGGCCGGTGTAGTTGATCATGAGCTCGTTGAGCTCGGCGGCGAAGGCCGGGTCGGCCTTCGCCTTGTCGTACTCGACGGCGACCTCGTCCACGGCGGCGACGAGCGCCTCCGGGATGAACTTGCCGCCGAACGCACCGAAGTACCCCTCGGCACTGGGGACCAGACCCTCCGGGTCCGGGATGAAGAAGTCAGATGACATCCGACATGCTCCTCGACATCGCAACGGGTGGTTTCACCGTCTGCGCCGTGAGCGGAGCGCCGCCGCGACCGGGAACGGATCGGGCGGTGCGGTCGTGCGTACGACAGAAGGGCCGCGGTACGCCGGCCGGGGCTCGCTACAGCGCGGGCCCCGTGCGCCATCGCATGCCGTTGACCTGACCGGGTTCGTCGCCGATCACATACCGCACCCTGCGTCCGTGCACCCGCCGGGCGGGGGCGCGGCAGCCGCGGTGCCAGAAGGGCGGCGCGCAGCGCCTCGGTTGAGGGTGGTCGTGGCGGCGGACCAGTGCGAGGCGACCGCGCGTCGACGGCACGTGCGGATTCCGGCCGACCGTCACCCCGGCGGGGTTCGGGCCCGGCCGCACACGGGACGCGGGGCGGTCGGCGGACACGGTTGCGGTCAGCCCCGTCCGTGCCGGAGCGCCGGGTGGGCCCCGGCGGCGACGAGGTCGGCGACGGCGGCCCGCGGGTCGCGGCCGGTGACCAGGGACTCCCCCACGAGCACCGCGTCGGCGCCCGCGTTGGCGTAGGCGATCAGGTCGTGCGGACCGCGGACGCCGGACTCGGCGACCTTGACGATGTGGTTCGGGATCTCGGGGGCGACCCGTTCGAAGGTGCCGCGGTCGACCTTGAGGTCCTTCAGGTTGCGTGCGTTCACGCCGATGATCCTGGCCCCGGCGGCCACGGCGCGTTCCACCTCCTCCTCGTCGTGCGTCTCCACCAGCGGCGTCAGGCCGATGGACTCGGCACGCTCGATCAGGGAGACCAGGGCCTCCTGGTCGAGGGCGGCGACGATCAGCAGGGCGAGGTCGGCGCCGTGGGCGCGGGCCTCCCAGAGCTGGTAGGAGGTGACGATGAAGTCCTTGCGCAGGACCGGGATGTCGACCTTGGCGCGCACGGCCTCCAGGTCGGCGAGGGAGCCGCCGAAACGGCGCTCCTCGGTGAGGACCGAGATGACGGACGCGCCGCCGGCCTCGTAGTCCGCGGCAAGTCCGGCCGGGTCGGCGATCGCCGCGAGCGCCCCCTTGGAGGGGCTGGAGCGCTTGACCTCGCAGATCACGGTCACGCCCTCGCGGCGCAGGGCGGCGACCCCGTCCTTGGCCGCCGGAGCGCGCGCGGCGCGTTCCTTCAGCTCGTCGAGGCTGACACGCGCCTGCCGCTCTGCGAGGTCGGCGCGTACGCCGTCGATGATCTCGTCGAGCACACTCACGCGAGCGGCCCCCTTCCGGGATGGTGATGAAGGAACAGGATCAACCGTGTCAATGCTATCCGCAGGAGGCGGCAGGACCCGAATCCGGTCGGGGAACGTCCCACCACCTGGTCGTTCAGGGCGCCAGAGCCGATCCGAACGGAAGGTTCCGCACGACCGAGAAGATCAGCAGTACGGCGCCGATCCCCCACCAGACGGCCGGTTTCACGGCCAGGCTCATGGGCCTCCCCCGGGCGGCGCGGAACATCCAGACCACCCACAGCACAGCGAGGACGCCGTAGCCGACGACGGCGAGCGCGTTGGAGCCGAGGGCCGCGGCGATGTCCCCGTGGGCGACGGCATGCGCGCTGCGCAGTCCGCCGCAGCCCGGACAGTACAGTCCCGTGATCCGGAGCAGCGGGCAGACCGGGTAGTGGCCCGGCTGGTTGGGGTCGACGGCACCGACGTAACCGAACGCCCCTACGACGAGGGCCATGACCCCCACCGGGGTGGCGAGCCGTCGGGCGCGCGGGACGGGGGCGGACACCGGGGAGACGGCCGAGGGATACGGCCGCCGGCCGGTCATGGGTACGGGTCCGGACACCGGCGGGTGGCCGGGGGCGGGCACGGGGCCGGGGGCCGACGGTGCGGCGGCTGGAGTTGGCGTTACGTCCACCCGCTGATTGTCCCCGCTGACGCGGAAAGGCGCAGCCCGGACGGGCTGCGCCTTTCCTGCGTACGTGCGGTGCGCGCGTCAGGAGATCTGGGCCTGCGCGGCACGGTCCCGGGCCTGGGCCATCGCCTCGGACTCCTTCGGCGTGCCGAGACCTGCGGTCTTCATCGCGAAGCCGACGAGTCCGCCCACGAGGATGACGGCGATACCGGCCCAGAAGCCGATCGGGTTGGCCGCGACCATGAAGACGCCTGCGACGCAGAAGCCGATGAAGGAGATGATGACACCGGTCCAGGCGGCCGGGGTGTGTCCGTGGCTGCTGCCCGCCATGAGTTGCTCCTTGTTGGTGATGCGCTGTTGGTATCGCTGTACGCAAAGCTGGTGCCGCTGTGCTGAAAGCTCTGCTCCATTGTCCCGTACGCGCGGGTAGGACGTGAGCTTGGGGGGTCAGGCCTCGCGCGTCGGGTCCTCGCCGCGGTCCAGGGCCTTCCACAGGTCCTCGGGCCGGTCCGGGTCCGGGGCGGCGCGGGCGGCCCTGCGGGGGCGGGGGGTGCCGTCCCGTTCGTACCGCCCCGACATCGTGGGCCAGAGCTTGCCGTACCGCAGGGCGAGCAGCCCGGCGAGGAGGATCAGCAGGCCGCCGACCGCGGTGACATAGGGCCACGCGGTGTGGGTGAGGGCGTCGATGGTCGCCGAGGCGTCGCCGGTGGTCTGCGCGGCCTTCTCGTCGAGCGCCGAGCTGTCGGAGGCGCCGAAACAGGCGCTCAGTCCGGCGCCGAGGCCGCTGAGGGCGAGGAGCCCGGCGACGAGGAGCCGCCCGCCGCCGCGGACGGCGAAGACGGCGACGAGGGCGGCCAGGCCGACGATGGCGAGGGCCGCCGGGAGACCGGTGACGTCCTGGCCGTCGGCGGTCAGGGGCAGCGAGCCGCCCCCGACGGCCGCCCGGCCCTCGGCCCAGGTCTGGCCGGAGGCGAGCAGGACGACGGTGGCGCCCACCGCCCCGAGGAGCAGGCCTGCGGCCAGGATGCGGCGGCTTCCCGTGGGGTCCGACGCGGTGGCGGCTCGGTCACGGGGCTGGGGTACGGGGACAGCACTCACATACACCACTATCCCTTACCGCTTCACGCCCCGTGGAGGCGGTTGGCCGTATGCACCGCGCGGAGCACCGCGGCGGCCTTGTTGCGGCATTCGGTGTCCTCGGCGACCGGGTCGGAGTCCGCGACGACGCCCGCGCCCGCCTGGACGTATGCCGTGCCGTCGCGGAGCAGGGCGGTACGGATCGCGATGGCGGTGTCGGAGTCCCCGGCGAAGTCGAGATAGCCGACGCACCCTCCGTACAGTCCGCGGCGGGTCGGTTCGAGTTCCTCGATGATCTGCATCGCACGGGGCTTGGGGGCGCCGGAGAGGGTGCCCGCCGGGAAGCACGCGGTGAGGACGTCGAAGGCGGTACGGCCCTCGGCGACGCGGCCGGTGACGGTGGAGACGATGTGCATCACGTGCGAGTACCGCTCGATCGACATGAAGTCGACGACCTCGACGCTGCCGGGTTCGCAGACCCGCCCCAGGTCGTTGCGGCCGAGGTCGACGAGCATCAGGTGCTCGGCGCGTTCCTTCGGGTCGGCCAGGAGTTCCTCGGCGAGCGCCTGGTCCTCCTGGGGGGTGGCGCCGCGATGCCGGGTCCCGGCGATCGGGTGGACCATGGCGCGTCCGCCCTCGACCTTGACCAGGGCCTCCGGGCTGGACCCTGCGATGTCGAAGCCGTCGAAGCGGAAGAGGTACATGTACGGCGAGGGGTTGGTGGCGCGCAGCACCCGGTAGACGTCCAGCGCGCTCGCCGTGCACGGGGTCTCGAAGCGCTGGGAGGGGACGACCTGGAAGGCCTCGCCGGCCCTGATGCGTTCCTTCACGTCCTCGACGGCGTCCTGGTACGCCGGGCCGCCCCACAGCGCGGTGTACGGCGGGAGTTCGGACGGCGGAAGGGTGGCGGGAGCGTTCTCGACGGGACGCGACAGGTCCTGTTCCATGGCGTCGAGACGGGCCACGGCGTCCGCGTACGCCTCGTCGACGCCGGTCGCGAGGTCGTTGTGGTTGATGGCGTTGGCGATGAGCAGGACGCTGCCGTCGCCGTGGTCGAGCACGGCCAGGTCCGAGGTGAGCAGCATCGTCAGCTCGGGCAGGCGCAGGTCGTCCTCGGTGCTGTCACCGATCTTCTCCAGGCGGCGGACGATGTCGTAGCCCAGGTAGCCGACCATGCCGCCGGTGAACGGGGGCAGTCCGTCCTCGACGGCCAGGTCGTGGGGGGTGTGCAGGGTCTCGACCGTGGCGCGCAGGGCCTGCAGCGGGTCCCCGTCGACGGGGACGCCGACCGGCGGGGTGCCCAGCCAGTGGGCCTGTCCGTCGCGTGCGGTGAGGGTGGCGGCGCTGCGCACCCCGATGAAGGAGTAGCGCGACCAGGTGCGGCCGTTCTCCGCGGATTCGAGGAGGAAGGTGCCGGTGCGTTCGCCCGCGAGCTTGCGGTAGAGGCCGACCGGGGTGTCGCCGTCCGCGAGGAGCCTGCGGCTGACGGGGATGACGCGTCGGTCGACCGCGAGCTTGCGGAAGGTTTCGAGATCCATGGCAGCCGCCCCTACTGCCCGAGCGGGAGGACGTCGGCGTCGAAGCAGGTGCGGTCGCCGGTGTGGCAGGCGGCACCCGTCTGGTCGACCCTGACCAGGACGGTGTCGGCGTCGCAGTCGAGGGCGACGGACTTGACCTGCTGGATGTGGCCGGAGGTGTCGCCCTTGACCCAGTACTCCTGGCGGCTGCGGGACCAGTAGGTGCAGCGGCCGGTGGTGAGGGTGCGGTGCAGGGCCTCGTCGTCCATCCAGCCGAGCATCAGCACCTCGCCGGTGTCGTACTGCTGGGCGATGGCCGGGACGAGGCCGTCGGCGCCGCGCTTGAGGCGGGCGGCGATGGCCGGGTCGAGGTTCCCGGACGGCGGTGGAGTGCTGGAGGAGGGCGCGCTGGTCATGCGCCCATTGTGCCGTGGCCGCGGGGGCGGTCTCGCGCGGCGTCCAGTGGGCGGACCGGGCGGAGCGGCCGTACGCTGGCGACCATGTCGACCCATGCGAAGCGTGAACGCCTTCTTCTCGCCGACCTGTTGGAGGCGGCGGGACCGGAAGCCCCGACCCTGTGCGAGGGCTGGACGACCCGGGACCTGGCCGCCCATGTGGTGGTCCGCGAGCGCCGGCCGGACGCGGCGGGCGGAATGGTCCTCGGGGCGCTGAAGAACCGCCTCCAGCGGGTGCAGGAGGAGTACACGGCCAAGCCGTACGAGGAGCTGATCCAGCTGATCCGTACCGGGCCGCCGCGGATGTCCCCGTTCGGTCTGAAGCAGATCGACGAAGCCGCCAACACCGTCGAGTTCTACATCCATACGGAGGATGTGCGCCGGGCCCAGCCGGACTGGTCGCGGCGGGAGCTGGACCCGGTCTTCGCCGATGTGCTGTGGTCGCGCGCGGAGCGGACGGCCCGGCTGCTGGGGCGCAAGTCCCCGGTGGGGCTGGTGCTGCGCCGCCCGGACGGTCAGACGGTGGTGGCGCACAAGGGCGCCCCGGTGGTCACGGTCACCGGCGAGCCGGGCGAGCTGCTGCTCTTCGTGTTCGGCCGGCAGGACGCGGCGACGGTGGATCTGGCGGGCGACAAGGAGGCGGTGGCCCGGCTGCACACGGCGGAGCTGGGGATGTAGGGCGTACGGGTCCGGTCAGCGCGGGAGTTCCGCGCGGCGCAGTCGGGTGAGGGCCAGACCGGTCACCGCCCCGGACGCGGCCACGGCCGCGCTGGTGACGAAGACCGGACCCGTCCCCCAGGTGGCTATGGCGGCTCCCGTGACCGGGTAGCTGAGCGGGGCGACCGCGTGGGTGAAGAGCGTCGAGACCGAGGTGACCCGGCCGAGATAGGCGGGGTCGGTGACGGTCTGCGTGAGCGCGCCGCACAGGGCGCCGCCGAGCCCGGCGAAGAGCCCGATGCAGACGGCGACGGCGGCCGCGAGGGCCACCGAGGGGGCAAAGGCCAGGACGGCCGTGGCGAGTGCGCCGACCAGTACCGTCAGGCACATCACGAGACCGGCCCGGGGCACCCGGCCGCGTACGGCGAGCAGCAGGGCCGACGCACCGGCGCCGATCCCGAACGCGGCGACGATCCAGCCCATGCCGGACGCGCCCCAGCCGCGCTGTCCGGCGAGCAGGACCAGGCCGAGGTTGAACGGCCCGGTGAAGCCCAGTTCGCTGAGGGCCACGGTGAGCATCAGCGGTCCGAGCACCGGGTGGCGGCGGATGTAACGCAGTCCGTCTCTCAGGTCGTGCCAGGCGGTGCCGGACGGTCCGTTGGCTTCCTCGGCGGGCAGCGGCCTGATCCGCAGGGCCAGCAGCAGCGGCAGCGAGACGGCGAAGAGCACCCCGGCCGCGGCGAACCCGAGCCGCGGACCGCCGAAGGCCACCGCGAGGCCACCGAGCGGGGCCCCGACGACGTTCGCGGCGCGCGAGGCGAGTCCGCGCAGTCCCTGAACGCGGGCCAGCTGTCCGGCGGCGGTGATCCGGGGCGGCAGGGCGCCGACGGCGGGCAGGAAGAGGGCGTCGACCACGCCGAAGACCAGCGCGACGGCGACCAGCATCCACACGGCGGGCGAGGTGAGCAGCAGTGCCCCGGCCAGTCCCAGTACGACCAGGCAGCGGACGGCGTCGCTGCCGATGACGACGCGGCGCGGGCCGAGCCGGTCGGCGAGCACTCCCCCGCCGAGCATGAGCAGGGCCCGGGGTATGGAGCCGGCGGCGAGGACGAGTCCGGCCTGGGCGGCACTGCCGCTGCGGGCGGCAACCCAGGAAAGTGCCAGGTAGTAGACGCTGTCGCCGATCATCGATGCGGTGTAGGCGCCGAGCCAGCGCAGGACGTTGCCGTCCCGGTGGGCGGGGCGTTCGGGCGCTTTCGTGACAGTGACGGTCATGCGGTCGTCCCCCGGGGTGGCTGGTCAGGTGCGGAACGGGAATCCGTACAGGTGCAGGGCGACGTTCTCGCGCCCTTCGGTGTCTCCGGCCTCGTCGCGGGCCCGGCCGGCGTCCTCGTACCGCTTGATCAGCTCGTCCATCTCGCGGCTGAGTGCGGCGAGTTCGTCGGCGGTGAGCCGGGCCAGGTACTCGGAACTGTTGGCGGCGTCGCGCCACTCCGACGGCCAGCTCTGGCGTGAGTCGAGATAGCGGCGGTACAGCTCGATGTGCTGGTCGAAGGAGAGCCGGGCGACGGCAGCGTGCGTGGCAGCCTTCTCCGGCGCGTCCCTGAAGTCCTCGTCGTGGAGGTTCAGCCCCTTCGAGGCGGGCTGCCACCAGCGCTCGCGGCCGTCCCTGCCCTGCTGCTCGGCCTCCTCGATCAGGCCGTGCTCGGCGAGCTTGCGCAGGTGGTAGCTGACCAGCGAGACCGCCTCGTCGACCTGCTCGGCGAGCTGGGAGGCGGTGGCCGTGCGGGAGATGTAGAGCGCGCGGTACAGCTTCATCCGCAGGGGGTGCCCGAACGCCTTCAGGGTCTCCAGGTCCGAGATGCGGCGCGATTCCTTGCTTGCCATGCCCTCACCATAGATAGAAAAGAAACCTTGCGCAATCTTTATTGCGCAATAAATTTTGTGGAATCTTGGATACCGCTCTGCCGCCGTGGCCGGTGCCGGAATGCCCGGCAGAACGCAGATCGCCGGACGAGCCACCATGGCTCGTCCGGCGATCGACGGGGTGCCGCGGTCAGCGAACCGGGTGTCCGGCCTCCCTGAGTGCGCCCTTGACCTCGGAGATCCGCAGGTCACCGAAGTGGAAGACGGACGCGGCGAGGACGGCGTCGGCGCCCGCCGCGATGGCCGGCGCGAAGTCCGCAAGCCGGCCCGCGCCGCCGGAGGCGATCACGGGGACGGTCACATGCTCCCGGACGGCCGCGATCATCTCGGTGTCGTAGCCGTCCTTGGTGCCGTCCGCGTCCATCGAGTTGAGCAGGATCTCGCCCGCGCCCAGTTCGGCGGCCCGGTGCGCCCACTCCACGGCGTCGATGCCGGTGCCCCGGCGACCGCCGTGCGTGGTGACCTCGAAGGTGCCCTCGGGGGTGCGACGGGCGTCCACCGAGAGCACCAGGACCTGGCGGCCGAAACGCTCGGCGATCTCCCGGATAAGGTCCGGGCGGGCGATGGCCGCGGTGTTGACGCCGACCTTGTCCGCGCCGGCCCGCAGCAGCTTGTCGACGTCCCCGGCGGTGCGGACGCCGCCGCCGACCGTGAGCGGGATGAAGACCTGCTCGGCGGTGCGGCGCACCACGTCGTAGGTGGTCTCCCGGTCGCCGCTGGACGCGGTGATGTCCAGGAAGGTCAGCTCGTCGGCGCCCTCGGCGTCGTACAGCTTCGCCATCTCGACGGGGTCGCCCGCGTCGCGCAGGTTCTGAAAGTTGACGCCCTTGACGACCCGGCCGTTGTCGACGTCCAGGCACGGGATGACGCGTACCGCGAGAGTCATCGCGCACCTGCCCGGTAGGCCTCGACCTCGACCTCGACGACCAGGCTCGGGTCCACGAGACCGGACACGATGACCATCGACGCGGCGGGGCGTACGTCGTCGAAGAGCTCCTTGTGGGCGCGGCCGACCTCCGCCACGTCCCGGGCGTGCGTGACGTACATCCGGGTGCGGACGACGTCCTCGCGGCCCAGGCCGAGCTGCTTCAGGGCGTCGAGGGCGACCTTGAAGGAGGTGACGGTCTGCTCGTACGGGCCACCCGCGGAGATCTGGCCGTTCTCCACCGACGTGCAGCCGGCGACCAGGACGAGGCCGTTCGGCAGCTCGACGGCGCGGGAGTAACCGAACTTCTCTTCCCAGGGGGCGCCGGAGGAGATGCGGTTGACGGAGTCGGTCATCCGGAGACCACCTGCAACGCCTCTTCGAGGGTGAACGCCTTGGCGTACAGCGCCTTGCCGACGATCGCGCCCTCGACGCCGTCCGGGACGAGCGAGGAGATGGCCCGCAGGTCGTCCAGCGAGGAGACGCCGCCGGAGGCGACGACGGGCTTGTCGGTGGCGGCGCAGACGTTCTTCAGGAGCTCCAGGTTGGGGCCCTGGAGCGTGCCGTCCTTGGCGATGTCGGTGACGACGTAACGGGTGCAGCCCTCGGAGTCGAGGCGGGCGAGCGTCTCGTAGAGGTCGCCGCCGTCGCGGGTCCAGCCGCGGCCGCGCAGCGTCGTGCCGCGGACGTCGAGGCCGACGGCGATCTTGTCACCGTGCTCGGCGATCACCTTGGCGACCCATTCCGGGGTCTCCAGCGCGGCGGTGCCGAGGTTGACCCGGGTGCAGCCGGTGGCGAGGGCGGCGGCGAGCGAGGCGTCGTCGCGGATGCCGCCGGAGAGCTCGACCTTGATGTCCATGGAGCGGGCGACCTCGGCGATCTGCGCCCGGTTGTCGCCGGTGCCGAAGGCGGCGTCCAGGTCGACGAGGTGCAGCCACTCGGCACCCGCCTGCTGCCAGGCGAGGGCGGCCTGCAGGGGGTCGCCGTAGGAGGTCTCGGAACCGGACTCGCCGTGGACGAGGCGGACGGCCTGGCCGTCACGGACGTCGACGGCGGGGAGGAGTTCAAGCTTCGGCATTACAGCGTCTCAATCCAGTTGGTCAGCAGCTGGGCGCCGGCATCGCCGGACTTCTCGGGGTGGAACTGGGTGGCCCACAGGGCGCCGTTCTCCACGGCGGCGACGAACGGCTCGCCGTGGGTGGCCCAGGTGACCCGGGGCGGGCGGATCCTGGCGTTGGTGACCTCCAGGCTCCAGTCGTGCGCGGCGTAGGAGTGCACGAAGTAGAACCGGGCCTCGGGGTCGACGCCCGCGAAGAGCCGGGAGTCCTCGGGGGACCGCACGGTGTTCCAGCCCATGTGCGGGACGACCGGGGCCTTCAGCGGGGTGACGTCCCCGGGCCATTCGTCCAGCCCCTCCGTCTCCACACCGTGCTCGATGCCGCGCGCGAAGAGGATCTGCATCCCGACGCAGATGCCCATGACGGGGCGGCCGCCGGCGAGCCTGCGGCCGATGATCCATTCGCCGCGGGCCTTCTTCAGCCCTTCCATGCAGGCGGAGAACGCGCCGACGCCGGGCACCAGCAGCCCGTCGGCGTTCATCGCCTTCTCGTAGTCGCGGGTGATCTCGACGTCCGCGCCGACCCGGGCGAGGGCCCGCTCGGCGGACCGGACGTTGCCGAAGCCGTAGTCGAAGACCACGACCTTCTTCCCGGCGCTCTTCGTTCCAGTGCTCTCGGTGCTCTGCGTATCGCTCACAAGTCGTACCTCAGTCCCAGAGTCCCTGGATCCGCATGACGCCTGCGACCAGGCACATCACGGATGCGAGCCCGAGCAGCACGATGAAGCTCCCGGACATCTTCTGCTTCCAGAAGGAGTACACGCCGCCGGCCAGGAAGAGACCGACGACTATCAGGATGGAGCTGAGACCGGTCACAGCGCGCCCTTCGTGGAAGGAAGAATTCCGGCAGCGCGCGGGTCGTGCTCGCTGGCGTAGCGCAGCGCGCGGGCGAGCGCCTTGAACTGGCACTCGACGATGTGGTGGGCGTTGCGCCCGTACGGCACGTGGACGTGCAGCGCGATCTGCGCCTGGGCGACGAAGGACTCCAGGATGTGCCGGGTCATCGTGGTGTCGTACTCGCCGATCATGGGCGCCATGTTCTCGGGCTCGGTGTGCACCAGGTACGGGCGGCCGGAGAGGTCGACGGTGACCTGGGCGAGCGACTCGTCCAGCGGGACGGTGCAGTTGCCGAAGCGGTAGATGCCGACCTTGTCGCCGAGGGCCTGCTTGAAGGCGGCGCCCAGGGCGAGGGCGGTGTCCTCGATGGTGTGGTGCGAGTCGATGTGCAGGTCGCCGTCGGTCTTGACGGTGAGGTCGAAGAGCCCGTGTCGGCCGAGCTGGTCGAGCATGTGGTCGTAGAAGCCGACCCCGGTCGACACATCGACCTTGCCGGAGCCGTCGAGGTTGATCTCGACGAGGACCGAGGTCTCCTTGGTGGTGCGTTCGACTCTTCCTACGCGGGCCGCGCGAGTCATGCGTCGTGCTCCTTCTTCAGTTCGCGTACCGCATCGAGGAACGCGTCGTTCTCTGCCGGGGTGCCCGCGGAGACCCGCAGCCATCCCGGTACCCCGTTGTCCCGGACCAGGACGCCCCGGTCGAGGATCCGCTGCCAGGCCGTGTGGCTGTCGGCGAAGCGGCCGAACTGGACGAAGTTGGCGTCCGATTCGGTGACGTCGTAGCCGAGGGCGCGCAGCTCCGTGACGATCCGGTCGCGCTCGCTCTTGAGCTGGGCGACGTATCCGAGCAGCGTATCGGTGTGCTCCAGAGCGGCGAGCGCGGTGGCCTGGGTGATGGAGGAGAGGTGGTACGGCAGGCGCACCAGCTGGACCGCGTCGACGACGGCCGGGTCGGCGGCGAGGTAGCCCAGGCGCAGTCCGGCCGCGCCGAACGCCTTCGACATGGTGCGCGAGAGCACCATGTTCGGCCGGCCCTCGATCAGCGGGAGCAGCGAGGGGTGGTGGCTGAACTCGCCGTACGCCTCGTCGACGACGACCATCGACGGCTTGGCCGCCTGGGCCGCGTCGTAGAGGGCGAGGACGGTCCCGGCGTCGACGGCGGTGCCGGTGGGGTTGTTGGGCGAGGTGATGAAGACGACATCGGGCCGCTGCTCGGCGATGGCCCTGCAGGCGGCCTCGACGTCGATGGTGAAGTCCTCGTTGCGCGGTCCGGAGATCCAGCCGGTGCCGGTGGAGCGGGCGATGAGGGAGTGCATGGAGTACGAGGGCTCGAAGCCGATCGCCGTGCGCCCCGGACCGCCGAAGGTCTGCATCAGCTGCTGGAGCACCTCGTTGGAGCCGTTGGCCGCCCAGACGTTGGCGAGGGTGACCTCGTGCCCGGCGGTGCGGCTGAGGTAGCGGGCCAGCTCCGTGCGGAGCTCGACGGCCTCCCGGTCGGGGTAGCGGTTGAGGTTGCGGGCGGCCTCGCGGACACGCTCGGCGATCCGGTCGACGAGCGCGTCGGGCAGCGGGTAGGGGTTCTCGTTGGTGTTCAGCCGCACGGGCACGTCGAGCTGCGGCGCCCCGTACGGGGTCTTGCCGCGCAGTTCGTCGCGGATCGGGAGATCGTCGATGCGTGTCGTCTGCGGGGTGGTGCTGTTCGTCACTGCTGCGGAACCTTCCAGCCGAACCTGGCCTTGAGCGCGGCGCCATGGGCGGGGAGGTCCTCCGCCTCGGCGAGGGTCACGACATGGTGGGTGACCTCGGCGAGCGCGTCGCGCGTGTAGTCGACGATGTGGATGCCGCGCAGGAAGGACTGCACGGACAGGCCCGAGGAGTGGCAGGCGCAGCCGCCGGTCGGCAGGACGTGGTTGGATCCCGCGCAGTAGTCGCCGAGGGAGACCGGGGACCACGGCCCCACGAAGACCGCCCCGGCGTTGCGGACCCGGTCGGCGACCGCGGCGGCGTCCGCGGTCTGGATCTCCAGGTGCTCGGCGGCGTACGCGTCGACGACCGCGAGGCCGTCCTCCAGGTCGTTGACCAGGACGATCGCGGACTGGCGGCCGGCCAGCGCGGGCCGGATCCGGTCGGTGACGTGCTTGGTGGCCGCGACCTGCGGCTTCAGCTCGGCCTCGGTGGCGGCGGCCAGTTCCTCGGAGTCGGTGACGAGGACCGCGGCGGCCATCGGGTCGTGCTCGGCCTGGCTGATCAGGTCGGCGGCGACGTGCACCGGGTCGGCGGTGGAGTCGGCGAGGATCGCGATCTCGGTGGGGCCCGCCTCGGCGTCGATGCCGATCCGGCCCTTGAGCAGGCGCTTGGCGGCGGCGACGTAGATGTTGCCGGGGCCGGTGACGAGGTTCACCGGACGGCATTCGTCCGTCCCGTAGGCGAACATCGCGATGGCCTGGGCGCCGCCCGCCGCGTACACCTCGTCGACGCCGAGCAGGGCGCAGGCGGCGAGGATGGTGGGGTGCGGCAGGCCGCCGAAGTCCTTCTGCGGCGGGGACGCGACGGCGACGCCCTCGACGCCCGCCTCCTGGGCCGGTACGACGTTCATGACGACCGACGACGGGTAGACGGAGCGCCCGCCCGGCACGTACAGCCCGACGCGCTCGACCGGCACCCACTTCTCGGTGACGGTTCCGCCGGGGACGACCTGGGTGGTGTGCGTGGTGCGGCGCTGCTCGCGGTGGACGAGGCGGGCGCGGCGGATCGACTCCTCCAGGGCGGCCCGTACGCCGGGGGCGAGCTGCTCCAGCGCCTCGGCGATCGCGGCGGCCGGGACACGGGTCGACTCGATCCGTACGCCGTCGAACTTCTCCCCCCATTCGATCACTGCCGCCGAGCCACGATGGCGTACGTCCTCGCAGATGGGCCGCACCGTCTCCAGGGCGGCTTCCACGTCGAACTCGGCACGGGGCAGCAGGTCGCGCAGGGCTCCGCCCTCGGGGAGGGTGTCGCCGCGCAGATCGATTCGAGAGATCACACCGCAATTCTCGCAGACCGTCCACCGCGGCCGTCGCCCGTATCACTGGCTGATACATCCCTCGGGGGTCTCTGCTGACCCATGGCGTTCGAGCCGTCACTCAGAGGGAAGAACAGCTCCGAGCGGAAAGGGGCAGCCGTGACCGAACCGCACGACAGCGATTTCCCGGACGGTCTCAGTGCGGCCGAGCTGGGCATGTGGCAGGCCTTCAGGAACGGCACCACCTATGACCTGCGGACCCGCGATCCGGAACGGGACGATCCGTTCGCGCCGCTCGTCTGGGGACCGGAACGCAGTGTGGACGGGCGCGCCGTGGCCCGGCTGCTGCTGTCCGGGCCGCAGCCGCGGCCCGGCCGGGTCGCCGCGCTGAAGCTCCGGGGCGTACGGATCACCGGGGTGCTCGATCTCGCGGGCGGGCGCGTCGCGCCGTACGTCGAGCTGACCGGCTGCCGGTTCGACGGCGAGGTGGTGCTGCCCGAGTGCCACTTCACCACGTTGCGGATGGTCGGCTGTGCGATGCCGCGGCTGGAGGCGGTCCGGCTGCACACGGAGGGCGACCTGCACCTGCCGCGCTGCCGTGTCGAGCACGGGATCCGGCTCAGCGACGCGCGGATCGGCACCGATCTGCTGATCAACCAGATCGAGATCGGCCCCGACCGGAACGGGCGCGCCCTGGCCGGCGACGGGCTCACGGTCGCCCAGGACCTCCAGGCCGAGATGGTCGAGGCGCGCGGCGAGCTGAGTCTGCGCGGGGCGAAGGTCGGCGGCTCGCTGAGTCTGCGCGGCAGCCGGCTGCGGGGCCGGGAGGGGCGGCGCGCGCTGAACGCCCCCCAGCTGACCGTGGAGCGGACGCTGTACATGAGCGAGGCCTGGGTGAGCATCGACACCGGGAACCAGGGCACCACTCCCCCGTACGGCATCGTCATGGCCGCGACCCCGGCGCGCGGCAACCGGTCGCAGGTCTTCGAGTGCCGCGGCGGGGTGCGGCTGGACGACGGGCGGTTCGGCGACGCGGTCGATCTGCACAGCGCGCGGTTCGTCATGGCCCGGCACGAGGAGCTGTCACTGCGCCGGATCGTCACCCCGGAACTGCGGTTCAACGCGGAGCGGCCGGAGGAGGGCCGGGTCGTGCTGAACGGCGCGCGGGTCGTCACGCTGATCGACGTGTCGAGCAGCTGGCCGGGGCCCGGCGGTCTGGCGATGGGCGGTTTCGTGTACGAGAACCTCGTCCCGTACGGCCACTTCCCGCTCTCCCGGCGTCTGGAGTGGGTGGCGGCGGCGACCCCGGAGTACGTACCGGAGCCGTACGAACGCCTCGCCACGGTGCTGCGCAACTGCGGGGAGGACGCGGACGCCCGCGAGGTACTGCTGGCCAAGCAGCGGCGGCGGCGCGAGACGCTGCCGCCGGCCGCGAAGCTCTGGGGTTTCCTCCAGGACTGGACGGTGGCGTACGGCTACCGGCCCGGGCGGGCCGCGGTGTGGATGGCGGTGCTGTGGGCGGCGGCCACGCTGGTCTTCGCCCGGCACGTCCCGGAGGCGATCAAAGGGGAAGAGCATCCGCAGTGGAATCCGGCGCTGTACGCCCTCGACCTGCTGGTACCGGTGATCAATCTCGGCCAGGACGGTTATTGGCGGATGGACGGCGGCCGGCAGTGGCTGGCGGCCGCCCTCATCCTGCTGGGTTGGATACTGGCCACGACGGTCGCGGCGGGCGCCTCGCGGCTGCTGCGCCGGGGCTGACCGCGGCCGGTCGGACGCCCGACCGGCCTGATCCCTTGCACGAGGCAGCCGGCACGGTTGCCGAAGCCGTCGTCGAACGGCCGGGCGAGCGACGGTCGCATGGTCGGGCTCCGAGGGCCGAAGCCATGAGAATCAGCCAGATTCCCCGCGTTCCTTTACCGTCTGTTGACTCTGGCCGGTACAACCCTTCCGCCCGCACCAAAGCTTCACAGTGTCCCCCTGGCACCGTCCCGACCAGCGCTTTTAATGGTCTGCACCATGTCATTCCTTCGTGCTCTGCTCCGTACCGCGCGCACGGTCCGGCGCTCCCCGCAGGGGGCCGCCGGACTGCCCGCGGACGACACGGTGCTGCTCGATGCCCCCGACGAGCGGCTCTCCCCGGCGCTCGTCGCCGCCGCCCTCGGGGAGTACGAACCGGCCGCGAAACTCCTCGCCACCACCCGGGACGGTGCCGAGTGGGAGAACCGGGACCGCTACCTCGGCCGGCTCGTCACGTTCGCCCGCAGCCGCGACGGCTGGCTGACCGACTGGCTCGCCGCCGCGCCGCACGACCCGGACGCGCTGCTCGTCAAGGCCGAGCTGGCCGTGCGCCGGGCCTGGGAGTCGCCCGCCCGCGCCGAGCAGCTGCGCGAGGTGGCGCCGCTGATCACCGCAGCCGCCGAGGGCGATCCCCTCGACCCGGTGCCCTGGCGGCTCGCCCTCGACCATGCGCGCGGCACCCATGCGACGCACACCCTGTTCGAGGAGCTGTGGGAGCAGGCGATCCGGCGCTCCTCGCACCACTACGGCTGCCATGTCGCGGCACTGCGGTACCTCTCCGCCGCCTGGTACGGCTCGCACCGCGAGTGCTTCGACTTCGCCGAGCGGGCCGCCGAGGACTCGCTGCCCGGCTCGCTGGTGCAGGCGTTGCCGCTGCGGGCCGCCTATGCGCTGCTGGCCGAGGGACCGGACGCCCGGACCACCTCGGTGCACGAGGAACGGATCGACGCCGCGGCGGACCTGGCGATCGTCCTGTCCGCGTCGTTCGGCCCCGGCGACCCCTGGCCCGCCGAGGTCCGCAACCTCCTTGCGTTCGTGCTGATGGCCCGGGGCCGCTGGGCCGAGGCACTGGAACAGTTCCGGCGGATCGGCCCCCGTGCGACGTCGTTCCCGTGGTCCTCGGTCTCCGGCGATCCGCTCGCCCGGTTCCTCGATGCGCGTGAGGCCGCCCGGCTCCGGACGGCCTGGGCGAGGACCTTGTAGGACGGGGCAGGCCGGGGCCGCGGCCGCGGCCATTACGCTTGAGCGTTGTGACCACCGCTCGCCTGCCCCTGTTCCCGCTGAACGCGGTGCTGTTCCCCGGCCTCGTGCTGCCGCTGAACGTCTTCGAGGAGCGTTATCGCGCCATGATGCGCGCGTTGCTGAAGACCGACGCCGACGAACCCCGTCGCTTCGCCGTGGTCGCGATCCGGGACGGCCGCGAGGTCGCCCCGACGGCCCCCGGCATGCCGGAGGCGACGCGTACGCCCGCCGACCGCGGGCCCGCGGACGGTTTCGGACCCGACCCGATCCAGTCCTTCCACCGGGTCGGCTGCGTCGCCGACGCGGCCAAGATCCGGGAACGGCCGGACGGCAGCTTCGAGGTCCTGGTGACCGGCACCACCCGGGTCAAGCTGCTCTCCGTCGATGCCGGCGGCCCCTTTCTGACGGCCGAACTCGAAGAGCTGGAGGAGGAACCGGGTGACGAGGCCGGCACACTCGCCCAGGGCGTCCTGCGCGCCTTCCGCGACTACCAGAAACAGCTCGCCGGAGCGAGCGAGCGCTCCCTGACGACGGGCGCGGAGCTGCCCGACGAGCCGTCCGTCGTCTCCTACCTGGTCGCGGCGGCGGCCGTGCTGGACATCCCGTGCAAGCAGAGGCTGCTCCAGGCCCCCGACACCGCGACCCGGCTGCGCGAGGAACTGACCCTGCTGCGCTCCGAGACCGCCGTCATCCGGAATCTGCCGTCCCTGCCCGCGGTGGACCTGACGCGCGCCCCGACCCACCCCAACTGACCGACGACCGACCCGAGGCCCCCGTGGCGAAGAAGCCCAAGAAACAGCAACAGTCCGGCGGTACCCCGGCCACGGTCGCGCTGACCGCGGCCGGGACGGCGTTCACCGTCCACGCGTACGACCACGACCCGGCGGCGGCCTCCTACGGCGAGGAGGCGGCCGAGGCGCTGGGCGTCTCCCCCGACCGGGTCTTCAAGACCCTGGTCGCGGACGTCGACGGCACCCTCACCGTCGCGGTCGTCCCGGTGGCCGGCTCCCTGGACCTCAAGGCCCTGGCCGCCGCGGTGGGCGGCAAACGAGCCGCGATGGCCGACCCGGCCGCCGCCGAACGCACCACCGGCTACGTACGGGGCGGCATCTCCCCGCTCGGGCAGCGAAAGCGACTGCGCACGGTGCTGGACGCGTCGGCGCGGTCCCACGGGACGATCTGCGTCTCGGCGGGCCGCCGCGGTCTGGAGGTCGAACTCTCCCCCGCGGATCTGGCGTCCCTGACAGGGGCGGTGTTCGCGGAGATCGGCCGGGGATGACGCGCGGCCCGGGCTAGTGACCGGCGTCAGGACCTGCAGGCGGGGCCGGCGGCACAGCCGGTCCCGCTCCCGCTCCCGGCACCGGTCCCTCCGCGCCCCATCCCGGAGGGGTTCCCCACTGCGGCTCCGGATCCCGGGGCCCGAACAGGGCCGTCAGGCCGAGATGGACCGCCATCGCCGCGAGCGGCCAGGCCAGCAGCGCCCCCTTCGCCCGCAGCTGGAGCGGCGCGTCGAAGACCACACCCTTGCCGACCGCTCGCGCGTGCGCGACCACGTCCTGGTCGGGCCCGAGCCACACCCCCAGCCGCCAGGCCAGTACGGAACCGAGCAGCCCGCCCAGCGCGAGCCCCACCACCAGGGCGATTCCGCCCCGCCGGTGGAGCAGGAAGACCAGCGCCGCGCTGACAGCACCGAAGGCCAGGCCCAGCAGCGCGAACGTACCGTCGGCGCCGATCGCCTCCTCGCCCTCGCTGTCGTGGAGGTAGACGGCCGTGCTGTCGGAGACCAGCGGAACCCGCGGAGCCAGCCACAGCCAGAGAAGTCCGAGTCCGATGCCCACCACGGTCACGGCAAGGGCGACGACAGCGGCCCGCCGCAGATCCGCCCGGCGGTCCGGCTCCTCCTGCGACACCGGCAGGCCGCCGTCGTGGGAGCCTCCGGAGCCCGCGGGTCCTCCCGGTCCACCCCATCGCGGCGGGGTCTGCCAGGGGCCGTGGGACGAGGGCTGGTGAGGCGGCGTCAGAGGTGCGGTCACCGTGCCATCGTGCCAGGCGTGCCCGGCGCGTGCCTCACCGGACCGCTGCCCTGCGGTACGCCCAGGCGGCAGCGGACAGCGAGAGGACTCCGACGACGGCACAGACCGCGAGATCCAGCACGACGATCTTCCAGTCGGGATGGGCGTCGAAGGACCGGGAGAGCGCCTCGACACCGTAGGTCGACGGCAGCAGATCGCGGGCCCAGTCGATCGGTGCGGGCAGCCGCTCGGACGGCAGGACGCCGAGCAGCAGCGCCGCCGACATGCCCAGCTGCCCGAGCAGCGCGGCCAGCTCCTGCCGGGGCGCGAGCAGCCCCAGCGCGGCGCCGAGCCCGGAGAGCGCCGCCCCGGAGAGCGGGATGACGGCGACGAGCACCCACAGATGGGCCAGCGGCAGCCCGAACAGCACGCTGCCCACCACGGCCGTGACGATCGTGCCGGGCACGGTGAAGGAGGCGTACGCCCCGGCCGTACCGAGCACCACCGCGGCGGGCGGCACCGGCAGGGTGGCGTAGTGGTCGAGTCCACCGCCCGCCCGCAGCTGTCCGAAGTACTGGGCGAGCAGGTTGAGCGCGACGAAGGCCACGACCAGGACGCTGGATCCGGAGACGACGGCACGCGCCTCCACACCGCCGTCGACGACCCCGCGCATCAGCACCATGATCCCGATGGACTGGAAGGTCGCGACGAAGAGCAACGGGATACGGGCGACCCTGGCCCGGGACAGCTGGGCCCGGTACACGGCCGCCAGCGAGGGGAACAGCCGGGCCCGTGGCGCGAGCGGCACGGCGGTCTCCTTCCGGTCGCCGCCCCTGCCGTCGACGGCCGGGGCGGGTACGGTCACCGCCTGCGCGGGAACGATGCTCGTCACCTGGCGCTGCTCCTGTTCACTCCGTGCCCGGCCACGCCCGCGCACCCGCTCGCCCCGGTCATGACCTCACCAGGCCCTTGGTCGCGCCGCCGCCGAGCGCGAGGTACACGTCCTCCAGGCTCGGCGTCGCCAGCGTGAAGTCGTCGAGTGCCGCGAAGGCCGCGCCGCCGGTCACGGCGGCGACCGCCGCCCGCGCCTCGTCGGGGCCGAGCCGCAGCACCCAGCGCCGCCCGGACTCCTGGGCCGATCCGCGCAGCGCGGCCACCTCGGGCACGTCCAGGGGCGCCCGTTCGCGCCACACCAGCTCGACCCGGACCTCGCCCGCGACCTGTTCCTTGAGCCCGGACGGGGAGTCGCAGGCGATGACCTTGCCGCGTTCGATCACGGCGACCCGGTCGAGGACCGTCTCGGCCTCGATGACGTTGTGGGTGACGAGCAGCACGGTCGTGCCGTTCTCGGCCCTGCGCCGGTCCACGGCGGCCCAGACGGCGCGTCGTGCGACCGGGTCCATGCCCGTCGTCGGCTCGTCCAGCAGCAGCACCGGCCGCTCGCCGACCAGCGCGGCCGCGAAGCAGGCGAGCCTCCGCTGTCCGCCGGAGAGCTTCTTCAGCGGGCGCCCGGCGATCTCCGTGAGGCCGAGTTCGTCGAGCACGGCGTCGCGCTCGGCACGGGCGGCCCGTACCGTGAGGCCGCGCAGCCGTCCGGTGGTCTCGGCGGCGAGCGAGACGGTCAGCTCGTCGAGGGCGGTGGACTCCTGGCCGAGGTACCCGATCAGCCGGGAGGCGTGCTCGGGATGGCGTACGAGATCGTGGCCGAGCACCGTGACACTGCCGGAGTCGGGCCGCAGCAGGCCGGTGAGCTGTCGCACCAGGGTGGACTTTCCGGCGCCGTTGGGGCCGAGGAGTCCGAAGATCTCGCCGCGCCGCACCTCCAGGCTGATCCCGTCGGTGGCGCGCACCTCGGGGGTGCCGGGTGCACCACGACGACCGCGGGAGGCGGGATAGGTCTTGACCAGATCACGCACCACGCACACGGTTCCGGTCGACGTCTGCGCCTGTGCTGTGCCCGTACTCACGAGGTACGAGAGTACGGGGTCGGATGCTCCCGATCGCGCCCGGGGCCATGACGGCCGGGCGGCGGCCCCGCCGTCGCCCGGCCGGGCGGGCGCGCCCGGAGCCGTCCTGCCGTCAGTCGCCGGACCCGCTCGTCCGCTCCGCCGGGGTGTGTTCCGCGGCGGCCCGGACATCGATCTCCCGCCAGAACCCCGCCCGGATCGCATAACGGTCGTGTTCGTCGATCTGGTCGTCCTTGTGGGCGAGCAGGCCGAACCGTGCCGCGTACCGCAGCAGCTCGCCGTCGATGCGGTGCGGGATGCGCGGGTACATGGTCGACAGCTTCTGCAGATGGGTGGTCTCCGGCAGCCGCTCCATCCAGCGTCGGGCGAAGACCTGGCCCACCTCGAACGGGTCGCCGCCGACGGTGGTGATGTCCTCCTCCCGGTCCGCCCAGCGCTGCTCCGCACTGGTGAGCTGGGCCAGCGTCGGCAGGGAGGCGGTTTCGGCCGGCTCGCCCAGCGGGCCGCTGCGGTCCATCCAGCCCTTGTCGGAGGACCAGCGCAGGGTGGCGCCGGCGGGCGGGGCCGGAGCGGGCTGGGGGCCGGGACCGCGCAGGGTGCCCGCCAGGTCCTTGGGGGTGGGGACACCCCTGGTGCCGCCGGACCGGTCGGCGGCGGGGCTCTCCTCGGGCGGCGGGACCGTTCCGTCGGTGGCGGCCGCCTCCTCCCGGGCCTCCGCCGCCCGCTCGGCGGAGGCGGCGAGGGCCGCCTCGGGGAGCGGCGCGGAGAGGATCGCGGCGATCTCCGGGCGGGGTGCGGGCGGCGGGGCGCAGACGCCACCCGTCTCCTTGGCCTGGACGGCCCGGGTGATCCAGGCCCGGTCGAGCACCCTGCGCTCGTCGGCCTCGGCGACCAGGTCCTCGGACTGGTTGTAGTCGCCGTCGGCGGCCTGGACGGCCCACAGGTGGACGGCGACGCCGTGCTCCTTGGCGGACATCAGTCCGGGCAGCAGATCGCCGTCACCGGTCACCAGCACCACGTCGGAACAGGCCCGGTTCCTGGCCAGCTCGGTGAGCTCGGCGTGCATGGCCGCGTCGACGCCCTTCTGCGCCCAGCGCCCGTCGCTGCGGGTGAGCGCACCGAGCCGCACGGTCACCCGGGGCATCACGCGCAGCCTGCGGTGCTCGGGCTGCGGTACGCGGTCGGGGGCGCCGTCGAACCAGTAGATGCGCAGCAGCGGCTGCTGCGTGTCGGCCTGCGCCAGTTCGCGCAGGCCCCGGATGAGGGCCGCGTGGTCGACGGTGATGCGGGAACGGGCGGGTTCCCCGGCCAGCAGGCTCGCCGCCGCACCCAGCAGGTAACCGGCGTCCACCAGGACGACGCAACGGTCCACGCGTTCCACCCTCTTCCAGAAGTTCGGGTGTGGTCTTCACCAAGGGTTGCACCGAGTCTGCCCGAAGCCGCCGAGGTTGACGGCCGGAACCCGATCACCGGCGTGGCGGATCAGGAAAACGGCGCATAGTACCAGCATCACTACGCACGGTTATGTTCCGACATGCGCAGTTTTTCCTATTATGTGAGTCTGAACGCGGTCCTGGCCCCGAGAGTCCCCACAGGAGGAACACCATGGCCAAGAACAAGAACCGCAAGCAGGGCAGCCAGCAGAACCGCTCCACCGGCCAGCAGCGCGGCACCGACGAGACCAAGTCGACCGGGTACGAGTCGCAGATACAGCCTCAGTCGCAGGCCCAGGGCAGCCCTGCCGATGTTGCCCGTAAGCATCAGCGGCGCTTCGGCCACAACTGACCGGCCGGATCTCCCGCCCGGCCGCAGGCCCGGTGACCGAGAGGGGCGCTCCCGCTTGGCGGGGGCGCCCCTCTCGTACGGCGGATCTCCGGATGCCACCGGCCTCGGCTCAGCCGGCCAGGCAGGACGGCCCGAGCAGCACCTTCAGGTCACCGAAGAGCGCCGGGTCGGGCTTCACCCGGTGCCGGTCGAGCCGGAGCACCGTGGTCTTGCGGGGGCCCTGGAGCCTGATCCGTACCTCGGTGTCGCCCCGGTGGTTGCTGAGGACCTCGCCGAGGCGGCTGACCATCGGCGGTGTGACCTTGACGGTGGGGATGGTCAGGACCACGGGGGCATGGGTGCCGGCCGACGAGACGTCGGGGACCTGCATCTCCATGGCGACGAGCCGGGGCACGTCCTCCCGCTTGTCGAGGCGCCCCTTGACGAAGACGACGGTGTCCTCGACGAGCTGGGTGGAGACCAACTGGTAGGTGGCGGGGAAGAACATGCACTCGATGGAACCGGCCAGGTCCTCGACGGTGGCGATGGCCCAGGCGTTGCCCTGCTTGGTCATCTTGCGCTGGAGGCCGGAGATGATGCCGCCGACGGTGACGATGGCGCCGTCGCCGTGTTCGCCGCCCGTGAGCTGGGAGATCGACGCGTCGGCCTTGTCGGACAGCACGTGCTCCAGGCCGAAGAGCGGGTGGTCGGAGACGTACAGGCCGAGCATCTCGCGCTCCTGCGCGAGCAGGTAGGACTTCTCCCACTCGATGTCGGAGAACTCCACGTCGAGCCCGAAGCTGGGCTCGTTGCTGTCCTCCTCGCCCATGCCGCCGAAGAGGTCGAACTGCCCCTCGGCCTCCTTGCGCTTGACCTGCACCACGTTGTCGATCATCGGCTCGTGGTGGGCGACCAGGCCCTTGCGGGTGTGGCCCATCTCGTCGAAGGCGCCGGCCTTGATCAGTGATTCGACGGTGCGCTTGTTGCAGACGACCGCCTCGACCTTGTCCAGGAAGTCGGGGAAGCTGCTGTACTTCCCCTTCGCCTTGCGGCACCGGATGATCGAGTCGACGACGTTCTGACCGACGTTGCGGACGGCCGTGAGACCGAAGAGGATCACGTCGTCGCCCTGTGCGGCGAAGTTCGACAGCGATTCGTTGACGTTGGGCGGCAGCACCTTGATGCCCATGCGCCGGCACTCGTTGAGATAGACCGCCGACTTGTCCTTGTCGTCCTTGACGGAGGTCAGCAGGGCGGCCATGTACTCGGCGGGGTAGTTGGCCTTGAGGTACGCGGTCCAGTAGGTGACCAGCCCGTACGCGGACGAGTGCGCCTTGTTGAACGCGTATCCGGCGAACGGGACCAGCACGTCCCACAGGGCCTGGATCGCGGCGTCGGAATAGCCGTTCTTCTTGGCGCCCGCCTGGAAGAGGACGAAGTTCTTGGCCAGCTCGTCGGCCTTCTTCTTACCCATCACACGGCGCAGGATGTCGGCCTCGCCGAGCGAGTACCCGGCGACGATCTGGGCGGCCTTCTGCACCTGCTCCTGGTAGACGATGAGGCCGTAGGTCAGGCCGAGCGTCTCCTTGAGCGGCTCCTCCAGCTCCGGGTGGATCGGGGTGATCTCCTGGCGGCCGTTCTTGCGCTCGGCGTAGTTCGTGTGCGAGTTCATGCCCATCGGGCCCGGCCGGTACAGGGCCGAGACGGCGGAGATGTCCTCGAAGTTGTCGGGCTGCATCTGGCGCAGCAGGGAGCGCATCGGGCCGCCGTCGAACTGGAACACGCCGAGCGTGTCACCGCGGCAGAGCATGTCGTACGTCTTGGGGTCGTCCAGTGGGAGACCGAGCAGGTCCAGCTCGACGCCCTTGTTGCTGCGCACCATCTTGACGGCGTCGTCCATGATGGTGAGGTTGCGCAGGCCGAGGAAGTCCATCTTCAGCAGGCCGAGCGACTCGCACTGCGGGTAGTCCCACTGCGTGATGGTGACGCCGTCGGTGTGCCGCACCCAGACCGGGGCGTGGTCGACGATCGGCTCGCTGGACATGATCACGCCTGCGGCGTGCACGCCCATCTGCCGGACCAGGCCCTCGACGCCCTTCGCGGTGTCGATGACCTTCTTCACGTCCGGCTCGTTCTCGTACATCCCCCGGATCTCGCCCGCCTCGCTGTAGCGCGGGTGCTTCGGGTCGGTGATGCCGTTGAGGTCGATGCCCTTGCCGAGGACGTCGGCGGGCATCGCCTTGGTGAGCCGGTCGCCCATCGCGTACGGGTAGCCGAGGACGCGGGCGGAGTCCTTGATGGCGTTCTTCGCCTTGATCTTGCCGTACGTGCCGATCATGGCGACCTTGTCGGCGCCGTACTTCTCCGTCACGTACCTGATCACTTCGACGCGCCTGCGCTCGTCGAAGTCGATGTCGACATCGGGCATGGAGATGCGCTCCGGGTTGAGGAAGCGCTCGAAGATCAGCCCGTGCTGGATCGGGTCGAGGTCGGTGATGCCCATCGCGTACGCCACGATCGAGCCGGCCGCGGAGCCTCGGCCGGGTCCGACCGCGATGCCGTTGTTCTTGGCCCACATGATGAAGTCGGCGACCACCAGGAAGTACCCCGGGAACCCCATCTGGATGATGATGTCCATCTCGTACTCGGCCTGCTTCTGCCGGTCCTCGGGGACACCGCCGGGGTAGCGGCGGTTCATCCCGGTCCGGACCTCCTCCTGGAACCAGGTGATCTCCGTGTAGCCGTCCGGGATCTCGAACTTCGGCATCAGGTCGCGCTTCTCGAACATCCCGGTGGTGTCGATCTGCTCGGCGACCAGCAGCGTGTTGGCGCACCCCTCCTGCCAGGCGTCGGAGGAGTCGACGGCGTACATCTCGTCGGTCGTCTTGAGGTAGTAGCCGGTGCCGTCGAAGCGGAAGCGGTCCGGGTCGGAGAGGTTCTTGCCGGTCTGGATGCACAGCAGCGCGTCGTGCGCCGTGGCCTCGTGCGCGTAGGTGTAGTGCGAGTCGTTGGTCACCAGCGGCGGGATGTTCAGCTTCTTGCCGATTTCGAGGAGCCCGTCACGGACCCGGCGCTCGATCTCGATACCGTGGTCCATCAGCTCCAGGAAGTACCTGCCCTGGCCGAAGATGTCCTTGTAGTCGGAGGCCGCCTGGACCGCCTCGTCGAACTGGCCGAGCCGCAGCCGGGTCTGCACCTCGCCCGAGGGGCAGCCGGTGGAGGCGATCAGCCCCTCGGACCACTGGGCGATGGTCTCCTTGTCCATGCGCGGCCACTTCTGCAGCCAGCCCTCGGCGTAGGCGTCGGAGGACAGCTTGAAGAGGTTGTGCAGCCCCGTCGAGTTCGCCGCCCAGATCGTCTTGTGGGTGTAACCGCCCGAACCCGAGACGTCGTCGCGCTTCTGGTGCGGCTGGCCCCACTGGATCTTCCGCTTGTGCTTGCGCGACTCCGGGGCGACGTACGCCTCGATGCCGATGATCGGCGTCACATTCGCCTTCTTCGCCTGGTGGAAGAAGTCGTAGGCCCCGTGCAGGTTGCCGTGGTCCGTCATCGCGATATGGGTCATGCCCATCTCGTTGCAGGCGTTGAACATGTCCTTGAGCCGCGCGGCACCGTCCAGCAGCGAGTACTGGGTGTGGACGTGGAGGTGCGTAAAGGGCGGCTTGGTCACGGCGTCGGGCCTCCGGGGAACAGGCAATGACGGGCTGGGGGGACAGCGTGGAAGTCTACGTCCTGGAGGTGACGACCGAGGGGCACTCCGGGGTGCGGTCGCGCGTTGAAGACCCTGAGAAGTCCGTCCCGTGTGTCCTGCGGGCCCAGGTGCCAGGAGGCAACTGGGCCGCGTGGGCCAGGTATCAGGAGGCACCCAGAGATGTCGGAAGACCGGACCGGCGCGGCGCAGCGCGGGGAGCAGATCCTGGAGGTCTTCGACACCGCGTTCGGGGAGTTGCTGGCCGCCGATCCGGCTGCCTTCCGGGTCAAGTTCCGCAAGATGGCGGGATCGGCGTTCGCCTTCTACCGGGGCACGGCGTGTCTGTTCTACAACGACCTGGGGCGTGAGCGGCTCGGCGGCCCGTACCTGGACGAGCGGACCGGCCGGGTGTGGATCCACGGCGATCTTCACGCCGAGAACTTCGGCACGTACATGGACGCCAACGGCCGGCTGGTCTTCAACGTGAACGACTTCGACGAGGCGTATGTCGGCCCGTTCACCTGGGACCTCAAGCGGTTCGCCGCCTCCGTCGCCCTGCTCGGGTACGCGAAGGCACTGGGTGACGACCAGATCACCGAGCTGGTCCGGATCTACGCGGCGGCCTACCGCGAGCGCATCCACGCCCTGGCGACGGGCGCCAAGAACGACGAGGTGCCCCCCTTCACGCTGGACACGGCGACGGGTCCGCTGCTGGACACCCTGCGTGACGCCCGGTCGCTGACCCGGTTCTCGTTGCTGGACTCGATGACGGAGATCCGGGACTTCGAACGCCGGTTCGCATCGGGTGGCGGCTCGATCGATCTCGACGCGGCAGCCCGCTACAAGGTGCTGGCCGCCTTCGACGGCTACCTGGAGACGCTGCCGGAGTCGAGCCTGACCCGCCCCGACTCGTACCGGGTGAAGGATGTCGTGGGGCGTCGGGGCATCGGGATCGGTTCGGCCGGGCTGCCCTCGTACAACATCCTCCTGGAGGGCAACAGCGACGCCCTGGAGAACGATGTCGTGATCTACCTCAAGCAGGCGCAGACCCCGGCGGTCTCCCGGCACATCACGGACACCGCCGTACGCGAGTACTTCCAGCACGAGGGTCACCGCACCGTCATCTCGCAGCGCGCCCTGCAGGCGCACGCCGACCCGTGGCTCGGCTGGACCGAACTCGACGGCGCGGGCCATCTGGTCGCCGAGGTGTCCCCGTACGCGGTCGACCTGGACTGGTCCGACATCGACGAGCCGGAGGAGATCGCCGCGGTCGTCGCCGACCTCGGCCGGGCGACGGCGACGATGCACTCCGCGGCGGACGACGAGAGCGGCCACTCGCTGGTGCCGTTCTCCACGGAGCGGGCGATCGACGCGGCGATCGCGGCGGACGAGGAGGGCTTCGCCGACCTGCTGGTGGACTTCGCCCACCACTACGGCGCCCGGGCCCGCGCCGACCACCAGATCTTCGTGGACCTGTTCCGCAACGGGCGCATCCCGGGGCTGTAGGGCTCCGCACGCCGGGCCCTTTAGCGGTCGCTTACAGGTACGCGTGCGACACTCCTCGACGATGGACATATCCGGGACGCGGCTCAGAATCGTTCGCGCGGCGCTTTTCACAGCGCTCGTCGTGACGCTCTCCGCTGCGTCCCATGTGCTGCTCTCCCGGGTCTCGCTGCCGCTGACCGTCGTCGCCCTGCTGGCGGGCGCGGTCTTCGCGGTGGCGTACGCGCTGGCCGGCCGGGAGCGCGGCTTCGGGGCGATCGCCGGGCTGCTGGTCCCGCTGGAGCTGGCCGCCGACACCGTCTTCACCACCGGTCAGCACCTCTGTTACGGCGCGGCCGGCGGCCCGATCGCGGGGCCGTTGCGCTCGGTCGGCGTCGATGTGCTCTGCGACGGGGGCGACATCGGCGCCGGTGCGTCCCAGGCCGGTGACGTCGGGACCCCGCTCACCTCGATGACCGGGGGCGGACACACGGCCGCCGCGCTGCTGGCCTCGCCGGGGCCGGCGGTGCCGTGGCTGCTGCTGGCCGCCCATGTGACGGTCGGCCTGCTCGCCGCGGCCTGGCTGCGGCGCGGTGAGGCCGCGCTCGCCGGCCTGCTGGGCGCGGTCGCCGTCCTGGCGTTCCGGCCGCTGCTGACCGCGGTCGCGGTGGCGGGTACGCACCGCCGCTCCGTACGCCGCCCGGCCCGCCCCGCCGGACGGGGTCCGCACCTGCCCGTACACACCCGTCTGCTCGTGCACTCCGTGGGACGGAGGGGACCACCGCGCTCGGCCTGCGCCCTCGCCTGAGCACGTACATCCCCGACGACCCACCACCCACTCCCACGGAGAGACGAACATGAGCAACCGCAACAGCCAGGCCAACAAGGCGGCAGCCCGCGAGCGTCTGCGCGCCGAGCGCGAGCGCCAGGCCAAGAAGGACAAGACCCGCCGGCAGATCATCGTCGGCGCCTCCGTGGTCGCCGTGCTGGCGGTCGTGGGCTTCGGCGCCTGGGGCATCTCGCAGCTGAACAAGCCGTCCCACTGGGAGGAGGCCAAGGACGCGAAGAACGTCACGGCGCCCAAGAACACCTCCGGCGAGAACGGCACGACCGTCGTCATCGGCAAGTCGACCGCGAAGAAGACCCTGGAGCTGTACGAGGACCCGCGCTGCCCGATCTGCGCCTCGTTCGAGCAGGCCGTCGGCGAGACGGTGCACAAGGACGTGGACGCCGGGAAGTACAAGCTCAAGTACATCGGTGCCACGTTCCTCGACAACAGCACCAACGGCGAGGGCTCGAAGAACGCACTGAGCGCGCTCGGCGCGGCGCTCAATGTCAGCCCGGAGGCGTTCCTCGACTACAAGTACGCGCTCTACTCCGCGAAGTACCACCCGGAGGAGAGCGACGACAAGTTCAAGGACGACGCCTACCTGATCAAGGTCGCCGACACGGTCGACGCGCTGAAGGACAACAAGGCGTTCCAGAAGGACGTCAAGGACGGGACGTTCGACAGCTGGGCGATGAAGATGTCCGCGACCTTCGACAAGAGCGGCGTCCAGGGCACCCCGACGCTGAAGATGGACGGCAAGGCGCTGACCGGATCGGACGGCCAGAACGCGCCGATGACGGCGGACGAGTTCAACACCGCGATCTCCTCCGCGCTGAAGGGCTAGGGCCTCTCGATCGGATCGGACTGCCCGGATTTCACCGGTACGGCCCCGAAGGCCGTCCGGTGAACTCCGGGCAGCGGCTCCTCGGCCGATGAGCCAACTTCCGTCATTCGCCCGGTTTTTCGTTCGATCGGTCCCTAGGGTGCTGCCCCGTGACCAGTCGACACGTTTTTTCGCAGAGTTCCGCACCCAGTCGGCGCGCGGTCGTCAAGGCCGTCGCCGCCACCGCCGCCGTCGCCCCCGCGCTGGGCGCCGCCACCACCGCACACGCCGCCGACGGGCCGGCCTTCCTGCACGGCGTCGCCTCCGGCGACCCCCTCCCCGACGGCATACTTCTGTGGACCCGCGTCACCCCCTCCCCCGACGCCGTGCCCGGCTCCGGCCGCGGCGCGGAGACACCGGTGCGCTGGGAGGTGGCCGAGGACAAGGAGTTCGCCCGGGTCGTGGCCCGGGGCACGACCGTCGCGAAGGCGGCGTCCGACCACACCGTCAGGGCCGACGTGCGCGGGCTCGCCCCGGCCACCGCCTACTGGTTCCGCTTCTCGGCGGGCGACGGTACGGGGACCGTCTCACCGGTGGGCCGCACCCGTACCGCCCCCGCGGCCGGAGCGGCCACGCCCGGGGTGCGCTTCGGGGTGGTGTCGTGCGCCAACTGGGAGGCCGGGTTCTTCTCCCCGTACCGGCACCTCGCCGCCCGCGCCGATCTCGACGCGGTGCTGCATCTCGGCGACTACATCTACGAGTACGCGTCGGGCAGTTACCCGGACGCGAAGTACGTCGTGCGGCCGCACGAGCCGCGGCACGAGATCCTCACCCTGGCCGATTACCGCACCCGGCACGCCACCTACAAGACGGACACCGACCTCCAGGACCTGCACGCCGCGCACCCGGTGATCGCGATCTGGGACGACCACGAGTTCGCCAACGACGCCTGGTCGGGCGGGGCCGAGAACCACACGCCGGACACCGAAGGGTCCTGGGCCGAGCGGGCCGCGGCCGCCAGGCAGGCGTACTTCGAGTGGATGCCGGTGCGCGCCTCCACCGAGGGCACGGTCTACCGGCGGCTGCGCTTCGGGAACCTGGCCGATCTGCACCTCCTCGATCTGCGCAGCTTCCGCTCCCAGCAGACGACGATCGGCAACGGTTCGGTCGACGACCCGGACCGCACGATCACCGGCCGGGCGCAGCTGGACTGGCTGAAGTCGGGGCTGGCCGGATCCGACGCCCGCTGGCAGCTGGTCGGTACGTCGGTGATGATCTCGCCGGTCGCCTTCGGTTCCGTACCCGCGCATCTGCTGGCACCGCTGGCCGAGTTGCTGGGACTGCCGAGCGAGGGTCTGGCCGTCAACGTCGACCAGTGGGACGGCTACACGGACGACCGCAAGGAGCTGATCGCGCATCTGCGGGACCGTTCGATCACCAACACGGTCTTCCTGACCGGCGACATCCATATGGCGTGGGCCAATGACGTACCGGTGACGGCGGCGACGTATCCGCTCTCGGAGTCGGCCGCCACCGAGTTCGTGGTGACGTCGGTGACCTCGGACAATCTCGACGACCTCCTGCACGTGGCGCCGCACACCCTCTCGGTGGTCGCCGCCGCCGCGGTCAGGGCCGCCAACCGCCACGTGAAGTGGGTCGACATGGACGCACACGGCTACGGCGTCCTCGATGTGACCGCCGAGCGCTCGCAGATGGACTACTACACGGTCTCCGACAAGACGGAACAGGAAGCGACCTCCGCCTGGGCGCGCTCGTACCGGACACTCAGCGGGACCCAGAAGGTCGAGCGGGTGGACAGCCCGGTGCGCTGAAGTCTGTTCTCGGCCACCGTCGTTCATGTTGACGGTGCATTACGTCGCTACGGCGGGTGGTGTCTTCCCGGTCCAGATGGGGACACATCACCCACCGGAGTGACTCGGGAGGTTAAGTCCGCGTATCAAACTCTGGGATGCGCAGAATTATTTGTCGCTGTTTCCCCGGTTTGCCCCACGCATCGATCGGCTTGATCACTTCTCCTCAAGCAATGACATGGACACGTAATCTCCCGGCGCAGGAGGAAATCCCCCACACATCCACGAGGAGTCCCCGTGCGCGCTCTTGCCCGCATATCCCCGCGTATACGCCACCGTGCGATCGGCACCGCCGTCCTGGCCGGAGCCCTGGCCCTGGCGCCTTTCTCCGCCTCCACCCACGCCGCCGCGGCGAAGACGTCGGTGGCGTCGGCGTCCGCCGCGTCCGCCGAGAAGTGCGCCGACGACACCAGCGCCACCGCACGGCAGGCCCGCCCCTCGGGCGCCACGCACGCCGCGGAGCCCAACGAGGTCACCGCGTCCCAGGCCAAGGCCATGGAGGCGCAGCTCCAGGAGAGACTGGCGGAACGCCGGGTCAGCGGCTCCACGCTCAGTGCCGCCGCCACCGTGACCATCCCGGTGTACTTCCACGTCATCCACTCCGGCAGCACCGGCAAGCTGACGGCGACCGACATCAGCAACCAGATGGACGTGCTGAACGCGGCCTACGGCGGCCAGGGCACCGACAACACCGACACCGGCTTCCAGTTCTCACTGGCCGGAACCGACTACACGGACAACTCCACCTGGTACAACCTCGCTGACGGTTCCTCGGCCGAGACGGCGATGAAGACGGCCCTGCGTCAGGGCGGCAAGAACGCGCTCAACATCTACACCGCCAACCTCTCCGACGACCTGCTCGGCTGGGCCACCTTCCCCAGCTCGTACTCCTCCAGCCCGAAGATGGACGGCGTCGTCATGCTCGATGCCTCGCTGCCCGGCGGCTCCGCCACCAACTACAACGAGGGCGACACCGCCACCCACGAGGTCGGCCACTGGATGGGGCTGTACCACACCTTCCAGGGCGGCTGTAACGGCAACGGCGACTACGTCTCCGACACGCCCGCCGAGAAGAGCGCCGCGTACGCGTGCCCGACCGGGCGCGACACCTGCACCTCCAAGACGGGTGTCGACCCGATCCACAACTTCATGGACTACACGTACGACTCCTGCATGTACCAGTTCACCGCCGGCCAGGTCCAGCGGATGACCGACAGCTGGACCGCGTACCGCGGCTGATCCACCCCCGTCCGAAGGGTCCCGCGCACGCCGCGGGGCCCTTCGCTCGTTCAGAGCGTGGCGAGGAAGCCGAGCGCGACCTTCCAGGCGAGTTCGGCCGAGGCGGCGTCGTGGTCCGGCAGTTCGGGGTCCGTGAAGAGATGGCCCGCACCCGGGTAGCGGTAGATCTCGACATCGGCGCCGGTCCGCTGCATCTGCAGGTACCAGGAGTTCAGCCAGTCGTGCGTCTCGAACGGGTCCGGGTCCGCGACGTGCAGCTGCACGGGCAGCTCGTCCACCGAGGCGTTCTCGGCGATCTCCGAGGTGCCGTGGAAGAGCAGCAGACCGCGCGCCTTCTCGTCGCCCAGCGCAAGGGTCTGCGCGGTGGACGCGCCGAAGGAGAAACCCGCGTACACCAGACCCCGGTCGGAGTAGGGAGCGGCGGCCAGCACGGCCCGCCTGAGCAGCTCGTCCTTGCCGATCTCTTCCTTGAAGGCCAGGCCTTCCTCGACGGTGTCGAAGGTGCGTCCCTCGAAGAGATCGGGCAGCTGCACCTCGTGGCCGGCGGCGCGCAGCCGTGCGGCGGCCGCGTGCACCGCGGGGCGCAGACCATACGTCGAGTGGAAAAGCATGATGTTCATGGGGCCATGGTGCCAGTTGTGGTGAAGTGCGCGGAGAAGCACGGGGTGGCCCGCATGATGCGCCCGCCGCCCGCCGCCGGTGGCGCGGTCACCCGCACCGCGCCGTCGGCGCGCAGGGGCCGCGCGAAGGCCCCCGCGCGGGACGGCGGGCGGCGGGTCACCGGAGGCTGCGTACGTCCAGCTGACGCAGCACCCGGTCGACGACCTCCGGGTCCGCGCCCGCCTCGTTGCGGGCCGCGAGCACCGCGTGGCGTGCGGCCGACATCATTTCGCGCTGGACCCGATGGATCGCTTTGAAGCGCGCGGCGCGCTGCGCGTACGCCTCGCGGCGCTCGTCGTCGACCATGTCGGGGCTGATCCGCGCCCCCATGTCGTAGGCCAGTCGCTGCAGCCGCTCCGCGACCTCCTCCGGGAACTCCTCGACCTCCTCGATCTCCTTGAGCCGCTGCTTCGCCGCCTTCGCGGCGCGGATCGCGAGGTCCTTCTCCAGGGCCTCCTCGGCCTCGGTGTCCGCCCGCACGCGGAGCTTGCGGACCAACCAGGGCAGGCTGAGCCCCTGGACGACCAGTGTGGCCATGATCACGGCGAAGGCGATGAAGATGATCTCGTCACGGCCCGGGAACGGCTTTCCGTCGTCCGTCGTGAGCGGGATCGCGAGCGCCAGCGCGACCGAGGCCACTCCGCGCATTCCGGACCACCACATGACGACGGTCTCCCGCCAGCTGGTCGGGATCTCCTCGCTGACGTCGCGTCGGGTGTGCAGCCGCTTGGTCAGCCAGGTCGCGGGCAGCAGATACAGCAGCCGTACGCCGACGACAACCGCCACGACGGCCAGGCCCCAGCCGAGCATCTGCAGCTCGCGCCCGTCGGCCGTGCCGAAGACGTTGTGCAGTTCGAGACCGATCAGCCCGAAGGCGACCCCGGTGACGAGGGTGTCGACGATCTCCCAGAAGGTGCGGCCGGTGAGCCGTCCGAGGACGTCATCGGCGTCGGCGGTGTGCTCGGCGAGGAAGAGCGCGGTGGTGAGGACGGCGAGCACGCCGGACCCCATCAGCTCCTCCGCGAGGACATAGCTCACGAACGGCACCAGCAGGGTGAGTCCGACCTGGAGCGTGGCGTCGCCGAGCAGGCCCATCAGCTTGATGGTGATCCAGCCGAGCACGAACCCCACCACCACGGCGACGACGGCGGAGAGGATCAGCAGACCGAACGCCTCCGGCAGCGAGAACGTGCCGCTCACCGCGGCGGCGACCGCCACGTGGTACAGCACGATCGCGGTCACGTCGTTGAACAGGCCCTCGCCCTCCAGGATGGAGACGAGCCTGCGCGGCAGCCCGACCGAGCCGGCGACGGCCGTCGCCGCGACCGGGTCGGGCGGGGCGACGAGGGCGCCGAGCGCCACGGCGGCGGCGAGGGGCAGTCCCGGGACGATGGCGTTGGCGACCACGGCGACAGCGGCCGTGGTGACGAACACCAGCGCCACGGCGAGCAGGAAGATCGGTCGTTTGTTCGCGGCGAACTGCCGCCAGGAGGTGCGCTGCACGGAGGCGTAGAGCAACGGCGGCAGCAGCGCGGGAAGGATGATCTCCGGCGGGATGTTCACATTCGGCACGAAGCTGAGGAACGCCATGCCGACTCCGGCGAGCGTCATCAGCACAGGGGCCGGCAGTCCCAGACGCTCCCCCAGTGGCACCGTGACCACGGCTCCGAGCAACAACAGGAGGAGCAGTGCCATTTGGTCCACGAGGTGCCTTCCGGAACGCGGCCCGCCGACCGCGGTGATCGGCGGATCTTGGCCTCAAGCCTGCCACGCGAGGCCCGCGACCCGGACAACCCCCCTCACTTCGCCCGCCTCCACCCGGAACGTCGCCCCGATACCCGGCGTATCGGGGCGAGCCCGACAACGCGGCGAGCGTGCGTGCCAGGCGTCGCCGAGCAGGCGGAACCTTCGAAGCACGCCCTACGGCCTCCGGCCGCTGCTCACAGGGTCCGGCGCATCGCCCGGTGAGCGATTCCGGCGTCCGCGAACTCCGGGCCGTACGCGACGTACCCGAGCCGCTCGTAGAAGCCGAGTGCATGGGTCTGGGCGTGCAGGTCGACGGCGGTCAGACCGAGCTCACCGGCCGCGTCCTCGATGGCGCGCACCAGAGCCGCTCCGACGCCGAGCCCACGCGCCGCCCTGGTCACCGCCAGCCGGCCCAGGGAGCCGACGTCCGGATCGCCGCCGGTCCTGTCGGTGACGGCCGGACCGTGCAGCAACCGTCCGGTGCCGAGTGCGGAGCCGTCCGCCGCGACGGCGATCACGTGCACCGCGTCGGCGTCGTGGGCGTCGTACTCGATCTCCTCGGGCACGTTCTGCTCGCCGACGAAGACGTCCTTGCGGACCTGGAGACAGGCGGCGAGGTCTCGCTCGTCGGTCACGGTCCGGGTGGTGTACGGGGCGGCTGTGCCGGTCATCGGCTTTCCGCCGCGATCATGTCCAGGGCCTTCTGGAGGTCGGCGGGGTAGGTGCTGGAGAACTCCACCCAGCCGCCGTCCGAGGGGTGCTCGAAGCCGAGCCGGACCGCGTGCAGCCACTGCCTCGTCAGGCCCAGGCGCCTGGCCATCGTCGGATCCGCGCCGTAGGTGAGGTCGCCGACGCAGGGGTGCCGGTGGGCCGACATGTGCACCCGGATCTGGTGCGTACGCCCCGTCTCCAGCTTGATGTCCAGGAGGCTGGCGGACCGGTAGGCCTCGATGAGGTCGTAGTGCGTCACGGAGGGCTTGCCGTCTGCCGTGACGGCCCACTTGTAGTCGTGGTTGGGGTGGCGCCCGATGGGGGCGTCGATGGTGCCGCTCATCGGGTCCGGATGGCCCTGCACCAGCGCGTTGTACCGCTTCTCGACGACCCGGTCGCGGAACTGCGACTTCAGCCGGGTGTAGGCCCGCTCGGACTTGGCGACGACCATCAGGCCGGACGTGCCGACGTCGAGGCGGTGGACGATGCCCTGGCGCTCCGCGGCGCCGGACGTCGAGATCCGGTACCCGGCCGCGGCCAGTCCGCCGATGACGGTCGTGCCGGTCCAGCCGGGGCTCGGGTGGGCGGCGACTCCGACCGGCTTCACGATCACCACGATGTCGTCGTCGTCGTGCACGATCTCCATGCCCTCGACGGGCTCGGCGACGATCTGCACCGGAGCGGGCGCCTGCGGCATCTCCACTTCCAGCCAGGCCCCGCCCCGCACCCGCTCGGACTTCCCGACCACCGCACCGTCCACCTGCACCTTCCCGGCCGCGGCCAGGTCGGCGGCCTTGGTGCGGGAGAAACCGAACATCCGGGAGATGGCGGCGTCGACACGCTCGCCCTCCAGACCGTCGGGTACGGGCAGGGTGCGGACCTCGGGATACGTACTCACCCGATCGAGTATGCCTTGCGCCCACTAGTCCTTGTGCACGGTGCCGTCCGGGTCCAGGCCCTTGAAGGAGAGGATCACGATCAGGATTCCGCCACAGACGATGGCGGAGTCGGCGAGGTTGAAGACGGCGAAGTGCGCGGGCGAGATGAAGTCCACCACCGCGCCCCGGAAGACGCCGGGGGCGCGGAAGATGCGGTCGGTGAGGTTGCCGAGCGCCCCGCCGAGCAGCAGGCCGAGCGCGATGGCCCAGGGCAGGCTGTAGAGCTTGCGGGCGAGGCGGGCGATGACGACGATGACGGTCGCCGCGATGGCGGTGAAGATGACCGTGAAGGCCTCACCGAAACTGAACGCGGCGCCCGCATTGCGGATCACGTCCAGTTTCAGCCAGTCACCGAAGACCTCGACCGGCCGGTGGTGCTCCAGCTTCGCGACCACGAGCAGCTTGCTGATCAGGTCCAGCAGATAGGCGAAGACGGCCACGGCGAAGAGCACCACGACCTTCCGCCTGCCCCTGCCCGGGGCCGTCTCCTCGGTCCGGTCCGCGGTCTCGTCCCCGTCGGCCCCCTCGGCATCGGGGATGTCCGGCGTACCGATGATGCGCTCCGCCTCTGCCACGTGAGTCCCTCAACCTAGGTTTCCGCCTGGAGGACGAGGGTACGACACACGACCGCGGATCAGCCGCGTCGCTCCTGCTTCTGCTTGTCCTCGACGCAGAGGGTCGCGCGGGGGAACGCCTGCATCCGTGCCTTGCCGATCGGATTGCCGCAGGCCTCGCACAGTCCGTAGGTTCCGGCGTCGAGCCGGGCCAGGGCGCGTTCGGTCTGGTCGAGCATCTCCTGGGCGTTGGCGGCGAGCGACATCTCGTGCTCGCGCGTGATGTTCTTGGTGCCGGTGTCCGCCTCGTCGTCGCCCGCCCCGTCGCCGGAGTCGCGCATCAGCCCGGCGAGTGCCGCCTCCGCGGCCTCCAGCTCGCTGCGCAGCCGCACGACCTCGCTGCTCAGCACGGCGTGTGCCTCGTCGACCTCCTGCGGCGTCCAGGGGTCCTCGCCCGGCCGGACCGCCAGCTCGCCGGGGGCTGCCGCGGTGACTCCACCGGCCGCCGACGCAGGTGCCGCGCCCTCGTCGGCCATGCGGGTCCGGGCCGTGCTCTTCTTGGCTACCACCCTGGTGACTCCCGTCTGCTCGGCGGCCTCGGCCGCCACCGTGGCCGCCTCGGCGGCCTTCTTCGAAGCCTTCTTGTCCGCGTTCTTCTTCGCAGGTGACTTCCTGGACCGCACCGCGTGCTCGGTGGGTGCCGCCCGTTCCCGGGCCGCGCTCCGCCTCGCAGCGGTCTTCTTCGTGGCCGCGGCCCCGGAGTCGGTCCCCGGACCGTCCCGGGTGCCCGCCTTCCCGGCCGCGGCACCCGTCGATCCCGCCGGTTCCGACTTCTTCGCGGCGGACTTCTTCGCCACCATGGCCGCGGCCCCTTCACATATTGTGATCTTGCACGCGAATCGTGCTGGGACGATAAATCGGCTCCAGCCCGGCGGCAACGGGGCACGCCGCCGTATCGCCCCTCCACGGTCCGGCCGCCCACGCGCCTGACTCCGTTGTGCCCAGCTCCCCGCCGCGTATTCCGCCGCCGGCCCCGGCCGCACCCCGTGCATCCGGCTCTGGCCATTCGGGTCACGCCCCGTCCCACGGCGTAAACCGGTCGGCCGTCGCCCGTACGGGCCCGTACACTGGCGTAAGCGAGAGGCGTGGATGGGACGAGTAGCGTCGTACGCAGCCAGCAGCGACCCGGGGACGGTGCGAGCCCGGGGGCGAGCGCGTCGTGAAGATCACCCGGAGCCGCCGGAGGAAAGCCGCAGGGCGAGTAGAACCGGCATCGCGCCCCAATGAGGGGGCCACGGGTGCACATCCGGGGCCAAGGAGGGTGGTACCGCGGGAGCCGACGACGCTCTCGTCCCTCCGACGGAAGTGGAAAACGTCCGCCGGAGGAAGCCCGTCCATGACATCGCCGCAGTACCGCCAGGTACCCGCCCAGGTCGACCTGCCCGCGCTGGAGCACGCCGTGCTCGATTTCTGGCGCGAGAGCAAGATCTTCGCCAAGAGCCTCGACCAGTCCGAGGGCCGCCCCGAGTGGGTGTTCTACGAGGGTCCGCCCACCGCCAACGGCATGCCCGGCGCCCACCACATCGAGGCCCGCGTCTTCAAGGACGTCTTCCCCCGCTTCCGCACCATGCAGGGCTACCACGTCGGTCGCAAGGCCGGCTGGGACTGCCACGGCCTGCCGGTCGAGCTCGCGGTCGAGAAGGAGCTGGGCTTCAACGGCAAGAAGGACATCGAGGCGTACGGCATCGCCGAGTTCAACGCCAAGTGCCGTGAGTCCGTGACCCGTCACACCGACGCGTTCAGCGAGCTCACGACCCGCATGGGCTACTGGGTCGACCTCGACGACGCCTACCGCACGATGGACCCCGAGTACGTCGAGTCGGTGTGGTGGTCGCTGAAGGAGATCTTCAACAAGGGCCTGCTGGTCCAGGACCACCGGGTCGCCCCCTGGTGCCCCCGCTGCGGCACCGGCCTCTCCGACCACGAGCTGGCACAGGGCTACGAGACGATCGTCGACCCGTCCGTCTTCGTGCGCTTCCCCCTCACCTCCGGCCCGCTGGCCGGCGACGCCTCGCTCCTCGTCTGGACGACCACCCCCTGGACCCTGGTCTCCAACACCGCGGTCGCCGCGCACCCCGACGTCACCTACGTCGTCGCCACCGACGGCACGGAGAAGCTCGTCGTCGCGCAGCCCCTCGTCGAGAAGGCGCTGGGCGAGGGCTGGGAGACCACCGGTCAGACCTTCACCGGCCGCGAGATGGAGCGCTGGACCTACGAGCGCCCGTTCACCCTGGTCGACTTCCCGAGCGCCGGTGAGGGAAGCGACGCCCCGGCCGAGGCGCACTACGTGGTCAACGCCGAGTACGTGACGACCGAGGACGGAACGGGTCTGGTCCACCAGGCCCCCGCCTTCGGCGCCGACGACCTCGCCGTCTGCCGCTCCTACGGCCTGCCGGTCGTCAACCCGGTCCGCCCCGACGGCACCTTCGAGGAGGACCTGCCGCTGGTCGGCGGCGTCTTCTTCAAGAAGGCCGACGAGGCGCTCACCCAGGACCTGGACGCCCGCGGCAAGCTCTTCCGCCATGTCCCGTACGAGCACAGCTACCCGCACTGCTGGCGCTGCCACACCGCGCTGCTCTACTACGCGCAGCCGTCCTGGTACATCCGTACGACCGCGGTCAAGGACCGGCTGCTCGCCGAGAACGAGAAGACCAACTGGTTCCCGGAGTCGGTCAAGCACGGCCGCTTCGGTGACTGGCTGAACAACAACATCGACTGGGCGCTGTCCCGCAACCGCTACTGGGGCACCCCGCTGCCGATCTGGCGCTGTGAGGACGGTCACCTCACGTGTGTCGGCTCACGTGCCGAGCTCAGCGAGCTCACCGGCACCGACCTCTCCGGTCTCGACCCGCACCGCCCGTACATCGACGAGATCACGTTCACCTGCTCGCACGAGAACTGCCAGCTGGAGGCGTACCGCGTCCCGGAGGTCATCGACGCCTGGTACGACTCGGGCTCGATGCCGTTCGCGCAGTGGGGCTACCCCTACCGGAACAAGGAGATCTTCGAGAGCCGCTACCCGGCACAGTTCATCTCGGAGGCCATCGACCAGACCCGCGGCTGGTTCTACACGCTGATGGCGGTCGGCACGCTGGTCTTCGACAAGTCGTCCTACGAGAACGTGGTCTGCCTGGGCCACATCCTCGCCGAGGACGGCCGGAAGATGTCCAAGCACCTCGGGAACATCCTTCAGCCGATCCCGCTCATGGACCAGCACGGCGCCGACGCGGTGCGCTGGTTCATGGCGGCGGGCGGATCCCCGTGGGCGGCACGCCGGGTCGGCCACGGCACCATCCAGGAGGTCGTCCGCAAGACCCTGCTGACGTACTGGAACACGGTCGCCTTCCAGGCCCTGTACGCCCGTACGTCCGACTGGGCACCCTCGGCGGCCGACCCGGCCCCGGCGGACCGCACGGTCCTGGACCGCTGGCTGCTGAGCGAGCTGAACGCGCTGGTGGACCAGGTCACGCAGGCCCTGGAGGGTTACGACACCCAGCGCGCCGGCAAGCTCCTGTCGTCGTTCGTCGACGACCTGTCCAACTGGTACGTACGCCGCTCGCGCCGCCGCTTCTGGCAGGGCGACAAGGCCGCGCTGCGCACCCTGCACGACGTGATCGAGACGGTCACCCGGCTGATGGCCCCGCTCACCCCGTTCATCACCGAGCGGGTCTGGCAGGACCTGGTGGCTCCGGTCACTCCGGACGCCCCCGAGTCGGTCCACCTCTCCGCCTGGCCGAAGGCGGACCTCGCGGCCGTCGACCCGACGCTCTCCGCCCAGATGGCACTGGTGCGCCGCCTGGTCGAGCTGGGCCGGGCCACCCGCGCCGAGTCGGGCGTCAAGACGCGTCAGCCGCTGTCCCGGGCGCTGGTCGCGGCGGCGGGCTTCGAGTCCCTCTCCCCCGAGCTGCACGCCCAGATCACGGAGGAGCTGAACGTCTCCTCGCTGGCCTCCCTCTCCGAGGTCGGCGGCTCGCTGGTCGACACGACGGCGAAGGCGAACTTCCGCGCGCTCGGCAAGCGGTTCGGCAAGGGCGTCCAGGCGGTGGCCAAGGCGGTCGCGAACGCCGATGCGGCAGCGCTCTCGCTGGCTCTGCGCGACGGCACGGCGTCGGTCGAGGTCGACGGCGAGACGGTCACCCTCTCCCCCGACGAGGTGATCATCACCGAGACGCCGCGCGAGGGCTGGTCGGTGGCGTCCGACTCGGGCGCGACGGTCGCCCTGGACCTGGAGATCACCCCCGAACTCCGGCGCGCGGGCCTCGCCCGTGACGCGATCCGGCTCATCCAGGAGGCCCGCAAGAACAGCGGCCTGGACGTGGCTGACCGCATCGCCGTCCGTTGGACCTCCGCCTCCCCCGCCACCGTGGAGGCTCTGACGGAGCACGCGGCGCTGATCGCGGACGAGGTCCTGGCACTGGACTACGCACAGGGCGAGGCCGACGCGGCCTACGGCGCCCCGTTCGAGGACGAGGGCCTGTCCCTGACCTTCCGCCTCCGCAAGACGGAGCAGTAGCCCTTCCCCCTGGCAGGCCCGTCCGGAACACATGTTCCGGACGGGCCTCCGTCGTTCCCGGCATCGCCCCCGCCGACGCCCGCGGATCCGAAGGCCGGAACGGAGCCCGTCGGGCACGGGAAGGGGGGCAGGGGAGCCGCCGGTGCTCCACCGCCCCGGCCACCCACGGCAAAAGGCCGGGCCCCCGGGAAAACCCGGGGGCCCGGCCCTCAGCCTGCCGACGGCTACGCGCTCATCGCGCGCACCCGGCTCAGTTGTCGTCCTCGTCGATCAGGAAGCCGCGCATCGGCGACGGAGCCTGCTGCATCGGCTGCGGAGCCTGCGGCCGCACCGGCGCCATCGGCTGGGTCATCGCAGGCGACATCTGCTGCTGACCACCGTAGGACGGTCCACCGCTCATGGACGGGTTGCCACCCATCGGCTGGTTGCCGTGGTTGCCGTGGTTGCCGTGGTTGCTGCCCATGGCGTGACCCATGGCACCCGCACCGGCCGGAGCCAGCGAGGGCGACGGCGGCAGCGAAGCGGTCGCCGGGGTCCGCGGCGGAGCCAGCGAGTCGTCCGCCTGGGTCTCCAGCTGACGCAGCTGGCTCTCCAGGTAGGACTTCAGCCGGGTGCGGTACTCGCGCTCGAAGCCACGCAGGTCCTCGACCTTGCGCTCCAGCGTCGCGCGGGCCGACTCCAGCGAGCCCATCGCCACGCGGTGCTTCTCCTGCGCGTCCCGCTCCAGCGCGTCCGCCTTGGCACGAGCGTCCCGCTCCAGACCCTCGGCACGGCTGCGTGCCTCGCCGACGATCTTGTTGGCCTCGGAACGAGCCTCCGCGATCGCCTGGTCGGCGGTCTGCTGGGCGAGGGAGAGAACACGGGCGGCGCTGTCGCCACCGGGGCCCTGCTGCTGCATCTGCGGCGGCTGCTGCATCTGCTGCATCTGCTGCTGCGGGGCGTGACCACCCATGGGGCCACCCATGGGACCGCCCATGGGGCCGCCCTGCATCGGGCCGGGGCCGTGCGGGCCCGGTCCGTGCGGACCCTGGGGGCCGTGACCGCTGGGACCGGCGGGCAGCTGCGGAGCACCACCGGGCAGCTGGGGGGGACCCATCTGCGGGGGCTGCTGCTGGACCGGCGGACCCGATATGGCGGCGGGCACAGGTGCCCCGGGCCGGTCCTGCGGCTCCGGCTTGCGCATTCCCTGCTGCTGGTTCTGCGCGGCGGCACGCGTCGCGGCGGCCAGCTTGGCGCGCAGGTCCTCGTTCTCGCGCAGCAGCCGGGTCAGCTCGGACTCGACCTCGTCGAGGAAGGCATCGACCTCGTCCTCGTCATAGCCTTCTCGGAGGCGGACGGTCGTGAACTGCTTGTTCCGCACGTCCTCGGGGGTCAGCGGCATCTCTTCTTCACCTCTACGTAGTCGTCGGCAGTCGGCAAGACCGTATCGCTCACAGCCTGACCACGATGCTGATCAGGATGTAAACGATGATCATCAGAACGAAGAAGGACAGGTCGAGTGCCACGCCCCCGAGACGCAGCGGCGGGATGAACCGCCGCAGAAGCTTGAGCGGTGGATCCGTGACCGTGTAGGTGGCCTCGAGTATGACCACCATCGGCTTGCCGGGCTGCCATGAACGTGCGAACTGGAAGACGTAGTCCATGACCAGCCGGAAAATCAGCACGATGAGGAAACACATCAACGCGATATAGACAACCTGCAGTGCGACGCCCATTTCGCGCTTCCCTCTCCCCTGGCTCTCGTAGCTCCGGCCTTGCGGGCCGGATCGTTCCCGGTGTCGTGTTCTCAGCTCTGGTTGAAGAATCCGCCCTCAGCGATACGGGCCTTGTCCTCCGCCGTGACATCGACGTTAGCAGGCGACAACAGGAACACCTTCTGCGTCACACGCTCAATGCTGCCATGGAGACCGAAGACGAGTCCTGCGGCAAAGTCGACAAGTCGCTTCGCGTCCGTATCGTCCATCTCCGTGAGATTCATGATCACCGGAGTGCCCTCACGGAAGTGTTCCCCGATGGTACGGGCCTCGTTGTAGGTCCTGGGGTGCAATGTGGTGATGCGGTAGGGCTCCCGCTCGGACACGACCTTGGGCATGATCACCGGTGCGTTCTTCTCCATGTTCGGGCGTTCAGGTGTGATGGACGCCACGGGTGCGATTCGGGCGGGTCGCTCTCTCTCCGCCGGGATCTGAGCCGGCTCCCGCTGCGCCGGAGGCTGCACCACCCGCACCGGCTCTTCCCGCTCCCGGTCTCGTTCCCGGTCGCGCTCCGCCTGATGCGCAGCCTGGTGCCGCCGCCGCTCGGGCTCGGGCTCGGGCTCGAATTCGTCGTCGGGGTCGAACCCCGGACCGTCGTACCCATCGTCCTCCACGAGGCCGAGGTAGACCGCCATCTTGCGCATCGCGCCGGCCATGCTCTGAGTCCTCCGCTCTGTGGTGGATCGGCATCTGAACCAAGTGCCCCGTGATCCACTGAGGCCTGCCCGCCAAAGGCGGGAATGACCATATTTTCTGCTGTGGTCCGACTTGCTTGGCGACGTTACCCGAGCCTCGGTCGGACTCCGAGTACCGCCGTACCGACGCGCACATGTGTCGCTCCGGCCGCGACCGCCTCCTCGAGGTCCGCGCTCATTCCCGCGGAGACCATGTTCGCAGCCGGATGGTTCTCGCGCAGGCGGGATGAGAATTCCATCAGCCGGTCGAAGGCGGCACGTTGCCGGCCGGCGAACGGTCCGGCGAGGGGTGCGACTGTCATCAGACCGTCGAGCCTGAGTCCGGGCGAGGTCTCGACCGCCGCGGCCAACTCCTCGATCCCGTCCGGCGCGACACCGCCACGGTCACCCCGCTCGCCGCTCTCCGCGTCGAGTGCGACCTGGATGAGACAGCCGAGTTCGCGCCCCTCGCGCACCGCCGCCGCCGAGAGCGCCGTGACCAATTTGGCCCGATCGACCGACTGCACGACATTGGCATAACTGGCTACAGAACGAACCTTATTCGTCTGCAATTGACCCACAAAATGCCATGTGAGCGACAGATCCGCACATGCGGCTGCCTTGGGTGCCGCGTCCTGGTCACGATTCTCCGCGACATGGCGAACACCGAGTTCATGCAGAATCCGCACATCGCTCGCGGGGTAGGTCTTGGTGACCACGATGAGGGTCACTTCATCCCGCCGACGACCGGCTGCGGCACAGGCGGAAGCGATACGCTCCTCCACCCGTGCCAGATTTGCGGCGAGTTGATCCTTACGGTCCGTCATGCCCTATCAATCCAACCAGACATATCCGGCGAGCCGCCCGGTGGTGCGGTCGCGGCGGTACGAGAAGTGGTCACCCGATTCAAGGGTGCAGACACGCGATGCGTGCCGGTCCTGGATGCCGAGGGCTTCGAGCTGGGCGTGGACCCCCGCGGTGACATCCACGGCCGGGGTTCCCCAGCTGGTCTCGGACCAGGAGGCCGGGACGATCTCGGCGACCTCGTCGCGCATCCGGGCCGGGACCTCGTAGCACCGCCCGCAGACCGCCGGCCCGGTGCGGGCGATGATCCGGGACGGTTCCGCGCCGAGCCCGGTCATGGCCTCGACCGTGGCGGGGACGACCCCGGCGACCAGACCGGGACGGCCCGCGTGCGCAGCCGCCGCAACCCCGGCGACCGGGTCGGCGAGCAGTACGGGGGTGCAGTCGGCGGTGAGTACGGCGAGCGGGAGTCCGCGCCGCACGGTCACCAGGGCGTCCACGGCGGGGATCTCCGAAGCGTCTCCCCACGGTCCGTCGACGACCGCGACGTCCCGTCCGTGCACCTGGTTCATCCAGACGACCTGCCCCGGGTCCAGGCCGAGGGCTCGCGCGGCACGGTCCCGGTTGGCCAGAACGGCGGCGGGATCGTCTCCGACCGCGCCGCCGAGATTGAGCTCCTCGTACGGAGCGGCGCTCACCCCGCCCCACCTGTCGGTGAAGGCGAAGTGCGCGCCGCCCCCCGAGCGTACTGAAGACACTTCGGGCACTGCGTGATGCGGATGTATCACTTCAAGAAGTCCGGGACATCCAGCTCTTCGGCCTGGGAGTCCTGGTAGGGACGGGCCGGCGGGATGTGCGGCGAGGCGACCGGCGGCAGGTGGCTCTCACCGACGGCCGATACGGGCTCGGCCTGGACCGGAGGCTCCTCGCGCAGGGGCACGGAGCCCAGTCCACCGGTCTGGCGGACCGGCTCGGCGCTCCGGACCGGCGGGGCCGGCTCCTCGCGCTTGACGGAGTTCGCCCCCAGGACGTTCTCGCGACGGGCCGGCGGCTGTCCGCCGTCGAAGCCCGCGGCGATCACGGTGACGCGCACCTCGTCGCCCAGCGCGTCGTCGATGACCGCGCCGAAGATGATGTTCGCCTCGGGGTGTGCCGCCTCGCTCACCAGCTGGGCCGCTTCGTTGATCTCGAAGAGACCGAGGTCGCTGCCGCCGGAGATCGAGAGCAGGACGCCCCTGGCACCGTCGATGGACGCCTCCAGGAGCGGCGAGGAGATCGCCATCTCCGCGGCGGCCACCGCACGGTCGTCGCCGCGGGCCGAGCCGATGCCCATGAGTGCCGATCCGGCCTCGGACATGACCGACTTGACGTCGGCGAAGTCGAGGTTGATCAGACCCGGGGTCGTGATGAGGTCGGTGATGCCCTGGACACCCGAGAGCAGCACCTGGTCGGCCGACTTGAACGCGTCGAGCACGCTGACCTGGCGGTCCGAGATGGACAGCAGGCGGTCGTTGGGGATGACGATGAGGGTGTCGACCTCTTCGCGGAGCTCGGCGATGCCGTCCTCCGCCTGGTTCGCACGCCGCCGGCCCTCGAAGGTGAACGGGCGGGTGACCACGCCGATCGTCAGGGCGCCGAGCGAACGTGCGATGTTGGCGACGACGGGTGCGCCGCCGGTGCCGGTGCCGCCGCCTTCTCCGGCGGTGACGAAGACCATGTCGGCCCCCTTGAGGACCTCCTCGATCTCCTCACGGTGGTCCTCTGCCGCCTTGCGACCGACGGCCGGGTTGGCCCCGGCGCCGAGGCCGCGGGTGAGTTCGCGGCCGACGTCGAGCTTGACGTCGGCGTCGCTCATCAACAGGGCTTGCGCATCAGTGTTGATCGCGATGAACTCGACGCCCTTGAGACCGACCTCGATCATTCGGTTGATGGCATTGACACCACCGCCGCCGACACCGATGACCTTGATGACTGCGAGGTAGTTCTGCGGTGCTGCCACGTCGAAGGCCTCTCGCCTCGAGTTACGTGTCGTCGCTCTGCGGTAGTACCGCTGCGACGACGGATGCCGATTGGGACGGTCCGAAACGCCGACCCAAACCCTAACGTTGAAGTTTAGGGTTACCAGTGTGTCTGCTTCATGGACTCTTCCGAACAGGACACTAAGTCGACAAGTGGCGCACGTTCAACGAACACGCCGAACCTCCCGTTTTTCTTTTCACCCTATGTGATCACCCGTAGCGCTGGCCAACCAGGGTGCTGGTCAGCTCAAATACCCGTCAACTACCTGATACCGCCGGGGCGGTGGGTGCACTCACGTCGAAGTGTCCCGCTTTGGGAGAGGCTTTCATGAGCGCGGTGAGGACTTTCGCCTTCACCGAACTCTCTTCACCACTGCCCCAGACCACCGTGCGCCCCCGGGTGAGCTCCAGGGAGATCGAGTCGTACGAGGTGACGCGTACGACCTCGGTGTCCTTGGCGACTCCCGCCGGGAGGAGGCCCGCGACCCGGACCGCCTCCCGGACCAGCCGTGCGCTGCCGAAGCGGCGCAGGCTCGCGGACCGGTCGGGCTTCAGCTCCAGCAGAGGCACATGTCCGGGTGATGTGGCCACGGTTGCGAAGCGCACGCCCTTCGCATCCACTTCGATGAACTGTGCGCCCTTTTTCATCAACAGAACCGGTTGCCGTTCGGTCACTTCAAGTCTGATTCCGTGCGGCCATGAGCGCACGACATCGACCGAATCGATCCGAGGCAGCTTCCGGCGCAGCCGGTCGGCGATGGCGTCGGTGTCCACCGAGATCAGCGGAGCCCCGATCGGCACCTGGGCCGCGGTCTCCACCTCTGCCGGTTTCAGTACGTCGACACCGGTGATCCGGACCTGCTCGGTCCGCAGCCAGGAGGAGCCGTAGAGCACCCAGACGAGACCGGCACCGAGCAGCAGCACGAGTGCGCCGATCACGATCAGCCTTCTGCGGCCGGACAGTCGGCGCCCCTCGGGGCTCGGGCGCGACGAGCGGGCCGAGGGGTCCTGCTGCTGTGCTGTCCCGCGCTGGGCGGTGGTCGGTCCGGCCACGCTCGCTCCTTCTGCCGGGTCCGGGAGCCACCGCCCCCGGACCCGCCCGCCTCACGCCCCTCGGCGTGCGGCAATCGCCTCGTACACCATGCCGACGAGCAGGTCGTCGGCGTCCCGGCGGCCGAACTCCGCGGCGGCACGGGACATCTCGTACAGCCGGTGCGGATCGGCCAGTACCGGAAGGACATTGCCCTGCACCCACTCGGGGGTGAGCGCCGCGTCGTCGACCAGCAGGCCGCCGCCGGCGTTGACCACCGGCTGGGCGTTGAGCCGCTGTTCGCCGTTGCCGATGGGCAGCGGTACGTAGGCGGCGGGGAGCCCGACGGCGGAGAGCTCGGCGACGGTCATCGCGCCCGCGCGGCAGAGCATCATGTCGGCCGCCGCGTACGCGAGATCCATCCGGTCCACGTACGGTACCGGGATGTAGGGCGGCATCCCGGGCATGTTGTCGACACGCGGCAGTTCGTTCTTCGGGCCGACCACGTGCAGGATCTGGATCCCGGAGCGCTGCAGCAGCGGGGCGACGCGCTGGACCACCTCGTTGAGGCGGCGGGCGCCCTGCGAGCCCCCGGAGACCAGCAGCGTCGGCAGGTTGGGGTCGAGCCCGAAGGTGGCACGCGCCTCGGGGCGGACCCGGGCCCGGTCCAGGGTCGCGATGGTCCGGCGCAGCGGGATGCCGATGTAGCGGGCACCGCGCAGCTTGCTGTCGGGGGTGGAGACGGCGACCCCGTGGGCGTACCGGGAACCGATCTTGTTGGCCAGACCGGGGCGGGCGTTGGCCTCATGGACGACGATCGGGACACCGGCGCGCTTGGCGGCGAGATAGCCCGGCAGGGCGACGTAGCCGCCGAAGCCGACCACGCAGTCCGCCCCGGTGCGTTCCAGGACCTGCTCGGCCGCCTTGATGGTGCCGCGCAGCCGCCCGGGGACGGTGATCAGCTCCGGGGTGGGCTTGCGCGGCAGCGGCACGGCCGGGATCAGGGCGAGCTCGTACCCCCGCTCGGGTACGAGCCTGGTCTCCAGTCCGCGCTCCGTGCCGAGGGCAGTGATTCCCACGGTCGGGTCCTGCCTGCGCAGGGCGTCCGCGAGGGCAAGCGCGGGCTCGATGTGGCCGGCGGTCCCCCCACCGGCGAGTACGACATGCACCGAAATTCACCGCTCTCCGGACGGACGCTTCTTGACGCGCCGTCTCATCGTCTTCCATCTCACCCCGGGCCTCCGCATGGCCAGGGCCGCCTTCGCGGCAGGGTCTGCTCGCGCGAACGCGATGAGCAGCCCGACAGCGAACATGGTCGGCAGCAGGGCCGACCCTCCGTAGGAGAACAGCGGGAGCGGGACACCGGCGATCGGCAGCAGGCCGAGCACCGCACCGATGTTGATCACAGCCTGCGCCGTGATCCAGGTGGTCACGCCTCCCGCGGCGTACCTCACGAAGGGGTCCTCCGTGCGTCCGGCCACGCGGATACCCGCATAGCCTAGAGCCGCGAAGAGGGCGAGCACCGACAGCGTCCCCGCCAACCCGAGCTCCTCCCCGGTGATGGCGAAGATGAAGTCGGTGTGCGGTTCGGGCAGTTGCCCCCATTTTTCCACGCTCGCACCGAGTCCGGATCCGAACCATCCGCCGGACGCAAGAGCATAGATGCCGTGCACGGCCTGCCAGCAGGAGTCCTGTGGGCCGGGTTCGCTGGCGCCGATGCAGGCGAGTCGGGACATCCGGTTCGGGCTGGTCTTGATCAGCACGAAGGCGATCACCCCGGCGAAGCCCAGGACCCCGGCGAAGAGCCGGGTGGGTGCGCCGGCCAGCCAGAGCAGCCCGAACAGGACCGCCGTGAGAATGATCGCAGTGCCCATGTCACCGCCGAGCATGATCAGCCCGAGGAGCATGAAGGCGACCGGCACGAGCGGTACGAGCATGTGTTTCCACTGCGTCAGCAGCCGCTTGTCCTGTTTGCGGGCGAGCAGGTCCGCGCCCCACAGGACCAGGGCGAGCTTCCCGAACTCGCTGGGCTGGAGCTGGAAGGGGCCGCCCAGATAGAGCCAGTTCTGGTTGCCGTTGACCGACATCCCTATCCCCGGCACCTGGACCAGCACCATCAGGAAGACGCTGCCCATGAGCAGCGGATAGGCGAGCGCGCGGTGCAGTTTGACCGGCATCCGGGCGGCCAGCACCATCAGTCCGCCGCCGAGGACGGCGGCGAGGAACTGTTTGCGGAAGAAGTAGGTGCCGGGTTTGTCCAGCTCCAGCGCCTTGATCATCGAGGCGGAGTAGACCATCACCAGGCCGAGCACGGTGATCAGCAGTCCGGCGCCCAGGATCAGGTAGTACGCGGTCAGCGGACGGTCCCAGGCCCGGCGCGCCTGCTCGTACATCCGCCGGACGCCGCCACCCCGGGGGGTGCGGGAACTGCCGGCGGGGCGCCCCTTGGACGGCGGCGCCGAGGGGCGCCGGGAGCCGGCGGCCGACCGGACCCGCAGGGCGGCCCCCACGGGCACCGGAGGGCCCACGAGCAGGGGCGGGGTGAGTGCCCGGCTGATCGCCGCGGCGGCCCGTGAACGGTCCCCACGGGGCCAGGCGGAGCCTTCTTCGGCCGGCATTGTCGCTGTCCCCTCCACTGCTCGTGCCCGAGGCCGCCGCCGGGGGCCGGGGGCCGCGGCACGGCCGCCCGCACCCGGTCGTCGGGACAGTACGGCGCGGGCCGGGCCCGTCAGGCGCTCTCGGCGGCGAGGGCGCGGACCGCGTCCGCGAATGCCTCGCCCCGCTTGTTGTAATTGACGAACATGTCCATCGAGGCGCAGGCCGGGGCCAACAGTACGGTGTCTCCCGGCCGGGCGAGCCGTGCCGCCTCGCGGACCGCCTCGGACATCGCCCCAGTGTCGGTCCGGTCGAGGTCGACCACCGGGACCTCGGGGGCGTGTCGCGCCAGGGCTTCGCGGATCAGGGCCCGGTCGCGGCCCATCAGCACGACGCCACGCAGCCGCCCGGCGGCCCCGGTCACCAGCTCGTCGAAGGTGGCTCCCTTGGCCAGGCCGCCGGCGATCCAGACGATCGGGTCGTAGGCCGCGAGGGAGGCCTCGGCGGCGTGGGTGTTGGTGGCCTTGGAGTCGTCGACGTACACGACCCCGGCGACCTCGGCGACATCCTCGATGCGGTGCGGGTCGGGGCGGAAGGCCCGCAGCCCGTCCCGCACGGCCGCGGGCTCGACGCCGAAGGCGCGGGCCAGGGCCGCGGCCGCCAGGGCGTTGGCGATGTTGTGCGGGGCCGGCGGGTTCACGTCGGAGACCTCGGCGAGCTCCTGGGCCTGCTTCTGCCGGTTCGCCACGAAGGCGCGGTCGACGAGGATGCCGTCGACGACGCCCAGCTGGGACGGGCCGGGTGTGTTCAGGGTGAAGCCGATGGCGCGGCAGCCCTCCTCGACATCGGCCTCGCGCACCAGGTCCTCGGTCGCCTTCTGCTGCGCGTTGTAGACGCAGGCGACGCGGTTGCCCTCGTAGATCCGGCCCTTGTCCGCGGCGTACGCCTCCATGGAGCCGTGCCAGTCGAGGTGGTCGGGGGCCAGGTTGAGCACGACCGCGGAGTGGGCGCGCAGCGAGGGCGCCCAGTGCAGCTGGTAGCTGGACAGCTCGACGGCGAGTACGTCGTACGTCTCGTCGCCGAGGACGGCGTCGAGGAGGGAGACGCCGATGTTGCCGACCGCGGCGGTGCGCAGCCCGGCCGCCTCCAGGATCGAGGCGAGCATCCGCACGGTCGTGGTCTTGCCGTTGGTGCCGGTGACCGCGAGCCAGGGCGCGGGCTTCCTGCCGCCCAGGTCGCGCAGCCGCCAGGCGAGTTCGACGTCGCCCCAGACCGGGACGCCCGCCGCGGCGGCCGCGGCGAAGAGCGGCTTGTCGGGCCTCCAGCCGGGGGTGGTGACGATGAGCTCGGTGGACTCGGGCAGGGTCGCCCCGTCGCCCAGGCGCACGGTGATGCCCTGCGCCTCCAGCTTCGCGGCCTGCGCACGGGAACGCTCGTCGTCCCCGTCGTTGACCACCGTGACGACGGCTCCGAGGCCGTGCAGCACCTCGGCCGCCGGGATGCCGGAGACACCGAGCCCCGCGACGGTGACGCGCTTGCCCTGCCAGTCCTGGTTGCTCACTTCTCGGCTGCCCATCCTGCGTAGAAGAGACCGAGTCCGACGATCACGCACATGCCCTGGATGATCCAGAACCGGACCACGACAAGGACTTCGGACCACCCCTTGAGTTCGAAGTGGTGCTGCAACGGCGCCATCCGGAAGACCCGCTTGCCGGTCATCTTGAAGGAGCCGACCTGGATGACCACGGACATGGTGATCATCACGAAGAGGCCGCCGAGGATGGCCAGCAGGAACTCCGTGCGGGAGCAGATCGCCAGACCGGCGAGCGCGCCGCCGAGGGCGAGCGAGCCGGTGTCACCCATGAAGATCTTGGCGGGCGAGGTGTTCCACCACAGGAAGCCGAAGCAGGCGCCCATCAGGGCGGAGGCGACGACGGCCAGGTCGAGTGGATCGCGTACCTGGAAACAGGCGTTGGGGTTGGTCAGGGTCATCGCGTTGGCGCAGGACTCCTGGAACTGCCACAGACCGATGAAGGTGTACGCGCCGAAGACCATCACCGACGCGCCGGTGGCCAGGCCGTCCAGACCGTCCGTCAGGTTCACGCCGTTGGACATGGCGAGAATCATGAAGAGGGCCCAGACGACGAACAGAACCGGGCCGATCGACCAGCCGAAGTCCGCGACGAACGACAGCTTGGTGGAGGCCGGGGTGTTGCCGCGGGAGTCGGCGAACTGGAGCGAGAGCACCGCGAAGGCGATACCGACGATCAGCTGGCCGGCCATCTTCGCCTTGGCCCGCAGGCCGAGCGAGCGCTGCTTGACGATCTTGATGTAGTCGTCGAGGAAGCCGACGAGCCCCATACCGGTCATCAGGAAGAGCACCAGCACGCCGGAGAAGCGCATCTCTTCGCCGGTGATCAGCTTCGCCGCGAGGTACGCGACGATCGTCGCCAGGATGAAGGCAATACCGCCCATGGTGGGCGTGCCCTTCTTGGACCCGTGGGTGCGCGGGCCGTCGTCCCGGATGAACTGCCCGTACCCCTTGCGGGCCAGCAGCTTGATCAGCAGCGGAGTTCCGACCAGCGTCAGGAAGAGCCCGATGGCCCCCGCGAAGAGGATCTGCCTCATCGGCCGGTGACCTCGCCCTCGGACGCGTTCTCCAGCAGTGCCGTAACGACCTGCTCCAGGCCGACCGACCGGGACGCCTTCACCAGCACGACGTCTCCCGGGCGCAGTTCACTGCGCAGCAGGTCGACGGCAGCCTGTGCGTCGGACACGTGCACCGACTCCTCACCCCACGAACCCTCGTTGTATGCGCCCAGTCGCAGCCAGGAGGCTTCTCTGCCCCCGACCGCGACGAGCTTGCTGACGTTGAGCCGGACGGCGAGCCGCCCGACCGCGTCGTGCTCGGCGAGCGAGGCGTCGCCGAGCTCGGCCATGCAGCCGAGCACCGCCCACGTACGCCGGCCCTTCCCCATGGCGGCCAGTGCGCGCAGCGCTGCTCTCATGGATTCGGGGTTCGCGTTGTAGGCGTCATTGACGAACGTCACGCCGTCCGGACGCTCGGTGACCTCCATGCGCCAGCGGGAGAGGGTGCCCGCCTCGGAGAGCCCTTCGGCGATCTCGTCTGCGGACAGGCCCAACTCATGGGCGACGGCGGCCGCGGCGAGCGCGTTCGACACGTGGTGCTCACCGTACAGGCGCATCGTCACGTCGCTGCACCCGGTGGGTGTGTGGAGCCGGAAAGCAGGGCGCCCGTCGTCGGTGAGACGGACGTTCTCGCCCCGTACGTCCGCTTCCGCGGCTTCCCCGAAGAACAGCAGACGGGCCTTCGTCCGCGAGGACATGGCGCGCACGAGCGGGTCGTCGGCATTGAGCACGGCCACGCCGTCCTCGGGCAGCGACTCGACCATCTCGCCCTTGGCCTGGGCGATCTGCTCGCGGCCGCCGAACTCGCCGATGTGGGCGGTGCCGACGTTGAGGACGAGACCGATCCGGGGCGGGACGAGGCCGGTGAGGTAACGGATGTCGCCGATGTAGCGCGCGCCCATTTCGAGGACGAGGTGCTGGGTGTCCTCGGAGGCGCGCAGCGCGGTGAGCGGCAGGCCGATCTCGTTGTTGAGGTTGCCCGCCGGGTAGACGGTGGGCCCCTTGCGGGCGAGGAGTTGGGCGATGAGGTCCTTGGTGGAGGTCTTGCCCGCGGAGCCGGTGAGGGCTACGACGGTGGTGCCGAGGCGTTCGACGACGGCTCGGGCGAGCGCGCCGAGTGCGGCCACGACGTCGTCGACGACGATGGCGGGGACGCCGACGGGGCGGGTGGCCAGCACGGCTGCCGCACCCGCCTCGACGGCGCGCTGCGCATAGTCGTGGCCGTCGACCCGCTCACCGACGAAGGCGGCGAACAGACTGCCTTGCTTCACCTCTCGGGAGTCGATGACAACGGGCCCGCTGACGGTTGCTGCCGGATCGGGTATGTCGTACGACTGCCCGCCGACGATTTCGGTGATCTCGGCGAGGGAAAGGGCGATCACTTGGTCATCCCTGACTGTTGTTCTCGTGGGTGTGGGCGCGGTGGTCGGCACTCTCGGTGCCGCTGTGCCCCAGGGACCGCTCGATGGCCGCGCGCAGGACCACGCGGTCGTCGAAGGGGCGTACCACGCCATGGATGTCCTGGCCCAGCTCGTGGCCCTTGCCGGCGATCAGCACCGTGTCACCGGGCTCGGCTCGGGCGACCACGGCGGCGATGGCGGCGGCCCGGTCGGCGTCGACCAGGACGTCGCCCCGCTCGTGGACGGGCACTTCGGCGGCGCCCGCGAGCATGGCGGCGAGGATGGCGAGGGGATCCTCCGAACGGGGGTTGTCGGAGGTCAGTACGGCGGTGTCGGCGAGGCGGGCCGCGGCGGCGCCCATCGGGCCGCGTTTGGTGGTGTCGCGGTCGCCGCCGCAGCCGAGGACGATGTGCAGCCTGCCCTCCGTGACCTTCCGCAGGGAGCGCAGCACGGATTCGACCGCGTCGGTCTTGTGCGCGTAGTCGACGACCGCGAGGTACGGCTGTCCGGCGTCGACGCGTTCCAGCCGGCCGGGGACGCCGGGCACGGCGGCGACACCGTCGGCCGCGGTCTGCGGGTCCAGGCCCGCGACGGCGAGCGTGACGATCGCGGCGAGGGTGTTGGCGACGTTGAACGGGCCGGGCAGCGGGGCCCTGGCGGCAATCCGTTCGTCCTTGGGGCCCACGACGGTGAAGGTGGAGCCCAGCGGTCCGACCTCGACGTCCTCGGCGCGCCAGTCGGCGTCCGGGTGCCCCTCGGCGGAGAAGGTGACGACCGGGACGGATGCCTCGGTGACCAGTCTGCGGCCGTACTCGTCGTCGAAGTTGACGACGCCCTGCCGGCTGCGCCGCGGGGTGAAGAGCTGCGCCTTGGCCTGGAAGTAGTCCTCCATGCCGGAGTGGAACTCCATGTGCTCCGGGCTGAGGTTGTTGAAGACCGCGACATCGAAGACGCAGCCGTCCACCCGGCCGAGCACCAGGGCGTGGCTGGAGACCTCCATGGTGACCGCGTCGACGCCGCGCTCACGCATGACGGCGAGCAGGGCCTGCAGGTCGGTGGCCTCGGGGGTGGTGCGCTCGGACTTGATGCGCTCGGCGCCGATCCGCGTCTCCACGGTGCCGATGAGCCCGGTGGCACGCCCGGCGCCCTTCAGACCGCCTTCGACGAGGTACGCGGTGGTGGTCTTGCCGGAGGTTCCGGTGATGCCGATCCGCAGGAGGCCGGCGCCGGGCCGTCCGTAGATCTCGGCGGCGAGCTCGCCCATCCGGCCGCGCGGGTCCTCGGTGACCAGCACGGGCAGTCCGGTGGCGGCGGCGCGCTCGGCACCGGCCGGGTCGGTGAGCACCGCCGCCGCGCCGAGGCCGGCCGCCTGGGCGACGAAGTCGGCGCCGTGGAAGCGGGCACCCGGCAGGGCCGCGTACACATCACCGGGCCGGATCGCGCGCGAGTCGTGGGTGATGCCGGTGACCTCGCCGGTTCCCGGCGGTTCGACTCCCAACCGGGCTGCCAGCTCACCGAGCGGCGTCGGCCTGAGCCGATCCGGGCGGGGCGCTCCCGGGTAGTTCACAGGGGCGTCCTTCTGGGTGGTTTGGAACTGATCAGCGTGGGGCACGGCGGTGAGCGTACCGGGCTCACCCTGCCTCTCGCGAAGTGAGGGGCAGGAGTTCTGGTGGTTCCCGTTCCGGTTCCCGGGATCGGGGGTGATGGTTGTCACTGGCTGGTTTCCCCGTGTTCACTCGCCGGGATCGAAGGACACCGGCAGCCGTGCTGGCTTGCTGCCGGACGGTGGGGTCTGGAGCGTCTTGAGGGCGAACTCCATGACCTGCTTGTAGATCGGTCCGCAGGTCTGACCGCCGAAGTGGCTGCCCTTGGTCGGGTTCTGAATCGCACAGTAGACGGTGATCTGCGGATCGTCGGCGGGTGCGAAACCCGCGAAGGAGGCGGTGTAGCCGCGGTAGCCGCCGCGTACCGGATCGACCCGGTTGGCCGTACCGGTCTTGCCCGCCACGCGGTAGCCCGGGATCTGGGCCTTCGTTCCGGTGCCCTCCTCGTCGCTGACCACCGACTCCAGCATGGTGGCGAGCGTCTTGGCCGTCTTCTCGCTGACCACCCGGGTGCGTTCGGGTGCGGGGGCGGCCTCGAAGCGGCCGTCCGGGCCCGTGGTGCCGCGTACCAGCGTGGGCGCCACCCGGACCCCGCCGTTGGCGATGGTCGAGTAGATGGAGGCTGCCTGCATGGCGTTGAGCGAGAGGCCCTGGCCGAACGGGATCGTGTACTGCTGCGAGGTCGACCAGTCCCCCGGCTTGGCGAGGATGCCGGGGGTCTCGCCCGGGTAGTCGAGGCCGGTCGGCGATCCGATCCCGAACTTGCGCAGGTAGGAGTAGAGGACCTTGTTGGCCTCGGCCTGGGTGCTGCCGAGCTCTCCGGTGGCCAGGATGGTGCCGATGTTGGACGACTTGGCGAGTACGCCGTTGAGCGTGAGGGACCAGGTCTCGTGGTCGATGTCGTCCTTGAAGAGCCGGTCGCCGCGGTGCAGCCGGTTGGGGACGGTGACATGGGTGCCGGGGGTGGCGACTCCCTCCTCCAGCACGGCGGCCATGGACATGACCTTGCTGGTGGAGCCGGGCTCGTACACGTCCTGGAGCGCCGCGTTGCCCAGCGACGCCGCGTCGGCCTTCGAGAGGTCGTTGGGGTCGAAGCCGGGCGCGTTGGCCATGGCGAGGACCTCGCCGGTCCTGGTGTTCTGCACGATCACGTAGCCGCGGTCCGCCTTGGACTTCTTCACCTGGTCGGTGATGGCCTGCTGGGCTGCCCACTGGATGTCGCGGTCGATGGTCAGCTCGATGTCGGACCCGGCGACGGCGGGGACCTCCTCGGTCCCCGCGGTGGGCACCCGGCGCCCGCCGGACTGGGCGTACTTGATCTTGCCGTCCTCGCCCGCGAGCTCCTTGTCCAGCTTTGATTCGAGGCCGCCGGCGCCGTCGCCCTCCGCGTTGACGTAACCGAGTATCCCGGCGGCGAGTCCCCCGTTGGGGTAGACCCGCTTGGTCGTCGCCTCCTGGAAGACCCCGGCCAGCACGTTGGCTCCGGCGCCGCCGGCCGCCTTGTCCTTGTCGGCCTTCTCGGCGAAGACGGATTTGAGGTCCTTGATCTGCTTCCAGACCTGTGGGGTCTGGCGGCGGGCCAGGACGGTGTAGCGGCCCTTCCCGGACAGCTTCTCGGTCAGCTCGGTGGCGTCGACGCCGAGGATCGGGGCGAGGAGCGCAGCCGCCTGCTGGGGCGCGTCCGGGGCCTTGCTGATCTCCGGTGTGAACATCGACGGGTCGGCGGTGATGTCATAGGCGTCGACGCTGGTGGCCAGCGCGATACCGCTGCGATCGGTGATCTCGCCGCGTTCGGCGGAGATCGTGTAGCTGAGGTAGCGGTTCTCCTTGGCCTTGGCCGCGTACGCGGAGGCGTCGACGGCCTGCACCTGGAGGAGCCGGACGACGAACGTCAGCATGACCAGGGTCAGGGCGAGGCTGACGAGACGGAGCCGGGGGCGCGGGCTGCCGAGCCGGAGGGGGCGCGCGGACCGGTTGCGCGGTGCGCGGGCGCGGGGCGCCGGGGACGACGGGCGTCGGGCGGCGGGGCGGGGGCGCCCCTGGCCGGCCACGCTGCGGGGACGTGCGGGGCCCGGGACCCGGCGCCGCGGTGGTTCCTTGGAAGGCACTGCATCACCTGCCGGGGCTCGTCGAGGGCTGGTTTGCCGGGGTGCTCGGCCCGGACGGGGTCGCGGAGCTGCCAGGTTTCACGACGGCGCCCGACGGAACGGCCGATCCGGGCTTCGCGTCGCCCGAAGGAGTGGCGGAGGCCGAGGCGGCGGGCGAGGCGGTGGCGGACACGTCAGGGGTGGGCTTCGGTGCCCGCGTCGTGGGGATCGGCTGGGCGCTGGCCTCGACGGGTACGCCGCGGACCTTGCCGTCGAGGCCGAGGAAGGCGGGGTTGCCGCCGGGCACCATGCCCAGCTCGCGGGCGCGCCGCTCCAGCGCGTCCGGCTCGGAGAAGCTGTCGACGTCGCGCTGGAGGGCCTGCTGCTCGTCCGTGAGCTCGGTGGTCCGCTTCCTCAGCTCGCTCAGCCTGAACGATCCTTCGTTGAGGGCCGAGTTGAGCACCAGCAGCGTGATGAGACCGCCGCCGAGGAGCAGCACGACCAGCAGGACGAAGGGGGTGCGGGCCGCGTTGACGGGCCCGGTCGGCATCAGCCGGACGAGCCGCTCGGCCCGCCCTCTCAACTGCCCGGCCGGTCTGCTCACCGGGCGGCCCCCGGCGTCGCCGGTGTCCGGGTTCCCGGGCGCCGCTCGCTCATCGCTCCTCCTCGCGGATCCGCTGGGCGCCGCGCAGCCGGGCGGGGGCGGCGCGCCGGTTCTCGGCGACCTCCTCCTCGGTGGGCAGCTCGGCGCCGCGGGTCAGCAGCTTCAGCCGGGGCTGGTAACGCTCGGGCACGACAGGCAGTCCGGGCGGTGCCGTGGTGGCGGCACCCGCCGCGAAGACCTGCTTGACCAGCCGGTCCTCCAGCGAGTGGTACGAGAGGACGGCGATGCGACCGCCCACCGCGAGGCTCTGCACCGCGGCCGGAATGGCCCGCTCCAGGACGGAGAGCTCCCCGTTGACCTCGATGCGCAACGCCTGGAAGGTTCGCTTGGCGGGGTTGCCGCCGGTGCGCTTGGCGGCCTGCGGCAGGGAGTCACGGATCAGCTCGACGAGCCGGGCGCTGTTGCTGAACGGCTTCTTCTCGCGCTCGCGCACGATCGCGGAGACGATCCGCTTGGCCTGCTTCTCCTCGCCGTACGCCCGCAGGATCCGTACCAGTTCGCCCGGCGGATACGTGTTGAGCACCTCGGCGGCACTGATGCCGGTCGTCTGGTCCATACGCATGTCGAGCGGAGCGTCCTGGGCGTACGCGAATCCGCGCTCGGCCTCGTCCAGCTGCATGGAGGAGACGCCGAGGTCGAACAGGACGCCCTGGACCTTGGGGATGCCGAGCCGGGCCAGCACCTCGGGAAGTTCGTCGTAGACCGCGTGCACCAGGGTCGCCCGGTCTCCGTAGGGGGCGAGCCGTTCGCCGGAGAGGCGCAGCGCCTCCTTGTCCCGGTCCAGGGCGATCAGCCGTACGGACGGGAAGGTGGAGAGCAGCGCCTCGCTGTGTCCGCCGAGGCCGAGGGTGCAGTCGACGACCACGGGCTGCGGCGGGCCGGACGGCTCCAGAGCCGGGGCCAACAGGTCCAGGCACCGCTGGAGCATCACCGGGACGTGTCGGGTCTGGCTCATGCGCCCTCTCAGGCTCAGGTCCCGCGTGGCGGCACGTACGGCCTGGTCCCCGCCCGCTCCGAAGGGGAGGCCGGCCGGCGCCGGGGAAGAGGCGTCGGTCGACCGGCGAGCGGGAGAGGGCCGGGCCGTACGTGCGCCGCACACACGGGGAAAATCTACGGAATGTGCAGGGTGTCGGTACTTCCCGTCACTTTAGTCCACCCTGCCATTCGAGCTGTTCCTGATCAATCAGCCGGGCAGCGCGTCGTCCCGCCCGCTGTATCACCCGGCCGAACCAACCGCCGCGGAGCTTGTGGGGTAGCTCACAACAAGCCTTGTCGACGTTCTTTGTCCGTTCCCTCCGCACGTCGGGACCAAGGGGGAGGACTACGGTCATAGGCATGTCGACTTCCGCTCAGCCCCCTGCCCACCCCTCCGCGTCCGCCTCCGACCAGGCCCGCACCGGCGGCACCGTCACCGACCGCCTCGTCGAGGCGAACGCCCGGTACGCCACCGCCTTCGAAGACCCGGGCATGGACGCCAAGCCGGTACTCCGTGTCGCCGTCGTCGCCTGCATGGACGCCCGGCTCGACCTGCACGACGCGCTCGGCCTGTCGCTCGGCGACTGCCACACCATCCGCAACGCGGGCGGCGTGGTCACCGATGACGTGATCCGTTCGCTGACCATCAGCCAGCGGGCCCTCGGCACCAGCAGCATCATCCTCATCCACCACACGAACTGTGGCCTGGAATCGCTCACCGAGGAGTTCCGCCAGGAGCTGGAGGCGGAGGTCGGCCAGCGTCCGGTCTGGGCGGTCGAGGCGTACAGCGACGCCGACCAGGACGTCCGCCAGTCGATGCAGCGCGTGCGCACGTCGCCCTTCCTGCTGCACACCGACGACGTCCGCGGCTTCGTCTTCGATGTGACCACCGGCCTGCTGCGCGAGATCCAGCCCGCCTCCTGACCGCCGAGGCGGCGCCCGGCAGCCACCGATAACCTCATCGACCCCGACATATCTCCCCCACTTGTCCACAGGCGAGTGACACGGAGCGGCAACGCCAACAAGAATGCACATGTGGCGTCTCGCCGGACATTCCCGAGGAGGCGGCCGCGTGTCGGGGTGGGCCGCGCTGTGTGCGCGTCGGTCCGTGGACTGGGGTCCCGTGCTCCTGGTGAGCGCGGGACAGGGCCGAGGAGGGCCGGGTGACGACCTATGACGATCGAGCGAGCCTCACAGATCTGACCACGACCGCGGACCGGGTGCGCAGGTCGGTGGAGAGCGTGATCGAGGGCAAGCCCGAGGTCGTACGGCTCGCGCTGACCGTGCTGCTGGCCGAGGGCCACCTTCTCATCGAGGACGTCCCGGGCGTCGGCAAGACGATGCTGGCCAAGGCGCTGGCGCGGTCCATCGACTGCTCGGTGCGGCGCATCCAGTTCACGCCGGACCTGCTGCCCTCGGACATCACCGGCGTGTCGGTCTTCGACCAGCAACGGCGCGACTTCGAGTTCAAGCCGGGTGCGATCTTCGCCCAGATCGTGATCGGTGACGAGATCAACCGGGCCTCGCCCAAGACCCAGTCCGCGCTGCTGGAGTCGATGGAGGAGCGCCAGGTCACCAGCGACGGGCACACGTACGAACTGCCCGACCCGTTCATGGTGGTGGCCACCCAGAACCCGGTGGAGATGGAGGGCACCTATCCGCTTCCCGAGGCCCAGCGCGACCGCTTCATGGCCCGGGTGTCGATCGGCTACCCGAGTGCGGACGCCGAGCTGCGGATGCTCGATGTGCACGGCGGGGTCTCGCCGCTCGACAATCTGCAGCCGGTGGCCCACGCACACGACATCGTGAAGCTGATCGACGCCGTGCGGACGGTCCATGTGGCCGAGGCCGTGCGGCGGTACGCGGTGGAGCTCGTCGCGGCCACCCGCAGCCACTCCGATCTCCGGCTCGGTGCGTCGCCACGGGCCACCCTGCATCTACTGCGCGCCGCGAAGGCCGCCGCGGCGCTGAGCGGCCGGGACTACTGCCTGCCGGACGATGTGCAGGCGCTGGCGGTCGCGGTGCTCGCACACCGGTTGCTGCCGACGGCACAGGCCCAGCTGAACCGCCGTACGGCGGAGCAGGTCGTGCTGGAGATCGTGCAGCAGACGCCGGTGCCCACCGCCGGTGGCGTCGCCCAGGTGCAGTCCCAGCATCGGCCGGGCCGTCCGGCCTACGACCGGCAGCCTCCCGGCGTACGGCGGGTGTGATGACCTCCGGGGGGCCGGCGACGATGGACGACGCGGACGACAAGGGCCGTCTGCGGGCCGCGCTGAGCGGTCTGACCACGCGCGGGCGGTCCTTCCTCGCGGCCGGTGCCGCCGCGGCGGTCTGCGCCTATGCGCTGGGGCAGCCGGATCTGCTGCGGGTCGGGCTGCTGCTCGCCGTCCTGCCGCTCGTCTGTGTCGTGGCGCTCGTGCGCACCCGTTACCGCGTCACGGGCACCCGGCGGCTCTCGCCGTCCCGGGTGCCCGCGGGCACGGAGGCGCGGGTCCATCTGCGGGTGGAGAACGTCGCGCGGCTGCCGACCGGCCTGCTGATGCTGCAGGACCGGGTGCCCTATGTGCTCGGACCACGGCCCCGGTTCGTGCTGGACCGGGTGGAGGCGGGCGGTCTTCGCGAGGTCTCCTACCGGGTGCGGTCGGATCTGCGCGGACGCTATCCGCTGGGGCCGTTGCAGCTGCGGCTGACCGATCCGTTCGGCATGTGCGAGCTGACCCGTTCGTTCAGCACGTACGACACCCTGGTCGTCCTTCCGCGGACCGAGCCACTGCCTCCGGTGCGGCTGGCGGGCGAGGCGTCCGGGTACGGCGAGGGACGCCGGCGCTCGCTCGCACTCGCCGGTGACGACGACGTGATTCCGCGCGGCTACCGGCACGGCGACGATCTGCGCCGGGTCCACTGGCGCTCCACCGCACGCTACGGCGAACTGATGGTGCGGCGTGAGGAGCAGCCGCAGCGGGCCAGGTGCACCGTGCTGCTGGACACCCGGCGGATCGCCTATCGGGGGACGGGGCCCGACTCCGCCTTCGAGTGGGCGGTGTCCGCGGCGGCGTCCGCGGCGGCGCACATGCTGGAGCGCGGCTTCGCGGTCCGGCTGCTGACCGACGACGGCACCGCCGTGCCGGGCGAGGGCGAGGAGGGCTTCGCCGGATCGACGCAGGAGGCCGCCGACTTCGCGGGGCTGATGATGGAGACCCTGGCGGTGGTCGGCCACTCGGACGGAGGCAGTCTGTCCCGCGCCCACGACGTGCTGCGCGGCGGCAACGAAGGACTGCTGATCGCCTTTCTCGGTGATCTGGACGAGGAGCAGGCGGCAGTGGTGGCCCGGATGCGGCAGCGCAGTGGCGGCGCCGTCGCGTTCGTGCTGAGCAGCATGGGCCGGGAGCGGGGCGGAGCCGCGCCGGTGGGGGCGGACACGGTGTCCGAGCGGCGGCTGCGGCTGTTGCGCGAGTCGGGCTGGACCGTGGTGGAGGTGACACCGGGGACAGGGCTCGCCGGGTACTGGCAGCAGGCGGGGCAGCAGGGCCTGGCCCCGCAGTCCGCTGCCGGCACCGCGGACGGCACGACGGGCTTCTTCGGGGGGTGGTCATGAGCGGGCGTGGCCGGCTGACGTGGTGCGCCGGCGCGGCGACGCTGATGGCCGCGGGCTCGATGCTGCCGCTGGTCGAGCCGGCCAGATGGATTCTGCAGGCCGCGCTGTTGCTGGCGGTCCAGAGCGGGACGGGCGCGCTCGCCCGCCGGGCGCCGATGCCTCGGGTGCTGATCGTCTCGGTGCAGTTGCTGGTCAGCCTGGTTCTGCTGACGGCGGTGTTCGCCAGGGCCCAGGCGCCGGCCGGCTTCCTGCCGGGACCCGAGGCCGTTCAGCGGCTCGCGGATCTGCTCACGGCGGGTGCCGAGGACGTCGGCAGGTACGCCGCTCCGGCGCCTGCGACGGACGGTATCCGGCTGATGCTGATCGGCGGTGTGTTGCTGGTCGGCCTGGTCGTGGACACCCTCGCTGTGACCTTCCGCAACGCGGCACCGGCCGGTCTGCCGCTCCTCGCGCTGTACTCGGTCGCCGCGGGCCTGTCCGGGGGCGGGACGCACTGGCTCTGGTTCCTGCTCGCGGCCGGCGGCTATCTGCTGCTTCTGCTGGCCGAGGGACGGGAACGGCTCTCCCAGTGGGGGCGGGTCTTCAGCGGTGCGTCCGGGCGCCCGGGCGGTGCGGACCGGGACCGCCCGACGGCCCCGGTCCGCACCGGCCGCCGCATCGGCGCGCTGGCGCTGGGCATCTCACTGGCCGTGCCGACGGCGCTGCCCGCGCTCGACAGCGGTCTGCTGGCCGGTACGGGCGGCACGAACGGCAAGGGGGGCGGCGGCGGGACCATCTCCGCGGTCAACCCCCTGGTCTCGCTGCAGGACAACCTGAACCAGCCGGAGAACCGGGAGGTGCTGTCCTACCGCACCGACTCCGGTGATCCGCAGGGCTTCTATCTGCGGATCCTGGCCCTGGACGAGTTCGACGGGAACGAGTGGCGGCCCTCCACGCGCCGGCTGAAGAGCGTACCGAAGCAGCTCCCGGCCCCGGAGGGCCTCGGTCCGGACGTCACGGTCACGGAGGTCAGATCGAAGATCTCCGCGTCCGGCTCCTACCAGCAGACGTACCTGCCACTCCCCTATCCGGCGACCGAGGTCAGCATCGACGGACGCTGGCGGTACGAGCCGGCGGGACGGACGCTCGTCGGGGACCGCGGGGAGACGACTCGCGGTGCGCAGTACGAAGTCTCCAGTCTGCTGGTCCGGCCGACCGCCGATCAGCTCGCCGGGGCAGCACCGCCGCCGGCCGATCTGCAGCGTGAGTACACCCGCGTCCCCGACTCCCTGCCGAAGGTGGTCGGCCGGACCGCGGACGAGGTGACGAAGGGCTCTGCCAACAACTTCGAGCGGGCGGTGAGGCTGCAGGACTTCTTCGCCTCGGACGGCGGATTCACCTACGACACCTCGGTGCGCTCGGGCACCGGGAGCGCGGCGATCGGCCGGTTCCTGGAGGACAAGCGGGGCTTCTGCGTCCACTTCTCGTTCACGATGGCCGCGATGGCCCGGACGCTGGGCATTCCGGCGCGGGTCGCGGTGGGCTTCACTCCCGGTACCACGCAGGCGGACGGCTCGGTGTCGGTGGGGCTGCGCGATGCGCATGCCTGGCCGGAGCTGTATTTCGAGGGCGTCGGGTGGACTCGTTTCGAGCCGACTCCGACGCGGGGCAGCGCTCCGTCCTACTCCCGGTCGGACACCCCGGCCGGCGGCGCGTCCGACCCGGTCCTGCCGGATGTGGACACATCGGCCGTTCCGACGGTCGCACCGTCCGCCTCCGAGACCTGCCCGGCCCAGATGCGCAAGCAGGGCGAGTGCGACAGTTCGGCGGCGCCCGGGGTGGTGGCCCCGACGGATTCCGGGACGCCGACCGGCGCGGTACTGGCCCTGGTCCTGGCCGCTCTGGTGGTCCTGACACTGCCGATGCTGCCGATGCTCCGGCGACTACGGGTACGCAGGCTCAGGTTGAGTCACTCCGCGGGTCGTGCGCCCGCGGACGCGTCGGCCAGAACGCTGGCGGCCTGGCAGGAGATCATCGACACCGCGTGGGACCACGGAATCGAGCCGGACGAGTCCCGGACCCCGCGGACGACGGCGGCGCGGGTGGTGCGGCTGGGGCAGCTCGACCCCGACGGGGCCGCCGCGGTGCACCGGGTGGCGGGGGCGGTGGAGCAGGTGCTCTACGCCCCGGAACCACGGCCGGGTACCGGCCTGGCCCGGGACGTGGAAGCGGTACGGACGGGCCTGCGGGCGTCGGCCAGCCGGTTCGCCCGGATCCGCGCAGTCGCGGCCCCGCGCTCGACCGTTCGGGTGATCTGGGCGGCGTCGGATCGGTGGGCGGCGTTCACCGGCAGATGGGCGGCCGGGTGGCAGCGGGTGCGGTGGACGGACCGGCTGCGGCGGCCGTCCCGCCAGCAGGGGTGACCAGGGGCGCAGCAGCCCGCCCACGGTCCTTGGCCACGGGGCCCGGCGGACGCACCGGCTGCGGGGCCGCTCGGACCGCCGCCCGCTCTCCGGGCGCGCCCGAGAGGCCGGACACGGGACGTCGCGGACACGGGAACTCGTCGGCCCTGGGAACTCATTGACCCCGGGAACTCATCGGCCTCGGGGCATACGTGAGGGGCGGTCGCATCTCTGCGTCCGCCCCTCGACGAAGACATTCCGGGGGTCTAGTGCCCCTGCTCGTCACGTCTGCGCTGCCACCGTTCCTCGATGCGGTTCATCACGGTCCGGCGCTGCCTGGGCCGACGGCCCTGGCCGCCGTCTCCGGCCGCCTGCCGCTCACCCGGCTTGGGCGCCTTGCGCCAACCGGTGACCGCGAGGACCGCACAGCCGAGCATGACGAGGAACCCCACCACGCTGATCCAGATCTGCAGGGCCATTCCGGCCATGAGGAGCGCGATACCCACCAGAAAGCCTGCAACCGCCTGGTAGACCCGTCGCCGGGTGTACGTACGCAGCCCGCTTCCCTCGAGCGCTGTCGCGAACTTGGGATCTTCGGCGTACAGCGCTCGCTCCATTTGCTCGAGCATCCTCTGCTCGTGCTCCGAGAGCGGCACGGAGTCCTCCTCGTCGTCGGCCGCGGGGGCGACCGGTATGCGGCCCTTCCAGAATAGGCAGGGATTCGCCCCCGTGAAACCCGCCCTCTTTGTCGATCAGCCAGTCCGGGCCGCCATGACAGCTCAGCTGCTGAGGCGTTGATTCCCCGACGTCCGATCCGTCATGCCGGATGGTGTCCCTCGATCATACGGGGCGAAGCCCCCGATCGGGGGTCCTGGGGCGTACTCCGTCTGCGGCTGCGTCCCTGATCAACCGCGCTACGACCGAGCTACCACTCGCCCCGGGGCCCCGGGCTCAGCCGCGCTTGATGCCCAGAACGTGCAACTGCGTCGCGACCGAGTGGAATGCGGGCAGTTCGGCGACGGCCGCCTCCAGCTTGAGCAGGGCTTCCATGGCGCCGGGCTCGGTGTCCACCAGGACGCCCGGCACGAGGTCGGCGAAGACCCGTACGCCGTGGACCGCGCCGACCTCCACGTCCACCGCGGAGACCAGATCGGTGAGCTGCTCCGAGGTGTAACGCCGGGGCACCGGGTCGCCGGCGCCCCAGCGGCCCGCGGGGTCGCTGAGCACCTGCCGGGCCTCGGTGAAGTGACCGGCGAGCGCCCGCGCCAGGACCGCGCCGCCGAGCCCGGCGGCGAGCAGGCTGAGCGCTCCGGCCGGCCGGAGCGCCTCGACCGCGTTGCGCACGCCCTCGGCCGGGTCGTCGACGTACTCCAGGACCCCATGACACAGCACCGCGTCGTAACCACCGCGCTCGACGACGTCGAACAGGCCGTGGATGTCCCCCTGGACCCCGTGGACGCGGTCGGCGACCCCGGCCTCGGCGGCACGGCGCTCCAGAGCGAAGAGCGCGTTCGGACTCGGGTCGACGACGGTGACCCGGTGGCCGAGACGGGCTACCGGAACAGCGAAGTTCCCGGTGCCGCCACCGCTGTCCAGGACATCGAGGGTGTCCCTACCGGTCGTCTTCACCTGGCGGTCGAGGGCGTCCTTCAGGACTTCCCAGACCACGGCGGTACGGAGGGAGGCGCGGGGGCGCGGCTGGTCCGACACGGCAGATGACTCCTCGGCACGGTGCCGCTGCTGGCGGCAGAGCGTGAACGGTGCAGGTGGTACTGGTGCTGTCCACCCTATTGCCTCCCGCTCCGGACGCCGTCATTGCGCGTCGGGCCGCTCCCTCCGGGCCTGGGGAAGCACCGGCTGAAGCATCAGCAGCCGCTCGACCAGGCGGAGGAACATCGCGGCGTCACGCAGCAGGTCGTCCGCGTCCCGCCGACTGGCCGCGCCCGGCAGACCGGCCTCCGCCCGGGCCCTGCGTCCCGCGCCGGAGGCGAACAACGCGCTCCACTCGGTCAGTTCGGGCGCTGTTTCCGGGAGGACCTCCCAGGCGCTGCGGATCCTCTCCCGGCCCCGCCGGGAGGTCTCGGGGCGGCCGCGGACGGCGAGCACGGCGGCGGCGGTGCGCAGCGCGGCGAGGTGGGCGGTGGCGTACCGCTCGTTCGGCACATCGAGAACGGCTGCTTCGTCGAGGCCCGCGCGGGCCTGGGCGAGCAGTTCGAGGGCGGCGGGCGACGCCGCGGTACGGCGCGGAACCGGATGGACGCCGTGTGCCGGGCCGGTCGGTGAGGGGGCAGGGCCGTCTGCGCGGCGCCGGGGTGCGGCTGCGGCGGACGAGTGGGCCATGACGAAACCTCCTGTCTCGTGCAACGACTCCGTGGCCGTCTGTACCCATCGTGACGGGCACCACTGACAGTTGACCTCGAACCCCCGTGACCTGGCCTTTTGCATCGACCGCAGGTTCGGGTTACTTTTTGCACTGACCAGTCAGTTCAAAAACAGGGGGACGTCTGTGGACAGCCCGCACGGGGCAGCTGTCACCGCCGAGGACTTCGGGCTCAAGGGGCCGCGCGGCTGGGTCTTCCGGGGCGTGGACATCGAGGCCGGGCCCGGTTCGCTCGTGGCCGTCGAAGGCCCCTCCGGCTCCGGCCGGACCTGCCTGCTGCTCGCCCTCACCGGCCGGATGCGCCCCACCGAGGGCCGGGCGGAGATCGGCGGGCTCCGCCTGCCCCGGCAGATGGCCGCCGTACGCCGTATCAGCGCCCTGGGCCCGGTACCCGGGGTCAACGAACTCGACCCGGCCTTCACCGTCGCCGAGCACCTGCGCGAACGGGCCCTGCTGCAGCGCCGCTTCGACGGTTCGCTGCGCGCCCTCCTCCGCCCGCGCGCCGAGCGCACCGCCGCCGCGCGCGGACGGATCGACGCCGCGCTGGACGCCGCCGGACTCGACCTCGTCACCCTGCCCAAGGCCGAGCGGACCTCGGTACGGGATCTGGAGCGGCTGGAGGCGCTGCGCCTGTCCGTCGCCCTCGGACTGATCGGCCGGCCACGGCTGCTCGCGGTGGACGACACCGACCTCAAGCTCTCCGACGCCGAACGGGCCCAGGCCTGGGAGCTCCTGCGTTCCGTCACGGACAACGGGACGACCGTGCTCGCCGCGTGCAGCCAGGCACCCCGGGACGCCGTCATCGTCCCCACCGGCGCGACGACCGCGCCGGCGCCGGCGGACGCCCCGACGGACGCAGCGGACACCGCAGCCGGGAAGAACACGACCGAGGAGGGAGCGGACGATGCGTTCGCCGAGACTCGCCGCGCTTGAGCTGAAGCGTTTCGGCAGGGGAAGGCTGCCGGTCGCGGCGCTCATCGCGCTCCTGCTGCTGCCCCTGCTCTACGGCGCCCTGTACCTGTACTCCTTCTGGGACCCGTACAGCCGCCTCGACCGGATCCCGGTCGCGCTGGTCAACGACGACAAGGGCGCCACAGCCGCGGGACGGCACCTCGCGGTCGGGGACGAGATCACCGGCAAGCTCCTCGACTCCAAGACCTTCGAGTGGCACGAGGTGAGCGCCTCCGAGGCCCGCAGGGGCGTCGAGGACGGCACGTACTACCTCTCGCTCACCATGCCGTCGGACTTCAGCAGGCGGATCGCGTCCAGTTCGGGCGACTCCCCCGCGACCAGTGCGCTCCGGGTCCGGACCAACGACGCCAACAACTACATCGTCGGGCAGATCTCCCGGACGGTGTTCTCGGAGGTGCGCACGGCGGCGTCGACGAACGTCTCGCGCGGCTTCCTGGACCGGATCTACCTCAGCTTCTCCGACCTCCACGACGCGACGGCGAAGGCCGCCGCGGGGGCCGACGACCTCAAGGGCGGCATCGGCCGGGCGAAGAAGGGCTCCGAGGACCTGGTGACCGGCCTCAAGGACGCCAAGGCCGGCAGCAGCAGCCTGGCCGACGGGATCGTCAAGCTGAACAAGGGGGCCGACGACCTCAGGACCGGCTCCCGTCAGGTGGCCGCCGGTACCCAGCAGCTCGCCGACAGGGTCGACGGGGTGGCGGCCGCCGTCCGCCCGTTCCTGAAGGACAACGGCACGTCCATCGGCGACACCGCCCGGCTTGTCTCCGGCACCGCGCAGACCGTGCGGAACAACCTGGACCTGCTGGTGGAGTCGGCGCCCGCCGCGGCCACGGCCGCCCACAAGGCCTCCGACGACCTGGCCGAGGTCCACCGCACCCGTTGCACGGAGCAGCCGGCCGCCGACCCCACCGTCTGCCCGCCGCTGGAACGGGCGAAGACCGCGGCGGCCGATGTCGCGAAGGTCGCCGACGACGTGAACGCGCTGGTCACCAACGAGAACGGCGATCTGAAGAAGCTGCGCAGCCGGCTGACCGCTCTTCAGCAGAAGGCCGACGACCTGGCCGAGAACGCCCCGCACCTGGACGAGGACCTGGAGTCCGCGGTGAAGAAGGTCGACGCGCTCAACACCGGCGCCCACAAGGTCGCCGCAGGGGCGGAGGCACTGCACACGGGCCTGGTCTCGGCCAGGACCGGCTCCGCCGACCTCGACACCGGGGTGAGCAATCTGAGGAAGGGCGCGGACGACCTGGACGGCGGGCTGGTCCGGCTCGGCGACGGTTCGGCCTCGCTCGCCCAGGGGCTCGACGACGGTGTCGGCAAGATCCCCGACTACGACAAGAAGGACCGTGACGCGCGGACGGACGTCATGGCCGACCCGGTGCGGCTGGCCGCCACGTCCCTGCACAAGGCCCCCAACTACGGCACCGGCTTCGCCCCGTACTTCATCCCGCTCTCCCTCTGGGTCGGTGCGATGGTCGCGTACATGCTGATCCAGCCGCTCAACCGGCGTGCGCTCGCGGCCGGGGCCTCCGCCTGGCGGATCGCCTTCGCCGGCTGGCTGCCGGTGGCCGCGCTCGGACTGCTGCAGGTGGCGGCGCTGATGTCCGTACTGCACTGGGGACTCGGTCTGCAGATGGCCCGTGCCGCCGGGACGATCGGCTTCCTGGCCCTGGTGACCTGCTGCTTCGCGGCGGTCATCCAGTGGCTCAACGCCCGGTTCGGGGCTGCGGGACGGATTCTCGTGCTGGCCGTCCTGATGCTCCAGCTGACCTCGGCCGGGGGGACGTACCCCGTCCAGACCAGCCCCGGGTTCTTCAACGCCATCCACCCCTACCTGCCGATGAGCTACGTCGTCGAGGGGCTGCGCCGGCTGATCACGGGCGGCGGGCTCGGGCCCGTCTGGCAGGGCTGCGCGATCCTGCCGGCCTTCACGGCCGGGGCGCTCGCCCTGACTGCGGTCTCCGCACGCCGCAAGCAGGTATGGACCCTGGACCGGCTCCACCCCGAACTGAGTCTGTGAGCACAGGCCGACCTGTGAGAATCAGGACCATGGAAAGCAGCAGCACCACGCGGCGCCAGGCAACCCGGCAGAAGCTCTACGAGGCGGCCGTGACCCTCATCGCGGAGAAGGGCTTCTCGGCCACCACGGTGGACGAGATCGCCGAGCATGCCGGAGTCGCCAAGGGCACGGTCTACTACAACTTCAAGAGCAAGACCGAACTCTTCGAGGAGCTGCTGCGCCACGGCGTCGGCCTGCTCACCGCGTCACTGCGCGCGGCCGCGGAGGAGACCGAGGACCGCGGCGGCACCCGGGTCGAGGCCCTGGACGCGATGATCAGAGCCGGTCTGGCGTTCATCGACCGCTATCCCTCGTTCACCCAGCTGTACGTGGCGGAGCTGTGGCGCACCAACCGGGCGTGGCAGTCGACCCTCCTGGTACTGCGCCAGCAGGCCGTCGCCGTGGTCGAGGAGGTGCTGCGCGAGGGCGTGACGAGCGGTGAGCTGAGCGAGGAGATCGACATCACGCTGACCGCCGCCGCTCTCGTCGGCATGGTGCTGGTGGCGGCCCTGGACTGGCAGGCGTTCCAGCCGGAGCGGTCGATCGACGATGTGCACTCGGCGCTCTCGCTGCTGCTGCGCGGGCGGGTCAGCGGCCACTGACCCTCGAGGGTCCGGCCGGCTCACCGCAGCCCGGCCGCCCGGCACCCGACGCAACAGCGGACGCCGGTCCGGCGAGGCCCGGTCCCTCCGGGTCTGCGCCGCACCGGCGTCCGCTGCGGTGCCGGAGAGCCCTCCCCCGTTGTCCTCGGCTCTCCGTCCTGCTCCCCCGTGCCGGTGAGGAATGCCGCGTCCGTTCCGCCGCCCCGTGTCGGCGGTGCGGCGCCGCTTCCCTCTCCGCGCCGTCCACTCTGCCGTCCGCACCGGGGGGAGCCCATCCGCGCACCTACTCATGTCGTCGCATGGGTACGGATACTCAGCACCGCGCGCCGCCCCCTCCGATTCGTCCCCCGTCTGGCTTACGATCGCGTCCGTGTCCGTACTCCCTCTGGTTTTCACAAGCGGCTGGGCGAGCGGGATCAACGCCTACGCGGTGGTCCTGCTGCTCGGTCTCTTCGGCGCCACCGGATTCAGCGACGAGGTGCCCGCAGCGCTGCAACGCACCGATGTCCTCGTCGTGGCCGGTGTGCTCTTCCTGTGCGAGGTGGTGGCGGACAAGATCCCGTACGTGGACACGGTCTGGGACGCGGTGCACACCGTCGTCAGGCCGGTCGCCGGCGCCGTGGTGGCCGCCCTGCTGGCCGGCGAGAGCGGTTCGCTGCCGGAACTCGCGGCCGGGGCCGTCGGGGGCTCCACCGCGCTGATGAGCCATCTGGTGAAGGCCGGTACCAGGATGGCGGTCAACACCTCCCCCGAGCCGTTCAGCAACGTCGCGCTGAGCACCGTCGAGGACCTGGGTGTCGCCGGGATCATCACCTTCGCGCTCTTCCATCCGCTGGCGTCCGCGGTCATCGCCGCCGCACTGCTCCTGCTCGGCCTGGTGACCCTGGTCTTCCTGGCTTCCCGCATCCGCCGGTACCTGCGCCGCAGGACCCTGCGGCGCGAGGAGAGACGCCTGGCCGAGGCGGGTCCGCCCTGGCCACTGGACTGAGTGCCGCGGGCCGCCCGTTAAGGTCACTGACATGGCACGTATTGCGGTGATCGGCGCCGGGATGGGCGCGATGGCGGCGGCCGCCCGGCTCGCCGTGGCAGGCCACGAGGTGGTGGTGTACGAACGGTCGGGGACCTTCGGCGGCTCGGTCGGCCGGTACACCCACGAGGGCTTCGCCTTCGACACCGGCCCCACGCTGCTGCATCTGCCCGCGGTCTACCGCGACCTTTTCGTGAAGACGGGCAAGGAGCCGCTGGAGCGGTGCGTCACCCTGACCCAGGTCGATCCGGCGAGCCGCCACGTCTTCGCGGACGGCACGGCGGTCTCGCTGCCGAACGCCACCCGGGCCGGGGTGGTCGCCGCCCTGGACACCGCCCTCGGGGGCGGCGCGGGCGCGGCCTGGGGCGCGTTCCTCGACCGGGCACGCGATGCCTGGGACCGGTCCCGGCGTCCCCTGCTGGAGGAGCCGTTGCGCGCCGACTGGCAGGTACTCGGCCGTGATCCGTATCCGGCGCTCCGGCAGCGGCGGCTGCTGCGGTCCGCCCGTCGGGCGGACACGGTGGCGGAGGTCGGCGCATGGGAGCTGCCGGACCCCCGGCTGGCCGCCCTCCTCGACGGGTACGCCCTGTCCTACGGGCTGGACCCGCTGCGCGCCCCGGCGGCGGCGGCCCTGCTGCCGTACATGGAGGAGACCTTCGGCAGCTGGTACGTCCAGGGCGGGATCCGGGCCCTGGCGCAGGCGGTCCACGAACGGTGCCTGGCCCGGAAGGTGGAGTTCGTCCTCGGCGCCGAGGTGGTCCGGGTCGTCGAGAAGGACGGCCGGGCGGCAGGCGTCGAGCTCCGGGACGGGACGGTGGCCGAGGCCGACCACGTGGTGCTCGGGGCCCGTCCGCACCCGGGCCTGGTCCCCGGTCAGACGCTGTGGCGGGACGGTGATGTCACGGTGCGTCCGCGGCCCGGTCAGGAGGTGGTGCCGGGCCGCTTCCAGGTCCTGCTGTCGCTGCGCGGCGGCCGCCCGGCGGATGCGGTGCACCGGACCCTGGTGCACCCGGCGGACGGTGCGGCGGAACGCGAGGCGGTGTTCGGTGGGCGGCTCGCGAGTCGTCCCACGGTGACGGTGCTGCGCCCGGACGACCGGTCGACCCGTCCGGACGACGCGCACGAGGCGGTGACGCTGATGGCGACGGTCGCCCCGCACGGGGCGGTGGACTGGACGGACCCGGCGCTGCGCGAGCGGTGTGCCGACACGCTGATCGAGACGGCCGCAGCGGTCGTACCCGGCTTGCGGGAGCGGCTGCTCCACGCCGAGGTGCGGACCCCGGCCGAGACGGCGGCCGACACGGGGGCCGAGGGCGGCTCGGTGCCCCCGCCCGCGCTGGCCGGGGCGGGCGGCACCCATCTGCATCCGGGCAATCGGACGCGGCTTCCGGGGCTCCACCTCGCGGGCGGCTGGTCGCACCCGGGGGGCGGGCTCGCCCACGCGGGGATGTCGGGGGCGCTGGTCGCCGGGCTGATCGTGGAGGGGGACGGTTTCCGGGGCTCCCAGTGAGGAGGAGGGAACCACCGGCCCCCGGTGGCCGAGCCCTGCGGGGCCGCGGTCAGTAGCGGTGGTACTGCTCGTTGTGGCCGGTTTCGTAGCCGCTCGGGTACGGGGCGGCCTGCTCCGGGGGCGCGGGCGGGTACTGCTCCCCGTCACGCTGCTGCGGCACCCAGACGCCGCCGGGCGGGGTCTCGACGGCGTACTGCTGGGCGTACGGATCGGTGGCGTACTGCTGCTGACCGTAGGTGTCGTACCCGCTGCCGTAGCCGTAGCCGTCGTACGGGGCGTACTGCGGGGAGTCGCCGGCGCTGCCGGTCCCGATGTACGGGTCGGAGTACGCGGCGTACTGCTGCTGCCCGGTGCCGTAGTCGTACGGTCCGGCAAAGGTGCCCTGGTCGGCGAAGGCGTCCTGACCTGCGTACGAGTCCTGGCCCGGAGCCGGATATGCGGTCGGGTCGGTGTAGGGGTCGTACGACGCGTACGCGGGCTGCTGCTCGGGCGTCGGGCTCTGGTTCTGTTCCTGCCGCAACTGCGGGTGGTCGCCGTAGACGCCGTACTGCCCGGTGTCGTCCGGCAGCGGCTGCGGCTCGTAGACCGAGGGGCGGGGGTCCTGCCCGTCGAACTCCGTCTCCAGCTCCGACACCTCCAGCGTGGGCTCGCGGTCGCCCGAGCCCCGGCGGCGACGGCTCTCGCCGGGGCTGCCCCCTATCGCCCAGCCGGTCGAGAAGCCGCGCCGGAAGGAGAGCGTGACGTACGTCTGACCGACCGCGAACGCGATCGCACCGATGGCGATCACGGCCACGGACGGCATCAGGACGCCGAGGACCACACAGCCGAAGCCCGCGAAGGCCAGCAGACGCCAGCGAAGACGCGCCTTGTACTGCAGGAGCACCTCGCCGAGCAGCCACAGCGCGACGATTCCGAACGCGATGTAGAGGACCGTCCAGCCCATGCCCGCCCCCTTCTACGGCCACCGCCCCGGATCGTGGCGGGTACGGCCGGTCACGACTGCCTGTGCAGTCCGAGATTCTCGTAGATCTCGAGCGTCGCCGTCGAGTTGTTGAGCGTGATGAAGTGCAGTCCGGGCACACCCTCGGATCGCAGTCTCGCGCAGAACCGCGTGGCGAAGTCGATGCCAATGGAGCGTACAGCGGCGGGATCGTCCTTGGCGGCGAGGATGCGTTCTTTCAGCTCGGAAGGGAAGGACGCGTTGCTGAGCTGCGCGAATCGATCCAGTTGTTTGACACTGGTGAGGGGCATGACCTCGGGAATGACCGGCGTTTCACAACCCGCAGCGACCACGCGATCACGCATCCGCAGATAGTCCTCCGGATCGAAGAACATCTGGGTGATCGCGAAGTCGGCACCGGCGCGGCACTTGTCCACGAAATGCCGGATGTCGGTGTCCCAGTCGGTCGAGCGCGGATGCATCTCGGGGAATGCCGCGACACCGACGCAGAAATCGCCGGATTCCTTGATGAGGCGGACGAGATCGGCCGCGTACCGCACACCCTGCGGGTGCTCGACCCACTCGCCCATCGGGTCGCCGGGCGGGTCTCCCCGGACGGCGAGGATGTTCCGGATTCCGGCGTCGGCGTACTGCCCGATCATGTTGCGCAGTTCGGCGACGGAATGGTTGACCGCCGTGAGGTGGGCGACCGGGGTGAGGGTGGAGTCGGCCGCGATCTGCTGGGTGGCCCTGACCGTCCCCGCCCGGGTCGAGCCACCGGCTCCGTAGGTCACGGAGACGAAGCTCGGCTGCACCGCCTCGACACGGCGCAGCGCGTTCCAGAGATTCCGCTCGCCCTTTTCGGTCTTGGGCGCCCAGAACTCGAACGAATAGGAAGTCTTGCCGGTCGCAAGGAGTTCACGCACCGTACGCGCGTGATCCGTCCTGGTAGAGGGAGTGCCAAGGGCCATACGGGCAGGTTAACCAGAGCACGACCGACACAGGACCGGACCGGATACATTTGCCCGATTTAGCCGGTTCTTTGTCCACCCTTCGGACACCTCACCGGATACGGGCGGGCCCGGCGTGCGGGCCGCGCGGTGTGCGCGGCCCGCACCTCGTCCATGGCCCGCGGTCAGACGGCGAGCGCCTGGGCGCGACGCTTCACCTCCGTACCGCGGTTCTCGCTCAGCGCCTGGGCAGGGGTGCCCGGCAGGGTCGGGTCGGGGGTGAAGAGCCATTCCAGCATCTCTTCATCGGAGAAGCCGTCGTCCCTCAGGAGCGTCAGGGTGCCGGAGAGGCCCTTGACCACCTTGTCGCCGGCGATGAAGGCGGCCGGCACCTGGAGCGCCCGGTTCTCACCACGGCGTACGGCGATCAGCTGGCCCTCCTTGACCAGCTGCCGTACACGTGTCACCTCGACATCGAGCATGTTCGCGATATCGGGAAGGTGGAGCCAGGCAGGGACGAGAGCATCGATTTTTGCGTCAATCTCGGTCACAGGGACAAGCGTGCCATCCGGGACCGACAGCCGGTAGCCGGGCCGACCGTACGGGGTGTACTCCGTCAGAGGGTTGCCGTCTTGAGTGGGACGGAGGGATCGGCGGCCCGCCCCTCGTCGAGCCGCGCCCCCGCCTCGATGAGCTTGCGTCCCTGCGCCAGATCGCGCGGCCGCCCGACGGCGAGGACCGCGACCAGGACGCCCTCCCGGAGCCAGCACACCGACCAGGAGGGGTCGGCCGGAGCGCCGCGCCACAGCAGGGTGTCGGCGCTCCCGTGATGGCCCGCGTACTGCACGAACCGGCCGAACTGCTCGGACCAGAAGTACGGCACGGGGTCGTACGTGACGGGTGCGCGATCGCCCCCGAGGCCCGCGCCGACGATGTTGGCGGCGGCGGTCCGCGGGCCCTGGAGGGCGTTGTCCCAGTGGTGGACCAGGAGGCGTTCGCCGTACCGGGCGGAAGGGAAGGAGGCGCAGTCGCCGACCGCGTAGACATCGGGGGCCGAGGTGCGCAGGCCTCCGTCGGCGGTCACCGATCCGTCGGGGCCGAGCGCGATGCCGGAGCCGGCCAGCCAGTCGGTGGCGGGCCGCGCCCCGATGCCCACGACGACCGCCCCGGCCGGGATCGTCCGGCCGTCCGCGAGGACCACCCGGCCCGGTTCGATGCGGGCGACCCGGGATCCGGTGAGGAGTTCGGCGCCGCTCTCGGCGTACCAGGCGGCCATCGGGGCGGCGACCTCGGCGGGCAGGACACCGGCGAGCGGCCGGTCGGCGGCCTCGACGACGGTCACCGCGCAGCCTGCGGCACGTGCCGCGGTGGCGAACTCGGCGCCGATCCAGCCCGCGCCGACGACCACGACGTCGTGCTGCTCGCCGAGGACCGGACGCAGCCGCGCCGCGTCGTCGAGGGTGCGCAGCAGATGGACACCGGGAACGCCTTCGGCGCCGGGCAGGACGACCGGTTCGGCGCCGGTCGCGATCACCAGGACGTCGTAGGGCACCGCCCCCGACGGAGTGTCCAGCTCATGGTCGCCCGGCCGCACACCGGTGACCTCGCGGCCCAGTTGCAGATCGATGTCCAGCGCCTGGAAGTCGACGTCGAAGGCGGAACCCTCGGCCGTGCCGAGCAGTATCGCCTTGGACAACGGGGGCCGGTCGTAGGGCTGGTGCGGTTCGGCGCCGATCAGGGTGACGGTCCCCGTGAAACCCTGTTCCCGCAGGGCCACCGCCGTCTGCACTCCGGCCATGCCCGCGCCGACGACGACGGCACGGCGCCCCGTCCGCCGGTCCGGCCGCTCCGACTGCTGCTGCTCGCTCACCCGTACACCTTAAGCATCTGACGAACCGTCAGGAAAGCGGGATCTCCTCGACCGTGTCCGTCGAGCGAACGGGCCACGGTGACTGCTCCCTTGTTGCGTCCGGTGATCGGGGTCCGGGGTGGCCACGGTAGTGCCACGCACGCATGCCGTCGTCCGGGCCCGGCGTTCCGGACACCGCCCGCACCCGGGCCCTCCGGGCCCCGTCGAACCCCATGGCCCCGCATGTCCCTGTCACGGATCGGCTGCAGTACTGCCCCGCCCCCGCCCCGGTCCGTGGGATGTGTCCCTCTCGGCTCGTAGACTCGCTTGCGTGGATACGACCCTCCAGGACCCTCTTGTCGGGCAGCTGCTCGACGGCCGCTATCGCGTCGATGCCCGCATCGCCGTGGGCGGCATGGCCACGGTCTACCGGGCCGTGGACACCCGGCTCGACCGGGTGCTGGCCCTCAAGGTGATGCACCCCGCGCTCGCCACGGACGCCGCGTTCGTCGAGCGTTTCATCCGCGAGGCCAAATCCGTGGCCCGGCTCGCGCACCCCAACGTGGTCGCGGTCTTCGACCAGGGCGCCCAGGGGCAGTACGTGTACCTCGCGATGGAGTACGTCGCGGGCTGCACCCTGCGCGACGTCCTGCGCGACCGCGGGGCCCTGCAGCCGAGGGCCGCGCTCGACATCCTGGAGCCGGTCCTGGCCGCCCTAGGCGCCGCGCACCGGGCGGGCTTCGTGCACCGCGACATGAAGCCGGAGAACGTCCTGATAGGGGACGACGGCCGGGTCAAGGTCGCCGACTTCGGTCTCGTGCGGGCGGTGGGCGCCGCCACCGACACCACCGGGACCGTCCTGGGCACCGTCTCCTACCTCGCCCCCGAACAGATAGAGCACGGCACGGCGGACACCCGCACCGATGTGTACGCCTGCGGGGTCGTCCTGTACGAGATGCTGACCGGCTCCAAGCCGCACACCGGTGAGACACCGGCCCAGGTCATCTACCAGCACCTCCACGAGGACGTCCCGGCTCCGTCGGCCGTCGTCCCGGGACTCCCGGTCGCCCTCGACGACCTGGTGGCGAGCTCCACCGCGCGCAACCCCGAGATCCGCCCGTTCGACGCGGTCGCCCTGCTCGCCGAGACCCGTGAGGCCCGCTCGGGCCTCACCGACGCCCAGCTGGATGCCGTACCGCCGCAGGCCCTGGCCGAGGCGCACGACGGCGCCGAGGACCGCACGAGCGTGATCCCGCGGCTGCTCCCGGCCGGCCAGGGTGTCGCCCACCACACCAGCCGGCTGGACATGCCCCTTCCGGCGGCCCCGCAGGCCCCGCGCCGTCGTGGTCCGCGGCGTTCCGTCATCGCCGCGGTCGTCGCCGTGCTGCTGGTGCTGGGGATCGGTACGGGTGTCTGGTACATCAACTCCGGACAGTTCACCCGGGTCCCCTCGCTGCTCGGCCAGACCGAGCAGACCGCTCGGGACCGGCTCTCGGACGCGGGCCTGGAACTCAAGGGCGTCAAGCGGTCCTACAGCGACACCGTCGACCGCGGCAAGGTCATCAGCAGCGACCCCGAGTCGGGTGCCCGTATCCGGGGGAACGACGCGGTGACGCTCACCGTCTCGCGCGGCCCCGAGATCGTGACCGTGCCGGACGTCCAGGATCTCCCGCTCGGGGACGCCAGACGCGCGCTGAAGAAGGCGGGCCTGGAGCCCGGCATGACCACCGAGGAGTTCAGCCAGGAGACGGCCCGGGGCGAGGTGATCCGCACGGACCCCGAGGCGGGCACCGAGCGCCACCCGGACTCCGCGGTCGCGCTCGTCGTCAGCAAGGGCGCCCCGGTCGACGTCCCCGATGTCACCGGGCTGTCCGTCGAGGACGCCACCGCCGCGCTGGACGAGGCGGGGCTGAAGGCGAAGGTGCTGCCCGACCGGATCAGCTCCCCCGAGGCCGCGGGCGACATCGCGCGCCAGTCCCCGGGCGAGGGCGCCGAGGCCGCCGAGGGCGACACCGTCACGCTCACGGTCTCCAAGGGCCCGCGGATGATCAACGTCCCGGACGTCACCGGGAAGGACGTCGACGACGCCAGGACGGAGCTGGAGGCCGCCGGCTTCGACGTCAAGGTCGACCGCCCGTTCCTCTCCTTCAGCGACACCGTCGGGAGCCAGTCCGTCCCCGGCGGCGAGCAGGCCCCCGAGGGCAGCACCATCACCGTCAAGACCAAGGGACTCTAGATCCAGATGCGCAACCCCGTCGGCGGCCATGTTCCCGTGGCCGGTGGCCTCGCCAAGGTCGGGCTCCCCTACGCCCGCGAGATGGGGGCGGAGGCCGTCCAGGTCTTCGTCGCCAATCCGCGGGGCTGGGCGACGCCCGTCGGCAACCCGGCCCAGGACGAGCAGTTCCGCGCCGAGTGCGTGGCCGAGTCCATACCCGCGTACGTCCACGCCCCCTATCTGATCAACTTCGGCTCGCACACCGAGGCGACCGTCGAGAGGTCCGTGGAATCGCTGCGCCACTCACTGCGACGGGCCCGCGAGATCGGCGCCCTGGGCGTCGTGGTGCACACCGGCTCCGCGACCGGCGGCCGGCCACGCGCGGAGGCCCTCGCGCAGGTGCGCACGCATCTGCGGCCGCTCCTGGACGAACTGACGCACGACGACGACCCCTGGCTGCTGCTGGAGTCGACCGCCGGCCAGGGGGCCTCGCTCTGCTCGCGCACCTGGGACTTCGGCCCGTACTTCGAGGCGCTCGACGCCCACCCCAAGCTCGGCGTCTGCCTCGACACCTGCCACGTCTACGCGGCCGGCCACGATCTGACGGGCCCGACGGGCATGCGGCAGACCCTGGATCTCCTGGTGGACACGGTCGGCGAGGGCCGGCTGAAACTGATCCACGCCAACGACTCCAAGGACGTCGTGGGAGCCCACAAGGACCGGCACGAGAACATCGGCGCCGGTCACATCGGGGAGGAGCCGTTCCGTGAGCTCTTCCGCCATCCGGCGACCGCCGGTGTACCCCTGATCATCGAGACGCCGGGCGGCAAGGACGGCCATGCGGCGGACGTGGCACGGCTGAAGGGGCTGCGCGACCGCGGCTGACGGCCTCGCTGCCGGGGTCAGAGCTCGGGGCCCTCCCCGGGCTCCTCCTGGTAGGAGTAGCGCTGCTCGCGCCACGGATCACCGACGTTGTGGTAGCCGCGCTCCTCCCAGAAGCCACGGCGGTCGGTCGTCATGTACTCGATGCCCCGGACCCACTTGGGCCCCTTCCAGGCGTAGAGGTGCGGCACGACGAGCCGGAGCGGGAAGCCGTGCTCGGCGGTGAGCAGCTCACCGTCCTTGTGGGTGGCGAAAAGGGTTCGGTCCGAGGCGAAGTCGGAGAGCCGCAGGTTCGAGCTGAACCCGTACTCGGCCCAGACCATCACATGCGTCACGTCCGGCGCAGGAGGTGCGAGCTCCAGGACGGTACGGGCGAGCACTCCGCCCCACTCGGCACCGAGCATGCTGAATTTGGTGACGCAGTGCAGGTCGGCCACGAGCGAGGTGAACGGCAGGGCCGAGAACTCCTGGTGGTTCCAGCAGTGCTTCTCGCCGTCCGCCGTGGCCCCGAAGACCCGGAATTCCCAGCGGTCGGGCTTGAACTTGGGTACGGGCCCGTAGTGGGTCACCGGCCAGCCGCGCTGAAGTCGCTGTCCCGGCGGAAGCTCGGACTGCTGCGGCGCGCTGTGTTCCCGGCTTTCCGGCTGACCCATGACTCCATGGTGACAGACGCCCAGGGATGGTCCCGACCTGGACCGGTGCCAGGCCCGGTACCAGCACCGATTGCGACAAAACCCACTAAGCATGCACTTACTGGACGATCATCGGACACGATGCGAGGATGCGGCCAACTTAACCAATTCATCCGGTTGGAAGGAGCCTCTGCGATGCAGGGCGACCCCGAGGTCCTCGAGTTCCTGAACGAGCAGCTGACCGCCGAGCTGACTGCCATCAACCAGTACTTCCTGCACGCAAAGATGCAGGAGAACTTCGGCTGGACGAAGCTCGCGAAGTACACCCGCTCCGAGTCGTTCGACGAGATGAAGCACGCGGAGATCCTCACGGACCGCATCCTCTTCCTCGACGGACTCCCCAACTACCAGCGGCTCTTCCACGTCCGGGTGGGGCAGACCCTCACCGAGATGTTCCAGGCCGACCGGCAGGTCGAGGTGGAGGCGATCGACCGCCTCAAGCGCGGGATCGAGCTGATGCGCGGCAAGGGCGACATCACGTCCGCAAACATCTTCGAGTCGATCCTGGAAGACGAGGAGCACCACATCGACTACCTCGACACACAGCTGGAACTGATCGAGAAGCTCGGCGAGCCGCTCTACATCGCCCAGCAGATCGAGCAGCCTGACAGCTGATGCCGTGACCGGCAGCCCTGCCGGTCACGGCATCACAGGGCCGGAGTCTGTGCTGCGGTCAGGCCGCTCCCGAGAGCCGGATGCCCGGGGCGACACGGGCGGAGTCGAGGGCGGGAGACATCTCGGGGGCGGCATCCGCGGGGGCGCCGGCCGCCGCGACGGACGTCCGCTTCCGTTCGAGGAGTTCGCGGCGCGGGCAGGTGCCGCGGCCGAGGACCGCCTGGATCGCCCGGACACAGCCGCCGCAGTCGGTGCCCGCCTTGCAGACGGAGGCAATCTGGCGGGGCGTGCACGCCCCGGCTGCCGCATGGTCCTTGACCTGCTTCTCCGTAATGCCGAAGCACGAGCAGACGTACATGCGGTTCACCTCCCGACGGGATCGGTCTCTGCGCCACCTCTCCCTGATCGGTGAGGTTAACCTAACCTTAGTCACATCGGGAAGCCGCTGAAAGCCTTCGAACGACGGTGGGGCACGGATCACATGGATCCGTGCCCCACCGTCGTACACGCACTGCCTGCGGTGACTACTGGTCCCGGTACATCTCGGCGACCAGGAACGCCAGGTCGAGAGACTGGCTGCGGTTGAGCCGCGGGTCGCAGGCCGTCTCGTAGCGCTGGTGCAGATCGTCCACGAAGATCTCGTGTCCGCCGCCGACACACTCGGTGACATCGTCGCCGGTGAGCTCGACGTGGATGCCGCCCGGGTGGGTCCCGAGGCTCTTGTGCACCTCGAAGAAGCCCTTGACCTCGTCCAGGACATCGTCGAAGCGGCGGGTCTTGTGGCCGGAGGCGGCCTCGAAGGTGTTGCCGTGCATCGGGTCGGTCACCCAGGCCACGGTGGCGCCGGAGGCGGTGACCTTCTCGACCAGGTCGGGGAGCTTGTCGCGGACCTTGTCGGCACCCATGCGGACGATGAAGGTCAGCCGGCCGGGCTCGCGCTCGGGGTCGAGGCGTTCGATGTAGCCGAGCGCCTCGTCGACGGTGGTCGTCGGACCGAGCTTGATGCCGATGGGGTTGCGGACCCTCGAGGCGAACTCGATGTGCGCGCCGTCCATCTGGCGGGTGCGCTCACCGATCCAGACCATGTGGGCGGAGGTGTCGTACAGCTGGCCGGTGCGCGAGTCGGTGCGGGTCAGCGCCGACTCGTAGTCCAGCAGCAGGGCCTCGTGCGAGGCGTAGAACTCGACGGCCTTGAACTCGGCCGGGTCCGTACCGCACGCCTTCATGAAGTTGAGCGCGTTGTCGATCTCGCGGGCGAGCGCCTCGTAGCGCTGGCCGGACGGCGACGACTTCACGAAGTCCTGGTTCCAGGCGTGCACCTGGCGCAGGTCGGCGTAACCGCCGGTGGTGAAGGCGCGGACCAGGTTCAGCGTGGAAGCGGACGCGTGGTACATCTGCTTCAGCCGCTGCGGGTCCGGGACGCGGGCTTCCTCGGTGAAGGCGAAGCCGTTGACGGAGTCGCCGCGGTAGGTCGGCAGGGTGACGCCGTCGCGGGTCTCGGTCGGCTTGGAGCGCGGCTTGGAGTACTGTCCGGCGATCCGGCCCACCTTGACGACGGGCACGGAGGCCGCGTAGGTCAGCACGGCGCTCATCTGGAGCAGCGTCTTCAGCTTGGCCCGGATGTGGTCGGCCGACACGGCGTCGAAGGCCTCGGCGCAGTCACCGCCCTGCAGCAGGAACGCCTCGCCCTTGGCGACGGCTCCCATACGGGCGCGCAGCTGGTCGCACTCGCCCGCGAAGACGAGCGGCGGATACGACGCGAGGTCCGCGAGTGCATCGCGCAGAGCCTCGGCATCGGGGTACTCGGGCTGCTGCGCCGCGGGAAGGTCTCGCCAGGTGTTGCCACCGGCGACGGAGGTATTGGCGTTCACGGTCACGCCAACCACATTACGGCGTCCGGCGGGACGTCCCGGCCCAAGCTCAAAAGGTGAGACGCGCGCTCGGATGCCATGGTGTTCCGCTAGGGTTCGGACCATGTTCGCGCAAGAGACCCAGAACTGGTGGTGGACCGCTCATCCGGCGGCCCACTGATCGATCGCGCGACAGACCACGCGAAGGCCGCCCGAGGGGCGGCCTTCTTCGCGTTTCGGGAGCCGTTCCTCCGCAGGGAAGGAACCACCCATGTCTCACCGCACCGCCCTCGTCGTCGAGCGGCTCCTCGCTGACGACTGCCCGCCGTTCGCGCTGCTGCGCCGCCGCGCCCCCGGCCGTTCCCAGGACATCGTCGAGGTGCTCATCGGCCGGGTGCGGGAAGCGGACCGGCTCGCCGATCTCCCGGTCGGTGCGCTGCCCTCGCTCGCCCTGGTGCCGTTCCGGCAGATCGCCGAGCGCGGTTTCGATGTGCGCGACGACGGGACTCCGCTCTCCGTACTGGTCGCGGACGAGAGCTACGAGCTGCCGCTGGCCGAAGTCCTGGAGCGGCTGCCGGACCATGCCGTCTCGGTCGAGGGCGGGGCCTTCGACGTCCCCGACGAGGAGTACGCCGGGATCGTCCGGCGTGTCGTCGAGGACGAGATCGGGCAGGGCGAGGGGGCGAACTTCGTGATCAGCCGGACCTTCCGGGGCGAGATCCCGGGTTTCGGCCGGGCCGACGCGCTGGCCCTCTTCCGGCGGCTGCTGACCGGTGAGCGGGGTGCGTACTGGACGTTCGTCGTGCACACGCAGGACAAGGCGTCCGAAGGGGCCTCGGCTCCGGGGCGGACGCTCGTGGGTGCCAGCCCCGAGGTGCATGTCCGGATGTCGGGCGGGACGGTCGTGATGAACCCGATCAGCGGAACGTACCGCTACCCCGCCGCGGGCCCGACGGCCGAGGGTCTGCTGGGCTTCCTCTCCGACCACAAGGAGAGGGACGAGCTCTCCATGGTGGTCGACGAGGAACTGAAGATGATGTGCACCGTCGGCGACATGGGCGGGGTGGTGGTCGGGCCGCGGCTCAAGGAGATGGCCCATCTCGCGCACACGGAGTTCGAACTGCGCGGGCGTTCGTCGCTGGATGTGCGGGAGGTGCTGAAGGAGACCATGTTCGCGGCGACGGTCACCGGTTCTCCCGTCCAGAACGCCTGCCGGGTCATCGAGCGGTACGAGCCGGACGGTCGCGGTTACTACGCGGGGGCGCTGGCACTGCTGCGGCAGGAGCCGGACGGGACGCAGACCCTGGACTCACCGATCCTGATCCGCACCGCCGACATCTCGGCCGACGGACGTCTGCGGGTACCGGTCGGGGCGACCCTCGTACGCCACTCCGACCCGGACAGCGAGGTCGCCGAGACCCACGCGAAGGCGGCCGGGGTACTGGCCGCGCTGGGCGTACGCCCGGCGCACCGGCCGCCGAACGGGGCGGTGCGCGCGCACCTGGCGGGCGATCCGCGGGTCCAGGCGGCCCTGGATGCCCGGCGCGACGGCCTGGCTCCGTTCTGGCTGCGGATGCAGGAGCGTACGCAGAAGCTGTCCGGCCATGCCCTGGTGATCGACGGGGAGGACACCTTCACCGCGATGCTGGCGCATCTGTTGCGCTCCTCGGGGCTGGAGGTGTCGGTGCACCGCTACGACGCGCCGGGGCTGCGCGCACGGGTGCGGGCGCACGAGGGCCCCGTCGTGCTGGGTCCCGGGCCGGGGAATCCGGGCGAGAAGGCCGATCCGAAGATGCGGCTGCTGCGCGAACTGGCCGCGGAGCTGGTCCGCGACCACCGGCACGGGCTGCTGGGGGTCTGTCTCGGCCATGAGCTCATCGCGGCGGAGCTGGGGCTGGAGATCGTCCGCAAGACGGTGCCGTACCAGGGGGCGCAGACCCGGATCGATCTGTTCGGGCGCCCGGAGACCGTCGGCTTCTACAACAGCTTCACCGCGCGTTGTGACGCCGAGGCGGTCGCCGAGCTGGCGGCGCACGGTGTCGAGGCGAGCATCGACCCGGTGAACGGGGAGCTTCACGCGCTGCGCGGGCCGGGCTTCGCCTCGGTGCAGTTCCATCCCGAGTCGGTGCTCACCCTGCGCGGTACGACGATCGTGGCCGAGCTGCTGGCCGGGCTGCCGGTGGCCGGCTGACCGGGGCGGACCGCGGCGGACAGGGGCCCGGAGGAGTTCCGGGGCCCCGGTCCGCCGGGGGGTGCGCGGGTTCAATGGGCCGGCAGCGGATTCACCGGGACGGCTTCGGGACGAGGACGTTCTCGCTGCGGCGGCCGGCCAGGTAGTCGGCGACGTTCTGGACGGTGGCGTCGATGATCTGGGACACCGCGTCCTGGGTGTAGTACGCCTGGTGCGAGGTCACCACGACGTTCGGGAAGGTGACGAGCCGGGCGAGCGTGTCGTCGTCGATGCCCTCCAGGGACTTGTCGACGAAGAAGAGCCCGGCCTCCGCCTCGTACACATCGAGCCCGACGCCCAGGAACCGGCCCGCGCGCAACTCGGCGACCAGGGCGTTGGTGTCGATGAGTCCGCCGCGGCTGGAGTTGATCAGGATCGCGTCGCCCTTCATGTGCGCAAGGGCGGCCTTGTCGATGATGTGCTGGGTCGAGGGCAGCAGCGGAACGTGCAGGCTGACCAGGTCCGCCTCGGCGAGCAGCTGTTCGCGGTCGACGTACTCCATGCCGAGTGCGACGCAGGCCGGGTTCTCGGCGATGTCCCAGCCGAGCAGCCTCATTCCGAAGCCGTGGGCGATACGGGTGAACGCCTCGCCGATCTTGCCCGTACCGATCACTCCGGCCGTCCGGCCGTGCATGTCCCGGCCGAGGAGGCCGTCGAGCCGGAAGTCGAAGTCGCGGGTCCGGCTCGCGGCCCGGATGACGCGGCGGTTGACCGCCATCGCGAGGGTCCAGGCGAATTCCGCGACCGAGTACGGCGAGTAGGAGGAGACCCGGGCGACCCGCAGGGCGAGCCGTTCGGCGACGTCGAGGTCGATGTTGTTGAAGCCGGTGGAACGCTGGGCGATCATCTGCGTGCCGCCCGCCGCGAGGGTCTGCAGGACGCCGCTGCCCAGGTCGGCGTTGACGCTGGTGGAGATGATCTCGTAGCCGGCCGCGATGGGGGCGGTGTCCTTGGTCAGGAAGACGTCCAGGCAACGGACCTCGTGCTGCCCGGCGAAGGCCTTCTCGATCAGCGGCTTCTCATCGGACTGCACACCGAATGCCAGGATTTCCACATCTTCTCCCGTTTGCTTCGCAGATCAGGGGACATGCTCCGGTCACCGCGAATATACGGCCCCCGCCCCCGCCGCGCCGCCCGGTCTCTCCCGCCGCCTTGCCCGATCCGGGTGCCCCGCCCCGGTCTCTCCCGCCGCCTTGCCTGGCCTCTCCCACCGCCCCGCCCGATCCGCATGCGCCGGTCAGCCGAAGAAGACCTCCGCCTCCGCGTAGCGGGCCGGGTCGACGGTCTTGAGGCGGGCGGTCGCCTCCGCGAGCGGCACCCGGACGATGTCGGTCCCCCTCAGGGCGACCATCGTGCCGTAGTCGCCGTCCCGTACGGCATCGATCGCGTGCAGGCCGAAGCGGGTGGCCAGCCAGCGGTCGAAGGCGCTGGGGGTGCCGCCGCGCTGGACAGGGCCGAGGACGGCCGTCCGGGTCTCCCGGCCGGTGCGGATCCGGATCTGTCCGGCCAGCCATTCGCCCACGCCGGAGAACCGGACGGGGCCCGGGGAGCCGTACGGTCCGTCCCCGGGGATCATCTCCCCCCGCGCCGGCATGGCGCCTTCGGCGACCACCACGATCGGCGCGCAGCGCGCGCCGAAACGGGAGGTCACCCAGGAGCACACCTGGCCGACGTCGAAACGCCGCTCCGGGATGAGGATGACATCCGCGCCGCCGGCCAGTCCCGAGTGCAGCGCGATCCAGCCCGCGTGACGGCCCATCACCTCGACCACGAGGACCCGCATATGGGAATCGGCGGTGGTGTGCAGCCGGTCGATGGCTTCGGTCGCGATGGAGACGGCCGTGTCGAAACCGAAGGTGTAGTCGGTGGCGGAGAGGTCGTTGTCGATGGTCTTGGGGACGCCGACGCACTTGATGCCGTGCTCGCCGGAGAGGGCCGCCGCCACGCCGAGGGTGTCGTCACCCCCGATCGCGATGAGCGAATCGACCTCGCGCCGGGCGAGGTTGCCCCTGATCCGGCGTACCCCGTGCTCCGTTCCGAACGGATCGGTGCGCGAGGAACCGAGGACGGTGCCGCCCCGCGACAGGATGCCTTGCACCGCCGGGACGGAGAGCGGCACCACCTCGTCCTCCAGGAGACCGCGCCAGCCGTCCCGGAATCCGATGACGTCGTAGCCGTACTCCTGCACGCCCTTGCGGACGACGGCGCGAATGGCCGCGTTGAGTCCCGGGCAGTCGCCGCCCCCGGTCAGTACTCCGACCCGCATGGAAGCATCCCTTCGCCGAAGTGAGCCCCCTGCGGACCATGCTCATGGTGATCCAGCCCACCCGGGAATGGGTCGAATGGTCAATTCCGTTGCGATGTGGATCAGTTGGCCTGCGCGGTGCACGCCCCGGCGCGTTCAGACATCGTCGAGACCGCGTTCGATCGCGTACCGCACGAGCTCCACCCTGTTGTGCAACTGAAGCTTCCCCAGGGTGTTCTGGACGTGGTTCTGGACCGTGCGGTGCGAGATGACCAGGCGTTCGGCGATCTGTTTGTACGAGAGTCCCTTGGCGACCAGGCGCAGCACCTCGGTCTCGCGCTCGGTGAGTTCCGGGGCCTTGGGTCCGTCGGACGCGACGGGTGCGGGGCCGGAGGCGAGCCTGCGGTACTCGCCGAGGACCAGACCGGCCAGGCCGGGCGTGAAGACGGGGTTTCCGACGGCGGTGGCCCGCACGGCCTCGGTCAGCTCCTGGGCACTGGCCGACTTGAGCAGATAGCCGGTGGCACCGGACTTGACCGCTTCCAGTACGTCGGCGTGCTCACCGCTCGCGGAGAGCACCAGGACCCGCAGTCCGGGGTGGGAGCCGACGAGTTCCTTGCAGACCTGGACGCCCGTCATGCCGGGCAGGTTGAGGTCGAGGACGAGGACGTCGGGGGCGGCGGCCTTCGCCCTGCGGACGGCCTGCGGTCCGTCGCCCGCGGTCGCCACGACGTCGAAACCGGACTCGGAAAGGTCGCGGGCGACGGCGTCGCGCCACATCGGATGGTCGTCGACGACCATCACCCTGACGGCCCGCTCCTCGGCGCCCTGGGTGTTCTCCATGCTCATCCGGCTGGTCCTGCCTTCCCCCGTGAATCCTTCGGAACCTTCAACTCGACCTCGGTGCCCTGGCCGGGCACCGAGAGCAACTCCGCCGTGCCGCCCAGGTCACGCAGTCTGCCCCGGATCGACAGGGCGACCCCCATCCGCCCTTCCCCCTCGGCCTGCGCGAGCCGCCCGTCCGGGATGCCGGGGCCGTCGTCCCGGACCGTCACGATCACCTCGTCCGGCCAGTCCTCGACGAGGATCCAGGCCTGGGCATTTTCCCCCGCGTGAACCCTGACATTGTCCAGGGCGGCACCGACAGCGGCCGCCAGTTCCTTCGCGACCCCGGGAGCGAGCAGCACCGGGGCTCCGGGCTCCGCGAAGCTGATCCCGGCACCGACGTGCGGGGCGAGCAGGGACCGCAGATCGCAGTCGGCCTGCCCGGCGGGTTCGTCGTCGACCTCGACGCTGCGGACCACGGCGCCCTCGGCGGCGTCCTCGGAGACCCGGCTGGTGGGCACCAGACCGCTGGAGACCAGGGTGCGCAGGGCGACTTCCTGCTCCCCGGCCATCCGGCCCAGTTCGGCGGCCTCGCCGCCCAGCGCCGTGCCGCGGCGCTGCACCATCGCGAGGACCTGGAGCACGCTGTCGTGGATGTCGCGGGCCAGCCGTTCCCGCTCACGGGTGGCGGCCTCGATCTCCAGGGCACGGGCCAGGGTGCGCTCACTGGCCCGTGCCACCTCGACGACGTAGCCGATGGCGATGGAGGCGACCCAGACCAGCACGACGTTGTGGAAGGTGTCCCGACCGGGCTCGCCGCGCTCGATGATGTTGGCGAGCCCGACGAAGGTGGAGGCGAAGGCCGCCCAGCGCCAGCCGCCCTTGAGGGCGAAGGCCAGCACGGAGCCCGCGGTCCAGATGGACGGCAGCGTCGATTCGTCGACCTGCCGGACGTCGAAGTCGGCGAGCGGGGTGATGAGGATCCCGACGAGGGCGAGAGCCAGATCGGCGCCGAGGAAACGTTTGGTGCAGGCGGCGGCGCCCGCGACCTTCGGCAGCGTGGCGAGCGTCCAGACCGCCATCACCGCCAGGAAGACGACGGCCACCCAGGGCCGCTCGTACGTGGCCCCGCCGAAAGCGGCCAGCAGGGCCGCGTAGAGCACCGTCAGAACGCGGTACGCCGTCAGCGCACGCCACAGCGGCTGCTCGACCGACATGCGGACGACCCGCTCACGCCTGGCCACTTCCCCCACCCCCAGGACGGACACGACGCGATGACGCGACGAACCGTTCCATCAGTCTTGCGTACCGGACTCCTCGCGCGCCTGCTTCTCCCCTTCGGCCCGGCGCTTCGCCTGCTCCGCGATCTGCCGCTTGGCGGCGGTCGCGTAGATGTCGACGTACTCCTGGCCGGAGAGCTTCATGATCTCGTACATCACCTCGTCGGTGACCGCGCGCAGGATGAAGCGGTCCCCCTCCATGCCCTGGTAACGGCTGAAGTCGAGCGGCTTGCCGATCCTGATCCCCGGGCGCATGAGCCTGGGGACCACCTGGCCCGGCGGCTGGATCTTCTCCGTGTCGATCATCGCGACCGGGATGACGGGCGCTCCGGTGGCGAGGGCCACCCGGGCGAGTCCGCCGGGCTTGCCGCGGTAGAGGCGGCCGTCGGGCGATCGCGTGCCCTCCGGGTAGATGCCGAAGAGGCCGCCGCTCTCGATGACCTCGATGCCCGACCTGATGGCCGCCTCGCCGGCGCCGCGGGCCCCCGAGCGGTCCACCGGGAGCTGGCCGACACCCTTGAAGAAGGCGGCGGTCAGCCTGCCCTTCACGCCGGGCGAGGTGAAGTACTCGGACTTGGCGATGAACGTGACCTTGCGGTCCAGGACGGCGGGCAGGAAGAAGGAGTCGGAGAACGACAGGTGGTTGCTCGCGAGGATTGCCGGCCCCTGCGCGGGAATGTTCTCCAGGCCCTCCACCCACGGCCTGAAGGCGAGCTTCAGCGACCCGCCGACGGAGAACTTCATTGCGCCGTAGATCAACTCGGGTGCCTCCTGTGTGCTGTCCGACAGACCTTAACCCGTGCTGCCGCCCCAGCTCCCGCCCGGCGCGGAGCCGTCGCTGCGGCCGGGGGCGCGACGGCCCTGGTCGGTGTCAGTCCCGTCGCGTACCGTGAAGCCATCCTTCTGCACTCCCCCTTTTCGCTCCCCTTCGAGCCTCACGAACAGGAGACCCCGGTGCCGGTCCTGCCTGGAGCCGAGCCGTACCGCCACGAGGGCGGAGAGGTCGGCGTCCTCCTCTGTCACGGATTCACCGGCTCCCCGCAGTCGTTGCGCCCCTGGGCCGACCATCTGGCGGAGCGCGGGCTCACCCTCTCGCTGCCGCTGCTGCCCGGACACGGCACCCGCTGGCAGGACATGCAGCTCACGGGCTGGCAGGACTGGTACGCGGAGGTGGACCGGGAGCTGCGCGCCCTGCTGGAGCGGTGCGGTCAGGTCTTCGTCCTCGGGCTCTCCATGGGCGGGGCCCTCGCGTTGCGGCTGGCCGCGAAGCACGGGGACGCGATCAGCGGTCTGGTGCTGGTCAATCCGGCGAACAGGGTGCACGGCCTGTCCGCGCACGCCCTGCCGGTCATCCGCCATGTCGTGCCGACGACGAAGGGCCTGACGGGCGACATCGCCCGGGAGGGCGCCGTCGAGGTGGGGTACGACCGGGTGCCGCTCCACGCGGCCTATTCGCTGCGGAACTTCTTCCGCCTGGTCGACGGCGAGCTGCCCCAGGTCACGCAGCCGCTCCTGCTCCTGCACAGTCCGCAGGACCATGTGGTGCCGCCCGCCGACTCGGCCCGGATCCTCAGCCGGGTGTCCTCGACGGATGTCGAGGAGATCCTGCTGGAACAGAGCTACCACGTCGCGACGTTGGACCACGATGCGGAGCGGATCTTCGACGAGAGCCACCGGTTCATCGGGCGCCTCGCACCGAGCGCCGCACAGAAGGGGAGCACCTCAGGTGGCTGAGCAGGACGCGGAGCGCGCGGGCGGCGAGGAGGGGCGCGAGCCCCGTCCCGCGGAAGGAGCTGCCCTCCCCGCGGAGGGAGCGGCCGTGCCCGACGACGGCGCGGCTCCGCAGGACGCCGCGGCCCGGGCGGTGCCCTCGGGTGCCGAGGACGACCGGCCGGACATGACGGACAGGGCGGACCGGACGATCGACGAGGACGCCGCATGGCAGGCGATCGTCGCAGGGTACGGCGAGGAGCCGCCGGACCCGCCGGGCGCCAGGCCGTTCCGGTCGATCGAGGATCTCGCGCTGCTGGAGGACGACCAGCCGGGCGTCCTGGATGCGGACAAGGGGATCGGGAAGAAGTCCCCGAAACCTCCCGAGAAGCCGCTCGGCAGCTCGATCGTGTTCGCTCCCGGCGTCGGCGGCCCGCGCGACTACGAGGTCACGGAGCCGCAGGACGGCGACCTCGACGACAGCGACGAGGGGCATTTCGTCCCGCCGGAGCCCCCGCCGCTGCCGGAGGCCGACACCACGACGAAGTTCGCCTGGCTCGCGGTCGTCGGCGGTCCGGTGCTGATGCTGATCGCGGTGCTGCTGCGCTGGGACATGACCTGGTGGCTCACGACGGTCTGCGTCGGCGGGTTCCTGGGTGGTTTCGTCACGCTGGTGGCGCGGATGAACGACGCCGAGGACGACGACGACCCCGGGCGCGGGGCGGTGGTCTGAGAGCGGCGGTGGTCCGGGACCGGGCCGGCCGGGGCAGCTTCGATCTGCCGCCCCGGCGGCTCACGACCCGATGGCGGGCACCCGTAGGGCCGCCAGGACCGGCAGATGGTCCGTGGCCGCCCGCAGGTCCGCGTCGGTGACACCGGGCAGGCCCGCCGGGACACCGCAGCCGAGCACCTCGATGCCGCCCGTCGCGAACACCGCGTCGATCCGGCGTCGCGGACGGTCCGACGGGAAGGTGTTCTCCCCGCCCCACGGCCGTACGGCCGCACAGTCCTGGAACACCCCGGCCAGTCGTCGGAACGCGGTCCCGGTCGGTCCGTCGTTGACGTCGCCGGCCGCGATGGCGTGCTCGACCCTCATCGCGTCCAGCCGTTCCAGCAACATCTCCGTCTGGGCCAGGCGTTCGTCGTGCTGCAGGCTCAGATGGAAGCTCACCAGACCGATCCGGGTCCCCGCGATCCGCACCACCGACGTGGCGAAACCCCTGCGGGGCAGTCCGGGGGTGCGCGGCAGCAGCACGTCCTCGGTGCGCTCCACGGTGGCCCGCAGCGAGCAGAGCAGCAGGGGCCCGGCCGCCGTGGCACCACCGCCGAGCACAACCATGTCGGTACGGGCCGCCAGCCAGGCGGCGCGCTTGCGCCAGCGGAAGAACCGCGGGGCCTCCTGGACGAGGACCAGGTCGGGTGCGCAGGCACCGATGACGCGGGCCAGCGCCTCGCGGTCGTCCCGCATCGACCGGATGTTGTAGCCGAGGACTCTGATGACGGCCGAACCATCCGGCTCGGTACGGGAGTCAGGCAGCGGCGTCAGGACCATGCGGTCACGATACGACGGACGCCCGTCGCTCCCCAGAGGGCGCGGCGGGCGTCCGGCTGCGTGCCGCCCGGTGGCGGATCAGCCCTGGCGGGCCAGGTCCGCCGCGCCCACCAGGCCTGCCTTGCCGCCGAGTTGGGCAGCGAGCACCTGGGCGTGCGGGCGCCAGTCGCCGCCGATCAGCCAGCGCCGGAAGGACTTGCGGATCGGGCCCAGGACGAGCTCGCCCTCGTCCGAGACGCCGCCGCCGACGATGAACGCGGACGGGTCGAAGAGCGAGGCGAGGTCGGCGAGTCCGGCCCCGGCCCAGCGGGCCAGCTCACGGAACGAGTCGATCGCCACCGGGTCGCCCTGCCGGGCGGCCTGGCTGATGTGCTTGCCCTCGATGCCGTCCACCGTGCCGTCGCCGAGCGACAGCAGGATCGCGGCGCTCTCCGGGGTGGCGTGGGCGCGCTGCTTGGCGTACCGGACGAGTGCGCGCCCGGACGCGTACTGCTCCCAGCAGCCCTGGCTGCCGCAGCCGCAGAGCAGGCCGTCCGGTACGACCCGGATGTGGCCGAACTCGGCGGCCACGCCGAAGCGTCCGCGGCGCAGCTTGTTGCCGATGATGATGCCGCCGCCGAGACCGGTGCCGAGCGTGATGCAGATGACGTCGTCGTGCCCCTGTCCGGCGCCGAAGCGGTACTCGCCCCAGGCGGCGGCGTTGGCGTCGTTCTCGACGACGACCGGAAGGCCGACACGCTGTTCGACCTTGTCCTTCAAAGGCTCGTGACGCCAGTTGATGTTCGGCGCGAACAGCACGGTGGCGCGCTTGTCGTCGACGTATCCCGCCGCACCGATGCCGACGGCATCGATCCGGTGTCCCTCGCTGGCGCCGGAGACGGCCGCCGCGATCGCGTCCACGATGCCTTCGGCCGTCGGCGGGGTCGGCACAGTGAACGTCGAGAGGATCTGTCCCTCTTCGTCGACCACTCCAGCTGCGATCTTCGTGCCGCCGATATCGACGCCGATGGTGAGTCCCATGAATCCCTCAGTTTCGGTCGAGCCCCGCTGTGGCCAACGGTACCCGAGCCGGGGACCCGCCCCTGTCGGCGCCGGTCAGTCCAGGTCGATGTGTTCGCCGGTGGCGGGGCCCTCGTCGCGCGGGTCGCTGGGGTCGTCGGCCTTCTTCTCGTTGCCGACGGGCTCCTGGGTACCCCGGGTCCAGCGGCGCTCCTGGCCTTCCACGGCGGAACGGTAGGCGGCGAGGAGTTCGCTGCCTGCCGCGGCGATGTGTTCGAAGACGTCCGGATTGCGTTCGATGACGGGTTCGACGGCGGACTTGGCCTGCCGGATGATCTGCTGCACGGTGCCCTGCGCGGCCGCGCCGAACAGCGGCGTCTGGAGGGACGCGACCTTGTCGGCCACGGCGTCGACCAGCTTGCGCAGTTCCTCGGCGGCCGAGCCGGGGGTCGGGCCGTGCTGCGCGCGACGGCGGGCCTTCTCCGCTTCCAGGTCCTCGGCGCAGGCCTTCGCCCACGCGTCGTCGTCGACGGGACGATCGGTGGCTTCGCTCATGGCGGACTCCTGCGACGTGGTGGTCCGGCGGCCCGGTGTACGGGGCGCCCGCTATCGACGTTACCCGACCCGTGAGGCGGTGTTCAGCCGCTCCTGGGCCACAGATCGGGGTCCGGCGTGAACCTGACCCGGAGCACCCCGTCGGTGAGGGCGGCCCCGGACACGGTGCAGCGGCGCAGCCCGGACTCCAGGGGGACGATCCGGCGGAACGGGCCGACGGTGAGGAGCAGCTCGTTGCCGCGGCGCACCAGCTGGAGGTCCTGCTTCACGGCGCCGGGCAGGGGCAGACACCAGGTCAGGACGGTGTCGGCGGACGGCGGGGCGGGCACGATCCGGCCGCCGGAGCGCGGCGGCCGGATCTCGCCGACGCCGTCCGGGACGTACGGGTCCTCGATCCACCAGGGGTCGTCGGCCCGGCCGGGTGCCGGGCCGTCCAGTCCCGCGGCGAGTCCGGCGCCTCCGACGGGGGCCTCGGTGCCCACCCTCCCGAGGACGGTGCGCTCGGCTCCGGCGCCGAGGAGGCCGAGGTCCTCCGGCCCTCGCGGGTCTCGGCCGAGGTGGGGCACTTCGCACAGGGCAGCGGTGGGGGCCCATCCCTCGGACCAGCGGTCGGTGGCCTTCTCCTGCTGCGCGGCGAGCGCCGCGAACCAGGGGTCGCCGGAGTGCCGGGGCAGTACCCGGTTGGCCACCAGCATGTCGACCCGCAGTCCGTACAGGGCGAGCCCGGTGCGGGCGCTGCGCAGGGCGTCCTCGGCGGCGGGGCCGGGTTCGGCGACCAGCCGAAGGGTGGTGGTGCGGTCCTCGATCAGGGCCTGGACGGTGGCCAGTTCGTCGTCCTTGCGGGCGGCGGCCTCGTACAGCCACTGGGCGGGTGCGGGGACCCCGGCGAGCTGGGCGAGCATCGGGCGCAGGGCGCGTGCGGCCTGCCGTTCCTGGGGCAGCAGCCTGCGCAGACAGCGGCGCAGCTGTTCCGGCAGGGTGAGCAGGGCGAGCGCGTCGCGCAGCGGCGGCAGGTCGACGACGAGTACGTCGTGGCCGCCCGGTTGCCAGTCGCCCGTGGCGGCCCGGCGCAGGGCGTGCAGCAGGGCGAGCTGGGAGGCGCCGGGGAGTTCGGTGAGTTCCTCGCCGTCCAGCCGGTTCCCGCCGAGCAGGTCGAGCAGGCCGGAGGCCCGGTCCTGGAGAGCGAGCAGTTCGCTGCGGAAGTGTGCGCCGGAGTCGATGCGGGCGGACCACAGGCCGTCCGCGACCTGGGTGGGTTCGGTGTCCCCGGGGAAGCCCGGTACGGCGTCGGCGGAGAGCAGCAGGGTGCGGTGTCCTCGCCGGGCCGCGGCCAGCGCGGTCGCCGCCGCGACGGTGGTACGGCCGGCGCCGCCCGGGCCGGTGACGAGGACCGTCCGCACCGGGTCAGGCCTTCGGGACGGACTCGACGCGCTTCTTCAGGCCGGCCAGGGCCCGGTCGATGATGACCTTCTCCGCCTTGCGCTTGATCATGCCGAGCATCGGGATCTTCACGTCGACGGTCAGCCGGTAGGTGACCTCGGTGCGGTCGCCGTCGCCGAGCGGTGCCAGTGCGTAGGAGCCGTCGAGGGCACGCAGCATCTGGGACTTGACGAGGGTCCAGCTGACCTCGTAGTCGCCGATCCAGGTGTACGCGAGGGTGTGGTCGTCCTTGATCGCCCCGGCGTCGAGGACGAGGCGGACCTTCTCGGCGCGGCCCTCGGCGTCGGTGGAGAGGACCTCGGCCTCCTTGACCTCGCCGGTCCATTCCGGATACCGGGCGAAGTCGGCGATCACTCCCATGACGTCGGCCGGCGCCGCCTCGATCGTGATGCTCGAGCTGGTGTGTTCAGCCATCGCCGTGGCTCCTCCAGTGCGGTGTACCGGTGCGTCGGCAGCTGCCTGCCGTCAGAAGGCTATCGCGTGTGCACGGCGCCTCGTCCCAGGGCCCGGCGCCGGTGCGGTCACCATTCCAGGGCCCAGGGCCTGCCGGTGGCCGCGAAGTGGCCGACGTTCACGCATTCGGTGGCACCGATCCGCATCCGGCGGACCAGCGGCTGGTGGACGTGGCCGAAGAGCGCGTAACGCGGACGGGTCCTGCGGATGGCGTCGAGCAGGGCCCGGCTGCCGCGTTCGAAGCGGCGCGCCACCGTGTCGTACGTCAGCTCGGGCACGTCGGGCGGGATATGGGTGCAGAGCACGTCGACCGGGCCGACGGCCTCGATCTTGGCCGCGTACTCCTCGTCGCTGATCTCGTACGGGGTGTTCATCGGGGTCTTCAGGCCGCCGCCGACGAAGCCGACCACCCGACCGCCGATCTCGACCCGGTCGCCGTCGAGGACGGTGGTGCCCGGGTGCGCGTACTCGGGCCAGAGGCCGGGGATGTCGACGTTGCCGTAGGTGGCGTACGTGGGGGTGGGGAAGGCGGCGAACAGCTCGGCGTACTGCTTGCGGACCGCCGACACGATCGCCGCGTTGCGGTCCATGCCCGCCCACAGGCCGCGGCCGAACTCGCGGGCCTCCTCGTAGCGGCGGGCGGTGCGCAGCTCGACGATCCGGTCGGCGTTCTCCACCCCGAAAAGATCGGGGAAGATCCCGCGCGAATGGTCGGCGTAGTCGAGGAAGAGCACCAGGTCACCGAGACAGATCAGGGCGTCGGCGCCGTCCTTGGCGCGGGCCAGGGCCTCGGCGTTGCCGTGCACATCGCTGACCACGTGCACGCGCGTGCGGGTCGCGCGCGGGGCGCGCGGGGCTGCTGGGGTCTTCGGTCCGGCGGGCATGACGGCCACCCTAGAACCCCGCTGTCCGCATGGGTAGGGGCCGCCGGACCTGCGAGAACCGTCGGCCTGTCGCCGCGGTGGACTACTGTGCGTACGAGCACCACCGTGGTGTGTGACGCACAAGACATCTGGCCGGATCCCTCTATCGGAACCCACTACCGGTGGGTAACGTCCAGCCAGTCCAGTCGTGCTCACCCCACTGAGCACCGCCCGTCTTGGACCGCAGCCGGTGCGTCACACAGCGTCGTGGCACCGGAGCCCGATGAGGAGCAGCAGTCTTGCGCGAGTTCAGCCTTCCGGCCCTGTACGAGGTCCCCTCGGACGGCAACCTGACGGATCTCATCCGCCGCAATGCCACTCAGCATCCCGATGTCGCGGTGATGAGCCGCAAGGTGGCGGGCGCGTGGGTCGATGTCGATGCGCGACAGTTCCTGGCCGAGGTCAGGGCCGTCGCGAAGGGTCTGATCGCCGCGGGCGTCGGCGTGGGCGACCGGGTGGCCCTGCTGTCCCGCACCCGCTACGAGTGGGTCCTGCTCGACTTCGCCATCTGGAGCGCGGGCGCGGTCACCGTTCCGGTGTACGAGACGAGCTCGCCCGAGCAGATCCAGTGGATCCTCGGTGACTCCGGTGCCGCGCTGTGCATCGTGGAGTCCGAGGCGCACCAGGCCTCCGTGGCCTCGGTCCAGGCCGATCTGCCGGCCCTGAAGGGCATCTGGCGGATCGACGACGACGCGATCCGCCGGCTGTCCGAGACGGGCCAGGACGTCTCGGACGAGACCCTGGATCTGCGGATGGCGAGCGCCAAGGCCGACGACCCCGCCACGATCGTCTACACCTCGGGCACCACCGGCCGCCCCAAGGGCTGTGTGCTCACGCATCGCAGCTTCTTCGCGGAGTGCGGCAACGTGGTGGAGCGGCTGAAGCCCCTCTTCCGTACCGGTGAGTGTTCGGTCCTGCTCTTCCTGCCCACCGCGCATGTCTTCGGACGGCTGGTCGAGGTGGCCTCGGTGATGGCCCCGATCAAGCTCGGCTGCGTCCCGGACATCAAGAACCTCACCGAGGAACTCGCCTCCTTCCGGCCGACGCTGATCCTCGGTGTGCCGCGGGTCTTCGAGAAGGTCTACAACTCGGCGCGCGCCAAGGCTCAGGCCGACGGCAAGGGAAAGATCTTCGACAGGGCCGCGAGCACCGCCATCGCGTACAGCCGCGCACTGGCCACCCCGCAGGGCCCCTCCCTGGGCCTGAGGGTGAAGCACCGGATCTTCGACCGGCTGGTCTACAGCAAGCTGCGGGCCGTTCTCGGTGGACGCGGCGAGTACGCGATCTCCGGCGGCGCGCCGCTGGGCGAACGGCTCGGCCACTTCTTCCGCGGCATCGGCTTCACCGTCCTGGAGGGGTACGGCCTCACCGAGACCTGTGCGGCCACCGCCTTCAACCCGTGGGACCGCCAGAAGATCGGTACGGTCGGCCAGCCGCTGCCCGGCTCGGTCGTCCGGATCGCCGACGACGGCGAGGTGCTGCTGCACGGTGAGCACCTCTTCACCGGCTACTGGAACAACGAGCCGGCGACGGCCGAGGCGCTGGCCGACGGCTGGTTCCACACGGGCGACATCGGCACGCTCGACGAGGACGGCTATCTCGCGATCACCGGCCGCAAGAAGGAGATCATCGTCACGGCGGGCGGCAAGAACGTCGCGCCCGCGGTGATCGAGGACCGCATCCGCGGACACGCCCTGGTCGCCGAGTGCATGGTGGTCGGCGACGGGCGGCCGTTCGTGGGCGCGTTGATCACCCTGGACGAGGAGTTCCTGAGCCGCTGGGCCCAGGACCACGGCAGGCCGGCCGATTCGACGCCCGCCTCGCTGCGCGAGGACCCGGAGCTGCTGGCCGAGGTGCAGCGTGCGGTGGACGACGGCAACGCCGCGGTGTCGAAGGCGGAGTCGGTACGCAAGTTCCGCATCCTGAGTTCCCAGTTCACCGAGGAGGCGGGGCACATCACCCCGTCACTGAAGCTGAAGCGGAGCGTGGTGGCGAAGGACTTCGCGGACGACATCGAGGCGATCTACCTGCGCTGACCGGAAGCGGGCGGGAGGGGCCGCCGGGTGCGGCCCCTCCCGCCCGCTGCGGGGTCCGGCGCCCCGGGGTCAGAGCAGCGCCCGGAGCCTCTCGGCCAGCAGGTCCCAGCGCCACTGCTCCTCGACCCAGGCCCGTCCCCGCTCCCCCATCCGCTGCCGCAGCTCCGGGTCGCGGAGCAGGGTGACGATCCGGTCGGCCGACTCCTCCGCAAAGCCGCCGCGCACCACCCACCCGGTCTCGCCGTCGAGCACGGCGTCCGGCGCGCCGCCCGAGTCGCCGGCCACCACCGGCAGTCCGGTCGCGGAAGCCTCCAGGAAGACGATGCCGAGGCCCTCCACGTCGAGGCCGCCGCGGCGGGTCCGGCACGGCATGGCGAAGACGTCGCCCGCGCCGTAGTGGGCGGGCAGCTCGTCCCAGGGCACCGCACCGGTGAAGCGCACCGCGTCGGCGACCCCGGTCTCGGCGGCCAGCCGCTTCAGCTCCTTCTCGTACGGGCCGCCCCCGACGACGAGCAGCACCGCGTCGGGCAACCGCGCCAGGATCGCGGGCATCGCACGGATCAGGGTGTCCTGGCCCTTGCGCGGCACGAGGCGGGACACACAGACGACGACGGGCCGGTCCGAGAGCCCGAGCCGGGCCCTGACGAGGTCGCCGCCGGAGTCCGGGTGGAAGGTCTTCTCGTCGACGCCGGGGGGCAGCTGGATCATGCGGCCCGCCGCCCCGGGGCTCAGCGCGTCGGCGATCCGGGAGCGGGTGTACTCCCCCAGGTAGGTGATCGTGTCCGTGCCCTCGCCGATCCTGCGCAGCAGCCGGCGGGCCCCGGGCAGCTGGGCCCAGCCCGCCTCGTGTCCGTGCGTGGTGGCGACCAGGCGGCGGGCACCGGCCCTGCGCAGCGCCGGTGCCATCAGCCCGAGCGGCGCCGCGGCCCCGAACCAGACCGATGTGCAGCCGTGTGTGCGCAGCAGCTGGACCGCGCGCCGGGTGACCCGGGGGGTCGGCAGCAGCATCGTCGTACGGTCGCGGACGACGGTGAAGGGCTGATCGGCGTCGAACGCGGCCGTGGCCGCGATGCCTTCCGGACTGTGCTTCCAGGTGGAGGCGTACACGACGACCCGTCCGGGGTCCAGGCGGAGCGCCATGTTGTGCAGGAACGCCTGGATGCCACCGGGGCGGGGCGGGAAGTCGTTGGTCACGATCAGGGTCTTTTCCATCCCGGCCGACAGTACCGGGCCGCCTTGATGGCTCGCGCACAGGCGGGGCGGGCATCATGGCTCGTCGTACCCACCGGGTACGCACCGACCACCCGCCGAGGAAGTGGATGAGGCGTTTCATGACGGGACCGACGGGCACACGGTTCGCTCTCGCGGTGTGGGCCCTCACCCGGGTCGCGCTGCTGCTCTGCGTCACGAAGGTGTTCACGCTGCCCGGACCGGACGTGACCAGTGACGTCTCGGTGATCTACCACGGCTGGTCCGAGGTCCTGAAGTCCGGTACGTACCCGCAGCACGACATCACCTGGCAGTACCCGCCGCTCGCCGCACTCGCCGTCCTCTCCCCCGGACTGCTGCCGTTCCTGGACTACGCCCCGGCCTTCTTCGTCCTCGCTTTCCTGTGCGACGGGCTGGTGCTGGGGCTGCTGCTGTACGCGGGCCGCCGGACCGGAGGGTGGACCGCGGGCGCCTGGGTGTGGGTGGCGGGGGTGCCGCTGCTCGGCACGACGGCCTATGCCCGGTACGACGTGATGGTGACGGCGGTGGCGGTCGCGGCACTGCTCGCGGGGGCGCGGCATCCGCGGGTGATGGGGGTGCTGGCCGCCGTCGGTGCGCTGCTGAAGGTGTGGCCGGCGCTGATCCTGGCGGGCACCGCCCGTGGGCCGCACACCCGCCGGGCCTGGACGGCCGCGGCGGTGTCGGCGGCCGTGCTGCTGCTGGTGTGCACCGTGGCGATGCCCGGGGCCCTGGCCTTTCTCGGCTTCCAGCGCGACCGGGGCACCGAGGTCGAGTCGCTGGGGGCGCTGGTCTTCCATGTGTGGCGCCAGTTCGGCTGGCAGGGCCGGGTGGAGCTGCACTACGGCTCGCTGGAGTTCCTGGGGCCGCAGGTGCCGCTGGTGAGCGCACTCGCTCTCGGGCTGTCCGTGGCGGCCTTCGGCTGGCTGCTGGTGTGGCGGCTGCGGGCCCGCGACTTCGGGGTGAGCACCCCGGCCGACGCGGCGTTCACGGCGGTGCTGCTGTTCACGACGACGAGCCGGGTGATCAGCCCCCAGTACATGCTGTGGCTGGTCGGTCTGGCGGCGGTCTGTCTGGTCTTCCGCGACAGCCGGATGGGGCTGCCGGCCGGTCTGGTGCTGCTGGCGACGGGCGTCACCCAGCTGGAGTTCCCGCTCGGGTTCGTCCATGTGGTGACCAGTGACGCGACGGGCGTGATGTTGATGTTCCTGCGCAACGGCCTGCTGGTGGCGGCGACGCTGGTCGCCGGCCGGCGGCTGTGGCGGCGGACGGTGCCCCGGGGGCCGCGGGAGGGTGGCCGCCCGCCGGCCGCCCGGTCCGGTGCCGACCGGGCCGCGGAGGCGGTCGGCTCCTGAGCCGCGCCCCGGCTCAGCCGAGCCGGGCGCTCAGATGCTCCCGCCAGCGGGCGGTGAAGTCCTGCGGCGAAGTGGCCAGCACGTCCTGCAGGGCCCGCCGCACCGCCCCGTCCTGCCCGGAGTCCCCCTGGACGGCCCGGTAGAAGGCGAACAGTTTCTTCTCGCCCCAGTGGTCGGCGATCAGCTCGCAGGCCAGCCAGGCGCCCTCGTACGCCTTCGCCAGGCGCGCCGGGTCGCCCGCGAATCCGAAGTCCTCGTCCGTGGGGAGTCCCGAGGGCAGGTCGCCGCCCCGGACCTCGTCGGCGAGTTCGGGTGCGACCTGTGCGGCGGTGCGGTCCTCGCCGCGGTACGCCACCCAGTCGGCGAAGCCCTCGGAGAGCCAGGTCGGCGTGGCGGCGGAGGTGCGGGCCCGGGTGGCGACATGGGTGATCTCGTGGGTGAGCACGATCCGCTGCCCGAACGTGCTGAGCAGCCCGTACGCCTGCGGGTTGACGACCACCCGGTCCGCGGGCGCCCGGCCGGAGCCGTCGGTCCGCCCGGTCGTGACAGCCGCGATGTCCCGGTAGTCCGACTCCGGCGCCCCCAGCAACCGGGCCATGTCCGCCACGGTGTGCGGTACGAGCACCACCACGCGGCCGGCCCAGCGTTCCGGCCAGGCGTCGGAGACGGCGGGCACCGCGCGGTCCGCCTCCCGGGCGATCCGGCGCAGCTCCTGCTCCGTGCGGCCGACCCCCAGGACGAGGCTGCGCCCGGTACGCACCACCTGGACATCGCCCTGCTGCCAGAGCTGCGGGCCGCCGTCCTCGCCCGCCCGGTCGCCGACCAGGTACCAGCGGCCGTCCGAGCCGTCCCGGGCCAGGTCGAGCACCCGGTCCGTGGAGACCGGGGCGGCGTCGTAGCCCTTGATCCGGTAGCGCAGCCGGACGTCCGCGGTGACCCGGTCCCGGCCCTGTTCGGTCAGGTCCGTCAGCCGGTACGTCCAGGAGGCCAGCGGTACGTCCGCGAGGTGGGCCAGCTCCCGGCGCTGGGCCGTGCGCAACCCGGTGGCCTTCCGGTCCACGACGGCCGCGTAGGCGTCCGCGTCGTGGTCCAGCACGGCGGCGGCGCGCCGGTCCAGGGTGGCGCGGACCGCATGGACGGTGGAGGCCCTGTCGGCGCCGTCGTCGGCGTCGGGGGCGGCGCAGCCGGAGGCGAGCAGCAGCCCGGCCAGTACCGCAACAGGCACTGGTGCCGCTCCCGCCGTACGCCGCCGGCCGTCACGGGCCACCGGTGGGGTACACCGTCCGTCGATCCGATTCACCCGGTCGAGGGTACGGGTCAGACCCGGGTCACCGAGGAGACGGGCATCATGCCGACGGGGTCGTAGCGCACCTGGGCGCCGGGGTACGGGGCGTGGATCACCTGGCCGTTCCCCACGTACATCGCGATGTGGCCGGCGTCCGCCCGATAGGCCACCAGATCGCCGGGGCGGGCCTCGGAGAGCGGCACCCGGTGTCCCGCGTACCGCTGGTCCTGCGAGGTGCGCGGCAGGCTGACACCGGCCCGGGCGTAGGCCCACTGCATCAGTCCGGAGCAGTCGAATCCGCCCGGTCCGTTGGCTCCCCAGACGTAGGGGCGGCCCAGCGCCTGACGGACTGCCATGACGGCCGCGGCCGCGCGGGCCGAACCGGCCGGCAGATCGGCCAGGGCCGGGAACCCGTCGTCGTGGCCGGAGCGCGAGGCCCGCTCGAAGGCCGCCCGCTCGGCGCCGGGGAGCGCGTCCAGCAACCGCTCGGCCTGGGCGAGCTTGCGCTGGACGGTCCGTTTGTGGCGGGCGGCGGCGGCCCTGCTGCGCTTCAGCTCGGCCAGGGCCCGGTGCGCCTCCGCGCGGGTCTGGGTGAGGGAGCGCCGGGTCTGCCGGAGCTTCTGCAGCTCGCCGGACTGACGCTCGGTCAGGCGTTCCAGGACGGCGGCCCGGTCGAGGTAGGTGTCCGGGTCCGAGGAGAGCAGCAGGACGAGCGCGGGGTCGAGACCGCCGGAGCGGTACTGCGCGCTCGCCGCCGAACCGAGTGCCGTCCGCATCCGGTTGAGGCGTTCCTGACCGCGCGCGGCCCGGTCCTGGATCCGCCTCAGCTCGCCGCGCAGCCGGCCGGCGTCCTCACCGGCCCTGTCGTACCGCTCGGTGGCCCGCTCGGCCTCGACGTACAGCCGGCCGAGCCGGGCCGCGGTGGTCCGGGAGGTGTCCTGCGGATCGGCGTTCGCGGTGACCGACCCGAGTGCGGCGACCGCAGTCGCCGCCGCTGCCGACAGGACGGTGACCCGGGTGCCCCGGCTGAGGCCGGGCGGTGTGGAACGGCGGTGGGACACCACAGGACGCCGCACTCCCTTCCGCTGTACGCAGACGCGCGCAGCCCCTGCCGCCCGGGGCGGGCGGATCGACGACCGGAAGCTGCGCGGCAGGCAGACAGTAGTCGGACGGTTACGGAGCGACCAACGGCGGCGTCGCGCGGACGCGGGGCGGAAACGGCGACGCCCCGCCGGTGACCTGTGGTCTCCGGCGGGGCGGACGGTCTGCGCGGGCGCGGGAATTCGCCCGTTCGGGCGTCGTCAGATACGTACGCCGACCTGGAAGGTGCCGATGGTGTTCATCGACTCGTAGCGGACCACCGCGCCGGGCTTCGGGGCGTGCAGGACGGTGTTGTTGCCCGCGTAGAGGGCCACGTGCGAGGTGTTGTTGAAGAAGACCAGGTCACCCGGCTTCAGGGCGCTGCGCCCGATCTGGGTGCCTTCGTTGATCTGGGTGTAGGTGGTGCGGCTGATCTGCACGCCCGCCTGGGCGTAGGCCCACTGGGTCAGGCCCGAGCAGTCGTAGGAGTTGGGGCCGGTGCCGCCGGAGACGTACGGCTTGCCCTGCTGGGTGGCGGCGGCGTTGAGGGCGGCGGCACCGCGGGCGGAGGCGGGGACCTCGTTGCCGAGCTCGACCCGGTCGACCGCGGCGCGGCTGGCGCGCAGGTCGTCCTGGCGCATCTTCTCGCGCTCGGCGGCGGTCAGCGTGTTGAGCAGGCGCTGTGCGTCGGCGAGCTTGCCCTGGAACTTCTGCTTCTTCTCGCCGAGCGTCTTGCGGACGTCCGCGAGGTCACCGAGCTTGTCCTGGGCCTCCTTGCGCTCCTGCGCGAGGACCCGCTGCTTCTCCTGGATCTTCTCCAGCGACTCGGTCTGCTTGGCCGTCAGCTGATCGAGGGCCGAGGCCTCGTCGAGGAAGCTGTCCGGGTCCGAGGCGAGGAAGAGCTGGACCGAGGGGTCTATGCCACCGGAGCGGTACTGCGCCGCGGCGAGCGAACCGAGGCCGCTGCGGAGGGTGTTGATCTCCTCCTGGCCGCGGGCCACCTTGTCCTGCAGCGCGCTGATCTCCTTCTCCAGCTTCTGCTGCTGCTCCTTGGCCCCGTTGTACTGCTCGGTGGCCTTCTCCGCCTCGTGGTAGAGCTTGTCGACCTTCGCCTTGACCTCGCTCTTGGAGGGCTGGGGGTCGGCGTTGGCCGCCTGGGAGGTCAGGGCCACGGCCGCGGCGGCGGTAGCGGTGAGCACGGTCACACGGGCGCGGCTCGGATGCTTGGGACGACGGTGGGACGCCACGAAGGCGAGCTCCTTCTTCCTCGAGCCGCCTACCGGGCTATGGGGATGACTCCCCGGCTCCGTGCACGTCACGGACTCGGCGGTTCCTTCGCTGTCACCCCGGATGGGTGATCAACCGTGCGAAGGTTCGAGGCCTGACCATAGTGACCAACTTGTGATCAGTTCAAATCCTCACAAGAAAATTCTCGTCACACGCGGTCATTCTTTACCCTCATCACACAGGGTGTAGCGGCGCTCTGACGGTCCGTTCCCTGATTTCCGCCGAGATCCGACAAGCGTCACTGGACGCGCGAAAGGCGCTTCAGGAGCAATACGGACGCAACGGGCCTGGCGCCCGCCTTCGCCACTCCGTCGGCGACTTCACGGTCGGTGGAGACCACCACGACGGGCCGGCCCGGCGGTTCGGCGCGCGCCAGCTGGCGGATGAGTTCGTCGGCGGTCACCCCGGGCTTGCTGAACAGCACCCGGACCCCGCGCGGCGGTGCGAGCAGCACCGGGGCGGCCAGTTCGGCCCCGTCGAAGACACAGGTCATCTCGGCGCCGGTCTGCGCCGCGAGAACCGCGAGACCGCCCAGCAGCCTCAACCGCTGCTTCTCCAGCGGCAGCTGCGGATAGCCGGTCTTGGTGACGTTGTAGCCGTCCACGATCAGATGCGCCTGCGGCAGCGCGAGCAGCTGGTCGAGCAGCGCCGGATCGGTCTCCGAAAGGGCCCTGGCGGCAATGTCCTTGGGCGACATCCGGCCCGGCTCCACCGCGTCGGCACTGTCCGCGGGGCGCATCGAGGAGGGCGGCAGGGCCAGTTCGCGGCGGAGCCCGCGGGCTGCGTCGAGCACCGTGTCCAACAGCAGCCGCAGCCGCATGTCCTCGACCGAGCGCCCTTCCCTGGCCGCCCGGCGGGCCGCCTCGACGGACGCCTCGGCCTCACCGAGCCGGGCCCTGAGCCGACGGCTCTCGCTCTCGGCCGCGGAGACCTGGGCGGCCGCCTCGGACCGTACGGCATCGGCCTCGGCCCGACTGCGGCGCAGCGCGGCCTCGCCGCGCCTGACCTCGTTGACGGCACTGCGCAGTTTGCGCTGAAGGGACTCGGCCTCCTTGCGGGCCGCGTCCAGCTCGCCGCGGAGCCGTTCGGACTCGCTCCTCGCCTGGGAACGGGCCTGGTCCAGCTCCTCACGCAGGCGCTGCACCTCGCGACGGCTCTCCTCGTCGGCACGCTCGGCACTGACCCGCTGGGCCTCCTCGCCCGCGGCGCCCACCAGCTTCACCCAGCCCGCCGGGCGCAGCACATAGGCCGCGGCCGCCACATCGACGGGGTCGGCCGCGGCGGGCGGCGAACCGGCCTCCAGCGCGGCCGTCAGCTCCGGCTGCGCCTCCCTGAGACGTTCGCCGATGCGCTGCCGGAAGAGCGCGTCGCTCTCCAGCGCGGCCGCCATGGCATTCCCCGCGAACTTGGCACGCCGGGTCGGGGTGAAGCGGGCATACTGCCTCAGCTGCGTGGGGAGTTCGGTGACCGTCAGCCCCCCGAAGGCGTCCGACACCAGCGCGACGACCCGCCGCCGAACGCCTTCGGGCAGTGGGCGGTCGAGCGCCTCGACGGCTTCGCCGGCAGCCTCGGCCGACTCTGCGCCGCTTCCGGCCTGCTCCACCATCCGTCACCCCACAGTTTGTCTGTCCGGACGGCTCCGTCAGGAGTCGGCGCCCGGCCTGGCCACCAGTTCGATCTGATCCACCGCGTTGCACCATCGGCAGCGCACCGACTCGATGGTCTCACTGACCACCTCACGCTCCTCGACCGTGGACTCCCCCGCGAGGTCGAGGTGGACGTACTCGATGACCTTGGAGGAGCGCGTCACGTCGAACCGGGTGAGATTCCCGCAGAGTGTGCAGCGCCAGCGGGTCTCGTCGGTCGGCAGGGGAACCGTCGTCATCGTGCGTCCTCTTTCATCGAGCCTCGTGCTGCCTGCTTCAAGGATCTCGCGGTGCGCCGTCGAACTGCGGATGTCCTGCCGTAACCCTACGGCCTCGGCGCACCCCCCGACACGGCGAGGCGGTCTGTCCCGTTCCCTCCGCTTGCGTCATGCTCTGTTCATGATCGATCGGCGGGCTTCGGCCGGCAGACGCACCAGTGGACTCCTACGGACGGTCACCTCGGACGGACCGCTGGTGACCCATACCCTGATCGCCGTGTGCGGTCTGGTCTTCCTGTTCAGCCCGCTCTCCGGCTTCAACCAGCCGCACGGCACCCCCGATGCCCTGCTCGCCGCCCAGGCCGGGTACTTCGAACGCTGGGGCGTGATCCCCAGCGAGCTGTGGGCCGGCTCCGCACGCGCCCTGCTCACCCCGCTCACCGCGCTCTTCGTGCACGGCAGCTGGCTGCATCTGCTCGGCAACATGCTCTTCCTGTACGTGTTCGGGGCGATGGTCGAGGAACGCATGGGGCATGCCGAGTTCACCTTCTTCTACCTCGGCTGTGGTTATCTCGCCCTGGTCTCCTACGCGGCCGCGCACGCCACGTCCGGCCAGACGCTCGTCGGCGCCTCCGGAGCGATCTCCGCGGTGCTCGGCGCGTTCCTGTACCTCTTCCCCAGGGCGCGGGTCACCAGCCTGTTCCCGTTCCTCTTCTTCCTGCCGCTGCGCTTCCCCGCCTGGATCGTGCTGATCTTCTGGTTCGTCCTGCAGTGGCTGGCGGTCCAGGGCGCCGGCAGCGGGGGCCCCGGCGTGGCCTATCTGGCGCATGTGGTCGGCTTCGCCCTCGGCTTCCTCTACGCCTGGGGGCGTCACGGGCGTACGGATAGAGTGAAGGAACCAGCCAGGGCCACCGAGGGAGAAAGTCAGCCGTGATCACCGCGATCGTGCTCATCAAAACCAGCGTGGACCGGATTCCCGAGATCGCCGAGGCCATCGCCGCGCTGGACAGTGTCAGCGAGGTCTTCTCGGTCACCGGTACGTACGACCTGATCGCCATGGTCCGGGTGGCCAAGCACGACGATCTCGCGGACGTCATCCCCGGCCGGATCAGCAAGATCCCCGGCGTCGAGGCCACCGACACGCACGTGGCCTTCCGTACGTACTCCCAGCACGACCTGGAAGCCGCCTTCGCCATCGGCCTCGACGCGTAGGCACACCTCCCTCGTCACACTTCACACGTCGGCGGGGTACGGGCTCCCCGGCCCGTACCCCGCCGACGTGTTGTCTGCCCGTCAGAGCTGCGCCGCGCCCCGGTCCGGGACACAACGGCCGCCCTCGGTGCGGTACTTCCATCGGGCGCCCTTGGTCACCAGTTCCTTGACCGCGCCCACGAACCGCTCGATGTGCTCGTCCGGCGTGCCGGCCCCGAAGCTCACCCGGATCGCGTTGAGCGAGAGCTCGCCGGGCCCGGCCTCCGGTGCACCGCACTCACCGGTCTGCTGCGGGTCGCTGCCCAGCAGGGTGCGGACCAGCGGATGGGCGCAGAACAGTCCGTCGCGGACGCCGATGCCGTACTCGGCGGAGAGCGCGGCGGCGAAGTGCGAACTGTTCCAGCCCTCCACCACGAAGGAGATGACGCCGACCCGCGGGGCGTCGTCGCCGAACAGCGAAAGCACCTTGACCTCGGGGACCTCGGCGAGACCGGCACGGACCGCGGCGACGAGGGACTGCTCCCGGGCGACCAGGTTCTCGAAGCCCGCCTCGGTCAGCGCCCTGCAGGCGGAGGCGATGGAGTACACGCCGATGACATTGGGCGAACCGGCCTCGTGGCGGGCGGCGGTGGAGTGCCACTCGACGTCCACACCGCCGTCGGCCCGGCGGGCCACCCGGCGCGAGGCGCCACCGCCCGCCAGGTACGGCTCGGCGTCCCGCAGCCAGTCCGCGCGGCCCGCGAGGACCCCCGAGCCGAACGGCGCGTACAGCTTGTGTCCGGAGAAGGCGACCCAGTCGACGTCCAGCTCGGCGATGTCCACGGGGTGGTGCGGGGCGAGCTGGGCGGCGTCCAGCACGATCCGGGCGCCGTGCGCATGCGCGGCCGCCGCCAGTTCCTGAACCGGCCACAGCTCACCGGTCACGTTGGAGGCGCCGGTGACGCAGACCAGTGCGGGGCCGTAGGGATCGCGGTCGGCCAGTGCGCGCTCCAGCGTCTCGACGGCCTGTGCCGGGGTGCGCGGGGCGTTCAGGTAGGTCACCCGGGCGTCGCGCCACGGCAGCAGGGAGGCGTGGTGCTCGGTCTCGAAGACGAAGACCTGACAGTCGGCGGGGAGGGCGGCGGCCAGCAGGTTGAGGGAGTCGGTGGTCGACCGGGTGAAGACCACCTGGTCGTCGGCGCGGCAGCCGAGGAACTCGGCGACGGTCGCACGGCTGTTCTCGAAGAGGTCCGTGGAGAGCTGCGAGAGGTACCCGGCGCCGCGGTGCACGCTGCCGTAGTACGGGGCGTATGCGGCGACGTCGTCCCAGACCCGCTGGAGGGCCGGGGCGCTGGCGGCGTAGTCCAGAGCGGCGTAGGTGACCTCACCACCCGTCACGAGCGGAACGGTGACATTCTCGCCCAGGACCGACAGAGGGGTACAAAGCGACTGGTCGGCGGCAGCAGTGAAGACAGACATGGCGAACTCCCGTAAGAGGCAAGCGAGACGCATGCGCCGGCGGATACGCGGCAGCGCAGCGGAAAGTGACAGGGGGTGCGGAGAGGGGCCGGTCAGCCCTATCGCATTCGCATGCTCACAAGAGACTCCCTAGGGACCAGGACCCCGAGGGTGGGCATTCACTGATGCCGAGGGGCCCGCGCTTGCCGCGGGCCTCGCTGCCCACGGCCTGGTCTTCACCCGGGGCACCCCGCCACGGACGGAGGGTTGCCGGACAGCGGGCCGGGGCCGTAGTCGCTGTCACTCATGACCTGCGCAGCATCCTGCCACACGTGCGGGAACGCGCAAGGCGCGGTCCAGGATCCGGACCGCGCCCCGCGTCACCTGCCGTCGGCTCAGGCGCTGCCGCCCGCTCCGGCGTTGCTGACCGTCACCCAGCGCTCCAGCGCCTGCCGGGCCGCTCCCGAGTCGATGGACTCGGCGGCCTTCGCGATCCCGGCCGCGAGCTGCTCGTTCAACGTGCCGTCCGTCGGGTCCAGGGCGACCAGCGCCGCCGCGGAGTTCAGCAGCACGGCCTCCCGTACCGGTCCGCTCTCGCCGGCCAGCACCCGGCGGGCCACATCCGCGTTGTACGAGGCGTCGGCGCCGCGCAGCGCCTGGGTCGGTACCAGCTCCAGGCCGATGTCGCGCGGGTCGAACGCCTCCTCGCGCACCGCCCCGTCCCGGACCACCCAGACGCGTGAGGTCGCGGTCGTGGTCAGTTCGTCCAGGCCGTCGTCACCGCGGAAGACCAGGGCCGAGTTGCCGCGCTCGGCGAGGACGCCCGCGACGATGGGCGCCATCCGCAGGTCGGCCACGCCGATGGCCTGGGAACGCACCTTGGCCGGGTTGGTGAGCGGTCCGAGGATGTTGAACGTGGTCTGGGCGCCGAGTTCCTTGCGGGCCTTGGCCGCGTACCGCAGAGCGGGGTGGAACTTCACCGCGAAGCAGAAGGTGATGCCCGCCTCCTCGGCGACCTCGACGACCCGCTGCGCGGTGAGCTCCAGATTGACGCCGAGCTTCTCCAGCACGTCGGAGGAACCGCTCGCCGAGGAGGAGGCGCGGTTGCCGTGCTTGACGACCTTGGCGCCGGTGCCCGCGACGACGATCGCCGACATCGTGGAGATGTTGACCGTCTTGGCGAGGTCACCGCCGGTGCCGACGATGTCGACCGTGCGACCGGGTACCTGGATGGTGTGGGCGTGCTCGTACATCGCGCGCACCAGGCCGGACACCTCGTCGACGGTCTCGCCCTTGGCGCGCAGGGCCACCGCGAAACCGGCGATCTGCACATCGGTCGCCTCACCGCTCATGATGCGGTCCATGGCCCACGCGGTGTCGTCCGCGCTCAGGTCCTCGCCGCGCAGCAACGGGTTCAGCACGCCGGGCCAGGAACGGTCCGCCACGCTGTCGCCGCCGATCGGGGTCACAACGTTCATGGTCCGCTCCTGGGTCCACAGCCGGAAAAAGGGGTCTCTCCCACCCTATCGAGCGCCGCGGACAGCGAAGAGCCCCGTCCATCGGATGGACGGGGCTCCTGCTGTGGCGATCAGTTCAGGCGATCAGTGGTGACCGTGGCCGCTGGTGATCTCCTTGTACTCCTCGACGGTGGGCTTGGCGATCTGGTTGTCCTCGCCGAAGTAGCCCTTGCTGAGCCGGGCGCGCAGCTTCTGCAGTGCGGACACCTTGCGCTCGACACCGTTCTCGTCGACCGTCGGGCCGATCTCGACCGGCTTGTACTGCTCGTGCGCGGTGAGCGTGTGCATCTGCTCGGGGCTGAGCGGCTCGTGGATCTCGACGAACTCACCGTGCGGCAGGCGCTTGATGAGGCCGGACTCGCGCCCGTGCAGCACCTTCTCCTTGTCGCGGCGCTGGAGGCCGAGGCAGATCCGCCTGGTGGCGATGAACGCGAGGACCGGTCCGACGAAGATGAAGATCCGGACGAACCACGAGATGGCGTTCAGCGACAGGTGGAAGTGCGTGGCCCACAGGTCGTTGCCACCGCCGATGAAGACGATGACGTACTCGGTGATCCAGGCGACGCCGAAGGCCGTCCGGGTCGGAGCGTTGCGCGGGCGGTCCAGGATGTGGTGCTCGCGCTTGTCCCCGGTGATCCAGGACTCGACGAACGGGTAGACCGCGATGATCGCGAGTACCAGTCCGAAGGCCATCAGCGGGATGAACACACCCAGGACGAGCGTGTGACCCCAGAGGTTGATCTCCCAGCCCGGCATCACTCGGATCAGACCCTCGGCGAAGCCCATGTACCAGTCGGGCTGGGCGCCGGTGGACACCTGGTCCGGGCGGTACGGGCCGATGGCCCAGATCGGGTTGATCGAGGCGATCGCCGCGATGACGGCGATGATGCCGAAGACCAGGAAGAAGAAGCCACCGGCCTTCGCCATGTACACCGGCAGCAGCGGCATGCCGACCACGTTCTTGTTGGTGCGGCCGGGACCCGCGAACTGCGTGTGCTTGTGGTAGAAGACCAGGATCAGGTGCGCCACCAGCAGGCCGAGCATGATGCCCGGCAGCAGCAGGATGTGGATCGAGTAGAACCGGGCGACGAAGTCGTGACCGGGGAACTCCCCGCCGAACAGGAACATCGAGATGTAGGTGCCGACGATCGGCATCGACAGGATCGCGCCCTGGGTGAAGCGGACACCCGTGCCGGACAGCAGGTCGTCCGGGAGCGAGTAGCCGGTGAAGCCGGTGAACATACCCAGCACGAACAGCAGGAAGCCGAACAGCCAGTTGACCTCACGCGGCTTGCGGAACGCACCCGTGAAGAAGACGCGCATCATGTGCACGAACATGCCGGCCAGGAAGATCAGCGCGGCCCAGTGGTGGATCTGCCGGACCAGCAGACCACCACGGACGTCGAAGCTGATGTCCAGCGTCGAGGCGTAGGCCTCGGACATCCGGATGCCCTGCATCGGCTCGTACGAGCCGTGGTACACGACCTCGTTCATGCTCGGGTGGAAGAACAGCGTCAGATACACACCCGTGAGGATGATGATGATGAAGCTGTAGAGGGCGACCTCGCCCAGCATGAAGGACCAGTGGTCCGGGAAGATCTTGCGCATGTTGGCCTTGGCCAGGGAGTAGATCCCCAGCCGGCCGTCTGCCCAGTCGGCAACCCGCTCGCCCGCGGGTGCCTTGCGATTGCCCGGTGCGGCGGCACCGGACGGGTTCGTGGTCGCAGTACTCATCCGCGCTCCCAGAATGCAGGACCGACGGGCTCTTCGAAGTCACCGAGCGCCTCGAGGTTGCCCTCGCTGTTCACACCGATCCGCAGCTGCGGAAGAGCGTGACCGGCCGGCCCGAAGATGACGCGGGCGCCGTCGGAGAGGTCGAAGGTGGACTGGTGGCACGGGCACAGCACATGGTGCGTCTGCTGCTCGTACAGGCTGATCGGGCAGCCGACGTGGGTGCAGATCTTGGAGAAGGCCACGATTCCCTCGTGGGCCCACTCGCGCTCGCGCTTGTCCTTGATGTCCTTCGGCTCAATGCGGACGATCATCAGCGCGGCCTTGGCGATCTGGTTCTGGAAGTCCTCGGCGTGCTCCGACAGACCCTCGGGCATGGCGAAGGTCAGCGAACCGACGGCGACGTCCTCGGGACGCAGCGGCTGCATCGTGTTCATGTTGATGAGCTGCTTGCCCTTGGCCCACAGGGTGTTGCGGAGCTTCTTCTCCGGCAGCGGTCCGAGATCGCGCAGCAGCATGACGCCGGAGAGCGGCACCAGGGCCAGCGCACCGAACATGGTGTTGCGGATCAGCTTGCGCCGCCCGATCGCGGACTCCCGGGCACCGTCCGCGAAGTCGGCGAGAACCTTCGCCTTGACCTCGGACGTGGCCTCGATGGCGTGCCGGTCGTCGGCGACCTCCACGTCGGACATCAGGGTGCGCGCCCAGTGGACGGCCCCGGCGCCGATCGCGAAGAGAGCCACGCCCAGGGTCAGACCCAGGGAGAAGTTGAGCGCGCTCACATGGCCGAAGGGCCAGATGTACACGATCTTGTCGACCGGGAAGATGACGTACGAGGCGATGAAGCCGATCGTCGCCAGCATGGACAGCGTGAACATGAACGCGACGGCGCGCTCGGAGCGCTTCGCGGCCCGCTCGTCGATGTCCTGGATGCGCGGCTGGTGGGCCGGCAGCCCCGGGTCGGCGAACGGGTCCTCAGCGACCTCTACCGCGCCGTGCGCGGGTTCCTGCTCAGCGGGCAGGTTCTCGTCTGGAATCTCTTGGCTACTCATGACTTCTTGGCCTTAGCGGTGTGGGCCGCGACCCAAATGGCAACTGCGATCAGTGCGCCGAGCCCGAAGATCCAGGCGAACAAGCCCTCGCTGACCGGGCCCAGGCCGCCCAGGCTGAGACCGCCCGGGTTCGCCGTCTCGGAGCTGTTCACGGTCTTGATGTACGCGATGATGTCCCGCTTCTGCTGCTCGGGCATCGTCGTGTCCGGGAAGGACGGCATGCTCTGCGGGCCGGTCTGCATGGCCTCGTAGATGTGCTTCGCGCTCACGCCTTCGAGGCTGGGCGCGTACTTGCCGTCCGACAGTGCACCACCCTGACCGGTGAAGTTGTGGCACTGTGCGCAGTTGGTACGGAACAGTTCGCCGCCCTTGGCGACGTCCGCGCCTTCAGGGCTGACCTGCTTCTCGGTCGGGACGGCCGGACCGGCACCGAGCGACGCGACATACGCCGCGAGCTGGTCGATCTCGGCCTGGCTGTAGATGACCTTCTTCTTCGGTACCTGGGCACCCGGCTGCTGCGCCGGCATGCGGCCGGTACCGACCTGGAAGTCCACGGCGGCGGCGCCCACGCCGACCAGGCTCGGCCCGTCGGTGGTGCCCTGACCGCCGGTTCCGTGGCAGCTGGCGCAACCGACGGAGTACAGCTTCTTACCCTCTTCGATGGCGAGGGACTGGGCGGTGTCGTCGGCCTGCGCCTTGCTCGCAGGCGCAAACGCGGCGTACAGCCCCCCAGTGGCCGCCAACGCGAGGAGTAGTACGACGACCGCCGCCAACGGATGGCGTCGTCGTGCGGAGAGCTTTTTCACGGATTACCCCGGTGTCAGGATCTTCTGCGTCGATGCTGGATGTGGTTCGGGTTCGAACCCGATTACTTGATCATGTAGATCGTGGCGAAGAGGCCGATCCACACGACATCGACGAAGTGCCAGTAATAGGACACGACGATGGCGGCGGTGGCCTGTTCGTGGGTGAACCTCTTGGCTGCGTACGTCCTGCCCAGTACGAACAGGAAGGCGATGAGACCGCCTGTCACGTGCAGCCCGTGGAAGCCGGTCGTCAGGTAGAACACCGAGCCGTACGGATCGGAGGACAGCGAGAGGCCGTCCTTCTTCACCAGCTCGGTGTACTCGAAGACCTGGCCTCCGATGAAGATCGCACCCATCACGAAAGTGATCACGAACCAGGTACGGAGCTTCTTCACGTCGCCCCGCTCCGCGGCGAAGACGCCGAGCTGGCAGGTGAGTGAGGAGAGCACCAGGATCGTGGTGTTCGTCGCCGAGAACGGGAAGTTCAGGGCCGAAGCCATTTCCTTCCAGTGGTCCGGTCCCGTCACCGATCGCAGGGTGAAGTACATCGCGAAGAGGGCCGCGAAGAACATCAGCTCGGAACTCAACCAGATGATGGTTCCGACGCTGGTGAGGTTCGGTCGATTGACCGACGGGTGCGCGTGCCCGGTTTCTACTGTCGTTGCTGTCGCCACGACCGACATTATGTCGGTCCCTTATCCCGCCCTCACTCCGGGGGGTGCCGTTCGGTGTGTCAACCCCGTGTGCCCTACCCGAACGACCCGTGAATCCGCTGTCCGGAGCAGTGCTGACACGCCATCGGGCGGAGTACGATCCGCGCATCGGTTCATGCCCACAAAGCCCCGAAGACACGGATGTCACGGAGGAACAATGCAGCCGACCGCCACGGTCCTGGTCTACAGCGACGACGCCAACACTCGTGAGCAGGTGAGGCTGGCAGCCGGGCGCAGGCCCGCGGCCGATGTGCCACCGGTGGAGTTCCTGGAGTGCGCCACCCTGCCCGCCGTCCTGGAGGCCCTGGACAACGGCGGCATCGATGTCTGCGTGCTGGACGGCGAGACGGCGCCCGCGGGCGGCATGGGCGTCTGCCGCCAGATCAAGGACGAGATCTTCGGCTGCCCTCCCGTACTGCTGCTGATCGGCCGCCCGCAGGACGCCTGGCTGGCCACCTGGAGCCGCGCGGACGCCGCGGTGACCCTGCCGGTCGAACCGGTCGGATTCGCGGACGCCCTGGCCGCCCTGCTGCGCAGCAGGGACTGCGTGTCCGCCTGAGGCCCGTCGCCGCGTTCGCGGTCCCGCCGAGGGGCAGCGCACCCCGGGCCGGTCACACCTCGGGGCGCAGTCGCGCCGCCTGAAGCGTGTCGTTGCGGTCCGGGGTGGCGTTCTTCTGCAGAGCGCTGCCCTGCTGCCACTTGCCCCAGGACAGGTTCCAGTCACCGTAGCCGTTGTCGAACGGCGTCATCGTCGCGCCCTGGCTGCCGACGACCTGGACGATGTCGCCGGTGCGCACGGTGTTGTAGAACCATTCGGCGTAGCTGGTGCTCATGCCCGTGCAGCCGTGGCTGACGTTCTCGTACCCCTGCGAACCGACGGACCAGGGGGCCGCGTGCACGTACTCGCCGCTCCAGGTGACGCGGGTGGCGTAGTGGACCATCAGGTCGTAACCGTCCTCGGAGTCCGCCGAGATGCCGATGGTCTCACCGCGCATGCGTACGGAGTATTCCTTGCTCAGCACGACCTTGACCCCGTTTCGGGTGTCGAAGCCCGGCCTTCCGGTGGTCACCGGAATGGTGTTGATCACTTTGCCGTTGCGCTTGACGGTCATCGTGTGGGTGGACGCGTCGGTGACGGCCTCGACGCGGTCGCCCGTGGTGATCCTCAGGGCCTTCGTGGAGTCTCCGTAGAGGTTCTCCGCCACCTTGATGCCCTCCAGGCCGCTGGTGACGGTGATCGTGGCCTTGGCGGGCCAGTACTCCTTGGGCCGGTAGTGCAGGGTCTTGTCGTCGACCCAGTACCAGGAACCGGTCACGGCGGGCACGGAGCGGACCTTCAGGGCACTCTCCACGACGGCCCTGGACGCCTTGTCCTTGACCGGGGCGCTGAGTTGCGCCGTGATGGGCTGTCCGACGCCGTAGGTGCCCGCCTCGGGGCCGAAGGCGACCTTCAGGCGCTTCTTGGCCTTGGCCGCGTCGGTCTCGAAGGAGAGCGTACGGCTGCCCGGGTCTCCGTTCTCGTCCTCCATGCTGACCCGGACCGTGTAGCGCGTTCCGGCGGCGAGCGCGGTGGTGGAGCGCCAGCGCTTCCCGTCGGCGTCGAGCTCGCCCGCCAGATGGCGCCCGAGCGCGTCCACGGCCGACACGTCCGTGATCCGGCCCTCGTCGTCGACGGTGACCTCGAGCGGCTTGTCGGAATCGGCCTTCTCGTCCCCGTCGGGGAGGTTGGAGGAGATCTCGTCCGCGGCATCGTAGGGCTGCGCCGCGAGCGGATGGCCGTCGGACCCTCCACAGGCGGTCACACCTGCGACCAGAGTCACGACCAGCAGAGTGCAGCTCACTACGGGGCGGAAACGCGGCGTGTGGTCCATGAACACAAGCTACGGAAATTCATCCCTTTTGGCCCGTAATGCGACTGCAAACGGGGGGCCCGTACTTCCTTTGGTGGAGAAGTACGGGCCCCCCGTCAGGTGGAGCGGTGACACTCGGTCACTGAGTGCGGTTCTCGCCGTGGTAGTACTCGAAGACCCAGCCGAACAGGCCGATCAGGACCATCGGGGCCGAGAAGTAGAGCAGCCACCAGCCGAAGATCACGCCCAGGAAGGCCAGGGCGCCACCGACGGCCAGCGAGAGCGGCTGCCAGCTGTGCGGGGAGAAGAACCCGACCTCGCCGGCCTCGTCCGCGACATCGGCTTCCTTGTTGTCCTGGGCCATGGCATCGACCCGCTGCGCGGTGAAGGCCAGGTAGAAGCCGATCATGACGCTCAGACCGAACGCCAGGAAGAGCGCGGTGGTACCGGCCGGCTCCCTCGACCACACGCCGTACGTGATGGCCATGGCGAGCATGAAGAGGCTCAGCCAGAGGAACAGCTTGCCCTGGATCCTCACTTGTCCGCCTCCTTGCCACCCGCGAGGGCCTTGTCATGCGCGGAGTGGCTCTCCAGCTGCTCGAGCGCCGCGATCTCCGGGTGGTGCAGGTCGAACGCCGGGGATTCGGAGCGGATCCGCGGCAGGGTGAGGAAGTTGTGCCGCGGCGGCGGGCAGGAGGTCGCCCACTCCAGCGAACGGCCGTAGCCCCACGGGTCGTCGACCTCGACCTTCTTGCCGTACTTGGCGGTCTTCCACACGTTGTAGAAGAACGGCAGGACCGACAGGCCGAGCAGGAACGAGGAGATCGTCGAGACCATGTTCAGCGTGGTGAAGCCGTCCGCGGCGAGGTAGTCCGCGTAACGACGCGGCATGCCCTCGGCACCCAGCCAGTGCTGCACCAGGAACGTGCCGTGGAAGCCCACGAACAGCGTCCAGAACGTGATCTTGCCGAGGCGCTCGTCCAGCATCTTGCCGGTGAACTTCGGCCACCAGAAGTGGAAGCCGGAGAACATCGCGAAGACCACGGTGCCGAAGATGACGTAGTGGAAGTGCGCGACGACGAAGTACGAGTCCGAGACGTGGAAGTCCATCGGGGGCGACGCCAGGATCACACCGGTCAGACCACCGAAGGTGAAGGTGACCAGGAAGCCGATGGCCCAGAGCATCGGTGTCTCGAAGGACAACGACCCCTTCCACATCGTGCCGATCCAGTTGAAGAACTTCACACCGGTCGGTACCGCGATGAGGAAGGTCATGAACGAGAAGAACGGAAGCAGCACACCGCCGGTGACGTACATGTGGTGCGCCCACACGGTCACCGAGAGGCCGGCGATGGCGATCGTCGCGCTGACCAGACCGATGTAGCCGAACATCGGCTTCCGGCTGAAGACCGGAATGACTTCGGAGATGATCCCGAAGAATGGTAGGGCGATGATGTACACCTCTGGATGGCCGAAGAACCAGAAGAGGTGCTGCCAGAGCAGTGCGCCACCGTTGGACGCGTCGAAGATGTGCGCACCGAACTTGCGGTCCGCCTCCAGCGCGAAGAGCGCGGCGGCCAGGACCGGGAAGGCCAGCAGGACCAGCACACCGGTCAGCAGGACGTTCCAGACGAAGATCGGCATGCGGAACATCGTCATGCCGGGAGCGCGCATGCAGATGATCGTGGTGATGAAGTTGACCGAGCCGAGGATCGTGCCGAAGCCGGAGAAGGCCAGACCCATGATCCACATGTCGGCGCCGACACCCGGCGAACGGACGGCGTCCGAGAGCGGGGAGTAGGCGAACCAGCCGAAGTCGGCCGCACCCTGCGGGGTGAGGAAGCCGGCCACCGCGATGAGCGAACCGAAGAGGTACAGCCAGTACGCGAACATGTTCAGCCGCGGGAACGCCACATCCGGCGCACCGATCTGCAGCGGCATGATCCAGTTCGCGAACCCGGCGAACAGCGGCGTCGCGAACATCAGCAGCATGATCGTGCCGTGCATCGTGAACGCCTGGTTGAACTGCTCGTTCGACATGATCTGCGTGCCCGGACGGGCCAGCTCGGCGCGCATGAAGAGCGCCATCAGACCGCCGATGCAGAAGAACGCGAACGAGGTGACCAGGTACATCGTGCCGATCGTCTTGTGGTCAGTGGTGGTCAACCACTTCACTACGACGTTTCCCGGCTGCTTGCGCCGGACCGGCAGCTCGTCCTCGTACGAGTCGTCTGCTGCCGCGGCACCCTGAGATTCGTTGAGGATGCTCACAGTTTGTTGGTCTCCGCGTTCCTGGCCGGTTCAGTCTGCTCGATACCGGCCGGCAGGTAGCCCGTCTGGCCCTTCTTCGCCAGCTCCTTGAGGTGCGCCTGGTAACGCTCCGGGGAGACAACCTTGACGTTGAAGAGCATCCGGGAGTGGTCGACGCCGCAGAGCTCGGCGCACTTGCCCATGAAGGTGCCCTCCTGGTTGGGAGTCACCTCGAAGGCGTTGGTGTGGCCCGGAATGACGTCCTGCTTCATGAGGAACGGCACCACCCAGAAGGAGTGGATGACGTCACGCGAAGTCAGAATGAAACGGACCTTCTCGCCCTTCGGCAGCCACAGGGTCGGACCCGGGTTGCCGTTCTGCGGGTTCCGGGTTCCCGGGATGCCGTAGTCGTAGACGCCTCCCGCATTCTTCGGGAAGTCCGCCCGGTACCTGTCCGGAATGGCGTCGAGCTCCTTGGGGACGGTGCCCGTGGCGGTGGAGCCTTCCACGTTCTCGATGTAGTTGAAGGCCCAGCTCCACTGGTAGCCGACCACGTTGATGGTGTGGGTGGGCTTCGGCGAGAGCGAGAGGAGCTTCGATTCATCGCGCGCGGTGAAGTAGAACAACACCGAGACGATGATCAGAGGGACCACGGTGTACAGCGCCTCGATGGGCATGTTGTACCTGGTCTGCGGAGGAACCTCGACCTTGGTGCGGCTGCGTCGGTGGAAGACGACGCTCCACAGGATCAGGCCCCACACCAGCACGCCCGTGGCGAGCGCTGCCGCCCACGAGCCCTGCCAGAGGGAGAGGATCCGTGGTGCCTCTTCCGTTACCGGCGTAGGCATTCCAAGACGGGGAAAGTCCTTGTATGTGCAACCGGTAGCGGTCGCCAGGATCAGGCCCGCAGTCAGCACCTGCGGCAGCTTCCGCCGCATCGGGCGCCGCGACGAGCGGTCGGAGCCGTTGGGACTCACGTAGCGCCTTCCCGAGAGTCTCGCCCGCGCGGTCGGCGCGGCCGTCGTTCTGGTCGGTCGCCGCCCTGACGCGGGCAGGGGTTTGGATGTTTATGCGGACCAAACCCTACTGGACGCTATTTGGGGTCGCGCGGGGAGGGTGCCCAACGCGCCGCCCGAGCCCTCGAAGGGGTGGAATACGGGCCTGCGTCCGTCATCTGACGCCCCTTCTCCTGTTCGGGCGGGCGGTCCGACCGCGGGCCCGGACCCGACGCGGGCTAGCGTGGCCGTGTGCCCTACTTCGACGCCGCGTCCTCCGCCCCCCTGCACCCCGTCGCCCGCCAGGCGCTGCTTGCCGCGCTGGACGAGGGGTGGGCCGATCCGTCCCGGCTCTACCGCGAGGGACGGCGGGCCCGGCTGCTGCTGGACGCCGCCCGGGAGACCGCCGCGGAGGCTGTCGGATGCCGTCCGGACGAGCTCACATTCACTCCTTCGGGGACTCACTCGGTGCACTCCGGAATGTTCGGAGCTCTTGCGGGGCGTCGGCGTGTCGGACGCCGTCTGGTCGTCTCCGCGGTGGAGCACTCGTCGGTCCTCCATGCGGCCGCCGCCCATGAGGCGCAGGGCGGGTCGGTACTCCGGGTCCCGGTGGACCGGTCGGGTGCGGTGACCGCGGCGGCGTACGCACAGGAGCTGGGCGGGGACACCGCACTGGCCTGTCTGCAGTCCGCCAACCACGAGGTCGGCACGGTGCAGCCGGTGGCCGAGGTCGCGGAGGCCTGCCGGGCGGCAGGGGTGCCGCTGCTGGTGGACGCCGCCCAGTCGCTGGGCTGGGGGCCCGTGCCGGAGGGCTGGTCGCTGCTGGCGGCCAGCGCGCACAAGTGGGGCGGCCCCTCGGGGGTCGGGCTGCTGGCGGTGCGCAAGGGCGTGCGGTTCGCGGCGGCGGGGCCGGCCGACGAACGCGAGTCCGGGCGGGCCGCGGGGTTCGAGAACCTTCCGGCGATCGTGGCCGCGGCGGCCTCGCTGCGGGCGGTGCGGGCCCAGGCCGCGGCGGAGTCCGTACGGCTGAGGGCCCTGGTCGACCGCATCAGGGCCCGGGTGCCGCAGCTGGTGCCCGATACGGAGGTGGTCGGTGATCCCGTGCGGCGGCTGCCGCACCTGGTGACCTTCTCCTGTCTCTATGTCGACGGAGAGACACTGCTCCACGAACTGGACCGGGCTGAATTCTCCGTTTCGTCCGGATCGTCCTGCACCAGCAGCATGTTGACGCCGAGCCATGTGCTCAAGGCCATGGGAGTGCTCTCGGAGGGGAACGTCCGGGTGTCACTGCCGACCGGCACCACGGAGGAGGACGTCGAACGCTTCCTGGAGGTGCTGCCCCGGGTGGTGACGGAGGTACGGGAGAGGCTGGGCGCGCCCGCCTCGGCACCCTCCGCCCCCGCCGCGACGGCGTCCCTGATGGTCGACGCCCTCGGGAAGCGCTGCCCGATCCCGGTGATCGAGCTCGCGAAGGTGATCGGGGAGGTACCGCCCGGCGGGACGGTGACCGTGCTCAGCGACGACGAGGCGGCGCGCCTGGACATCCCGGCCTGGTGCGCGATGCGGCAGCAGGAGTACGTGGGCGAGGAGCCGGCGGACCGCGGTTCGGCCTATGTGGTCCGCCGGCTGACCTGAGCCTCCTGCCGGGTTCAGCCCAGGTGGGCGCGGACCTCGGCGGCGGCGTCATGGCCGTACGCCTTGGTGAAGCGGTCCATGAAGTGGGTGCGGTGCAGGGTGTACTCCTGGGTGCCGACCGTCTCGATGACCAGGGTGGCGAGCATGCAGCCGACCTGGGCCGCGCGCTCCAGGCCGACACCCCAGGCGAGACCGGAGAGGAAACCGGCCCGGAAGGCGTCGCCGACACCGGTCGGGTCGGCCTTGATCTCCTCCTCCGGGCAGCCGACCTCGATCGCCTCGTGGCCGACCCGCTCGATCCGGACACCGCGGGCGCCGAGCGTGGTGACCCGGTGCCCCACCTTGGCCAGGATCTCCTCGTCGCTCCAGCCGGTCTTGGACTCGATGAGCCCCTTCTCGTACTCGTTGGAGAAGAGGTACGTGGCCCCGTCGAGAAGAATCCGGATCTCCTCGCCGTCCATCCGGGCGATCTGCTGCGAGAAGTCCGCGGCGAACGGGATTCCGCGGGTGCGGCACTCCTCGGTGTGGCGGAGCATCCCCTCGGGGTCGTCGGCACCGATAGAGACGAGGTCGAGGCCGCCGACCCGGTCGGCGACGGCCTTCAGCTCGATGAGCCGGGCCTCGCTCATCGCACCCGTGTAGAAGGAGCCGATCTGGTTGTGGTCGGCGTCCGTGGTGCAGACGAAGCGGGCGGTGTGCAGGACCTCGGAGATCCGGACCGAACCGGTGTCGACGCCGTGCCGGTCGAGCCAGGCGCGGTAGTCGTCGAAGTCGGAGCCCGCGGCACCGACCAGGATCGGCTTCGTCCCCAGCAGACCCATGCCGAAGCAGATGTTGGCGGCGACACCGCCCCGGCGCACATCGAGGTTGTCGACCAGGAAGGAGAGCGAGACCGTGTGCAGCTGATCCGCGACCAGTTGGTCGGCGAAACGGCCGGGGAAGGTCATGAGGTGATCGGTGGCAATGGAGCCGGTGACTGCGATTCGCACGGGGAGACTGCTCCTGCGGAGATCGGGGGGAACGGGGGGTGGCCTGTGTTCCCGGGGCGGCGTGACAGTTCACGCTACCCGCTTCCCGCACCCGCCCTGAAGCGGTCGAAACTACCCGATAGTAGGTCTTTCTTCCCGAGGTGTGTGATGTCTACGGTGCGGATATGTCGAATCACACCGCCGCACCTGAGTCCGAGATGAGCCTGGCCGAGCTGCGCGGAGACTGCGCGCGGATGGCTCCGCACTGGGTGGCCCCGGCGAAGTCTGCCCCCGATCGGGTGGCGCCGTCCCTGATTCACGGGATCACCGTGCCCGAATCCTCCGCCCGGCTGATCGACGCCATGTCCGAGTACGGCGACTGAGCCCGGCGCCGATCGCCTCCCGGCACTCTGAGGGAACCGTCCGCTCCCGAGCCCCGTCCCAACGGTGTCCGCACGCGCGGGACGGAAGGGGCAGGCCGGTGACGGCCTGCGACGGCGATGCAGGCGGAGGAGCGATCCGGTGAGCACTGAGGGACCCGAAAACGACGTGACCGGCCCCCGGCGGCGTTCGCCGCTCGCGGTGGCCTCGATGGCCGCGGCCGTTCTGCTGATCGGGGGTGGCGGAGCGTACTGGGCCGCCACCGCGGCGGACGGCGAGAGCGCGAGCAGCGGGGGCCGCACCCCTCCCCCGCTGGCCCTGGACGAGGGCGCGGGCGAGACGGCACCGTCCGGCGGGCCCTCGCAGGGCATCGCGCCGGGCGAACCGGACCCGTACGGCGACCGGGTGGTCTACCGCGCGTCCGGCATCCTGCCGGACGGTCCGGACCGGGCCGCCGTCCAGCGGGCGGCCGGGACCGTCACGGCGGCCGAGGTGGCACGGCTGGCGAAGGCACTGGGCGTGCAGGGCGTTCCCCGGACCGCGGGCACGTCCTGGCAGGTCGGCTCCGACGGGGACGGCTCGGGGCCGGTGCTCCGGGTGGCCAGGCAGGCCCCCGGGACCTGGACGTTCGCCCGGTACGGCTCCGGTGGCACGGACAACTGCGAGAGCGTGACGGCCTGTTCGGGCAAGCACGTGGCGCCGGGCGGTTCGGGGACACCGGTGAGCGAGAAGGCCGCGAAGGCGGCCGCGGCGCCCGTGCTGAAGGCCGTCGGCCAGGACGACGCCGCCCTCGACGCCCGCCAGCTGATGGGCTCGGTACGGGTGGTGAACGCCGATCCGGTGGTGGACGGGCTGCCGACGTACGGCTGGGCCACCGGGGTCCAGATCGGCCCCGACGGCGACGTGGTCGGCGGCAGCGGGCAGCTGAAGGGCCTGGCGAAGGGGGACGTGTACCCGGTGATCGGCGCGGCCGAGGCGCTGAAGCAGCTGAACGCCGCGCAGCCGCCGGGCGGCGGGAACATCGGCGGCTGCGCCGACCCCGTACCGGCCGGGGACGGCAGCGTGTCGCCCCTCTACCGCTGCGCCGAGCAGACCGGGGTGGAGCCTCGTACGACGACGGTGACGGTCGACAGGGCGGTCTTCGGCCTGGGGGCCCGGTACGTGGACGGGAAGCAGATGCTGGTGCCGTCCTGGATCTTCACGGTCCGGCCGGGCGCGGACGGCAGCGGCGACACCCTCACCCAGGTCGCGGTGGATCCGGCGTATCTGACGAAGGACGCCCCCGCGACGAAGTCCCCCGACAGTGGGGGGACGACGAGGACCGGTCGCACGATCCTGTCGTACAGCACCGAGGGGCGGACCCTGTCGGTGACGTTCTGGGGCGGCGTGTGCCCCGCCTACGCGGCGAGCGCGGCCGAGGACGGGCAGACGGTCCGGGTGACGCTGACCGAGTCGGCGCCGAGCGCGAAGAAGACCTGCATCACGATCGCCAAGCAACTGACCCGGACGGTGACGCTCGAGGCCCCGCTCGGTGAGCGGAAGGTGGTCGACGCGGCATCGGGCAACGCGGTGCCGCGCGCCTGACTCCCCACCCCGAGCACGACTGACGGCGGCCCCGGATTCCGGAACCGCCGTCAGTCGTACCGCTCTGCTGCCTTCAGGGCTCAGCTGAAGGAGTCGCCGCAGGCGCAGGAGCCCGTGGCGTTCGGGTTGTCGATCGTGAAGCCCTGCTTCTCGATCGTGTCGACGAAGTCGATGGAGGCGCCGCCCAGGTACGGGGCGCTCATCCGGTCGGTGACGACCTTGACGCCGTCGAAGTCCTTCACGACATCGCCGTCGAGCGAACGCTCGTCGAAGAAGAGCTGGTAGCGCAGGCCCGAGCAACCGCCGGGCTGGACGGCGACGCGCAGCGCCAGGTCGTCACGGCCCTCCTGCTCCAGCAGGCCCTTGACCTTGGCTGCGGCGGCGTCGGACAGGAGGATGCCGTCGCTCACGGTGGTGGTCTCGTCCGATACGGACATCTGCTTCTCTCCCGGGTTGTACGGAGACTGCTTGTCGACGTAGCAACCGTCGGAGCCGCGGATTCATTCCGGACCGAGCGCTTGCCTGTGTTCCCTTCATGCTCGCACACGGGCCGTCCCGGCGGATGCGTCACATCGACGCTATCGCCGTCGTCAAAGTGACATGAAGCAGATATGATAGATAGCGTCATTTAGACGAAAAGGCTCAAAGAAAGGGTGCGTGACGTGACCACGGCCCACCCCGTCCAGGATCTCGACGTCCAGCCCACACCGCTCGCGCTGCTCCTGCTCGGCCGTGAGGCCGACCCCAGGAGCGAACGCGGCGTCGAGTGCCCCGGCGACCTGCCCTCCCCGTCCGACCCGGACCTGGTGGAGCGTGCCCGCGCGGCCAAGGAGAAGCTCGGGGACAAGGTGTTCGTCCTCGGCCACCACTACCAGCGCGACGAGGTCATCCAGTTCGCGGACGTCACCGGGGACTCGTTCAAGCTCGCCCGGGACGCCGCCGCCCGCCCGCAGGCCGAGTACATCGTCTTCTGCGGCGTGCACTTCATGGCCGAGTCGGCGGACATCCTGACCTCCGACGACCAGAAGGTCGTGCTGCCGGACCTGGCGGCGGGCTGCTCCATGGCCGACATGGCCACCGCCGAGCAGGTCGCCGAGTGCTGGGACGTGCTGACCGAGGCCGGGGTCGCCGATCAGGTCGTGCCCGTCTCGTACATGAACTCCTCCGCCGACATCAAGGCCTTCACCGGTCGGCACGGCGGCACGATCTGCACCTCGTCCAATGCGAAGCGGGCCTTGGAGTGGGCCTTCGAGCAGGGCTCCAAGGTGCTCTTCCTGCCCGACCAGCACCTGGGACGGAACACCGCGGTCCGGGACATGGGGATGACGCTGGAGGACTGCGTCGTCTACAACCCGCACAAGCCGAACGGCGGCCTCACCGCCGAGGAGCTGCGCGACGCGAAGATGATCCTGTGGCGCGGCCACTGCTCGGTGCACGGGCGCTTCTCGGTGGAGTCCGTCGAGGAGGTGCGCGAGCGCATCCCGGGCGTCAACGTGCTGGTGCACCCCGAGTGCAAGCACGAGGTCGTGGCGGCGGCGGACTACGTCGGCTCGACGGAGTACATCATCAAGGCCCTGGAGGCGGCTCCGGCCGGTTCGAAGTGGGCGATCGGCACCGAGCTGAACCTGGTGCGCCGACTCGCGAACCGGTTCGCGGCCGAGGACAAGGAGATCGTCTTCCTCGACCGGACGGTCTGCTTCTGCTCGACGATGAACCGGATCGACCTGCCGCACCTGGTCTGGGCGCTGGAGTCGCTGGCCGAGGGCAACCTGGTCAACCGGATCGAGGTCGACCCGGAGACGGAGAAGTACGCGAAGCTGGCGCTGGAGCGGATGCTGGCGCTGCCGTAGCCGCGGCCCGGGGCGCGTTCGTCTCCTCGCTCACGTAGCAGCAGCGCTCAAGCAGCAAGCGGAAACCCGAAGGGGCCTGTCCCACACGCTCGTGCGGGACAGGCCCCTTCGTCATGCCGGGCGGGTCAGGCCTTCGCGGGCTCCGGCTCCTCGGAGGAGGTCTCCGCGGACCCGTCCTGCGTCGGGAGGCCCGCCTTCTCCGCCCGCTTGGCCGCCTTCTTCTGCGCGCGGCGCTCCTTGCGGAGCTCGACCAGCGCGTAGAGCGTCGGCACCAGGAGCAGGGTCAGCAGGGTCGAGGTGATCAGACCGCCGATCACCACGACGGCGAGCGGCTGCGAGATGAAGCCGCCCTCGCCGGTGACGCCGAGTGCCATCGGGAGCAGGGCGAAGATCGTCGCCAGGGCGGTCATCAGGATCGGGCGGAGCCGGTGACGGCCGCCCTCGATGACCGCTTCGACGACGCCCATGCCCTGTGCCCGGTACTGGTTGATCAGGTCGATCAGCACGATCGCGTTGGTGACCACGATGCCGATCAGCATCAGCATGCCGATCATCGCCGCGACACCCATCGGGGTGCCGGTGATCACGAGCAGGCCGATCGCGCCGGTGGCCGCGAACGGGATGGAGACCAGCAGGATCAGCGGCTGGATCAGCGACCGGAAGGTCGCCACCAGCAGCATGAAGACGATCGCGATCGCGGCCAGCATGGCCAGGCCGAGCTTCAGGAACGCGTCGTTCTGGTCCTCGGAGACACCGCCGATGGTGGCGGTGGCGCCGTCCGGCAGGTCGAGGCCGTTGATCTTCGACTGGAGCGCGGTGCTCACCGCGCCGGTGTTGTCACCGGTGGGCCTGGCGGTGACGGTCGCGGCCCGCTGGCCGTCGATCCGGGTCATCGAGACCGGTCCGGGGACCAGTTCGACGTCGGCGATCTGTCCGAGCTCGACCGGGCCGAGGGAGAGGTGCTTCAACTCCGCCATGGTGGTGGCCGGGTGGGCGGACTTGATGACGATGTCACGCTCGGTGTCGTCCATGATCGCCTTGCCGGACGGGGTGCCCTGCACCGCTCCGGAGACGGCGGCGCCCAGCGTGGCCTGGTTGAAGCCGGCGTCGGCGGCCTTGGAGTTGGCCGTGACCGAGATCCGCGGGACGCTCTGGGCCAGGTCGCTCTGGACGTCGGTGACGTCCTTGAGCTTGGCCATCTCCGCCCGTACCTGTTCGGAGGCCTTCCTCAGGACGTCGGTGTCGGCGGCCTTGACCACGACGCTGAGGTCCTGGCTGCCGAAGCTGCTTCCCGCGGAGACGGTGGTGTCACCGATGCCGTCGAGCTTTCCGAGCTCCGTGTCGAGACGCTTCTGCACGGCCTCGGCGTCGCCCGCGTCCTTCAGGGTGATCTGGTACGAGGCCTGGTTGGAGCCCGTGCCGCCGCCGAAGGCCGCCATGAAGCCGGAGGAGCCGACGGTGACCTGGTAGTCCTTGATGTCCTGGTCCGCGGCGAGGACCTTCTCGACCTTGCGGGCCGCCGCGTCGGCGGCTTCGAGGCTGGTGCCGGGGGTCAGCTTCTGCTGGACGGAGAGGACGTCCTGCTCGCCCTGGTCGAAGAAGTTGGTCTTCAGCAGCGGGGCCATGCCGAAGGTGCCGAACAGCACCACGAGGGCGATGACGATGCTGGTGACGCGGCGCCGGGTCGCGAAGCGCAGCACCGGGACGTAGAGCCGCTGGAGCCGGCTGCGGGCCTCCTTCTCCTCGGCCTTGCGGCGGGCCTCGTCCGGGTTCTCCGTGCTGCCCTCGGGGGCGCGCAGGAACCAGTACGACAGGACCGGCACGACGGTCAGCGAGACCAGCAGGGAGGCCAGCAGGGCCGCGGTGACGGTGAGCGAGAACGCGCCGAAGAGCTGGCCGACCATGCCGCCGACGAGACCGATCGGCAGGAAGACGGCGACCGTGGTGAGGGTCGAGGAGGTGACCGCGCCGGCCACTTCCCTGACCGCGGTGATGATCGCCGACTGGCGCTCCTCGCCGTAGCCGAGGTGACGCTTGATGTTCTCCAGGACCACGATCGAGTCGTCGACGACCCGGCCGATGGCGATGGTCAGCGCGCCGAGCGTGAGCATGTTGAGCGACAGGCCGCGGGTCCAGAGCACGAGCAGTGCGAGGACCACGGAGAGCGGGATGGAGACCGCCGTGACCAGGGTCGAGCGCAGCGAGGCGAGGAAGACCAGGATCACGATGACCGCGAAGACCAGGCCGAGCGCGCCCTCGGTGGTCAGACCGGAGATCGCCTTGGAGACGGCGGGGCCCTGGTCGGAGACGACGGTGAGTTCGGCGCCGGAGCCGAGGTCCCTGCGGAGGTCGGGGAGCTTGTCCTTGACCGCGTCCGAGATGGCGACGGCACTGCCGTCCTTGTCCATCGTGGCCATGACCGCGAGGCTCGGCTTGCCGTTGGTCCGGGTGAGGGAGACCGCGGTGGACGGCTCCTGCTCCACCGTGGCGACGTCACCGACGCGGACCGCCTTGCCGGGCTTGCCGGTTGCCGGGTCCTGGCCGGTGACCCGCAGGTCCTCGATCTGCTTCAGGGAGGTGAAGGCGCCGCCGACCTGGACGGTGCGGCTCTTGCCGGACTCGGAGAACGAACCGGCGGGGACGGTCGCACCGCCCGCCTGGAGCGCCTGGGAGAGCGTCGCGGTGGTGAGTCCGGCGGCGGCGAGCTTCCTGTCGTCGGGGGTGAGGGAGACCTGGAGGTCCTGCACGCCGTCGATGGACACCTGGCCGACGCCGTCGATGCCCTCGAGTGCGGGGACGACCGTGCGGTCGAGCTGGTCCGCGAGCGCCTGCTGGTCCTTGTCGGAGGTGACGGCGAGGACGACGGTCGGCATGTCGTCCGTCGAGCCGGCGATGACCTGCGGGTCCACACCGTCGGGCAGCTGGGCGCGGGAGCGGTTCACCGCCTGCTGGATGTCCGCGACGAGCTGCTTGGTGCCCTCGTTGCCGTAGTCGAAGGTCGCCATGAGGACGGCGTTGCCCTCGCTGGCGGTGGAGGTGATGCCGGTGACCCCGTCGACGGCCTTGATGGAGTTCTCGAGCGGTTCGACGACCTGCTTCTCGACCACATCGGGAGAAGCGCCCTGGTAGGGGGCGAGCACCGAGACCATCGGGAGCTCGATGGTGGGCAGCAACTGCTGCTTGAGCTGCGGGATCGCGATCGCTCCGAAGACGAGCGCGACGATCGAGATCAGCCCGATCAGGGCCCGCTGTGCGAGGCTGAATCTGGACAGCCAGGACATGGGTGGGTCTCTCTTCTGTGGCTTGCGCGGCAGAGGGGCGGGCGCCTCGGGGACAGCCCAGGCCCAGCTACACGATCGCGCATCCCGGGGGGCGGGGGCGTCGGCCCCAGGTCGCGCTTCCGTGCCGCGCATACCGCAGGTGGAGTAGGCCGATGGTCCCCCGTCATTCTCCCCGGGGGCGAACCAGACCCGATTCGTACGCTATCACTACCAATTGGGCCCGGTCCCGGGCGCCCACTTTCGCCATCGCCCGGTTCACATGGGTCTTGACGGTGAGCGGGCTGACGGCGAGCCGCTCGGCGATCTCGTCGTTGGAGTGCCCGCCGGCGACCAGCACCAGCACCTCGCGTTCGCGGCCGGTGAGCGCGTCCAGCCGCTCGGAGTACTCCGCGGGGCTCGGCCCGTCGCCGCTCGAACTGCCGCCCTGCGCAAGGAAGGTGGCGATCAGGCCCTTGGTCGCGGCCGGTGAGAGCAGGGCCTCGCCGGCCGCGGCGACACGGATGGCGTTGAGGAGTTCCTCCGGTTCCGCCCCCTTGCCGAGGAAGCCGGACGCCCCGGCCCGCAGCGACTGCACGACGTACTCGTCGACCTCGAAGGTGGTGAGCATGACGACCCGTACGTCGGCCAGTTGGGGATCGGCGCTGATCATGCGGGTCGCGGCGAGGCCGTCCGTCCCGGGCATCCGGATGTCCATCAGCACCACGTCGGCGCCGGTCGAGCGGGCGAGCTCCACGGCCTGTGCGCCGTCCGCCGCCTCGCCGACCACCTGCATGTCGGCCTCCGAGTCGACCAGCACCCGGAACGCGCTGCGCAGCAGGGCCTGGTCGTCCGCGAGCAGCACCTTGATGGGCGGTGTCATGCCGTCTCCCCCGTCCGGCCCGCCGGGCCCGGTTCCTGGGACGTTGCCGTGCGGGGCTCGACGGGCAGGATCGCATGGACCCGGAATCCGCCGCCGTAGCGGGGCCCCGCGGTGAGGGAGCCGCCGAGCGCCGTGACGCGTTCCCGCATGCCGAGCAGCCCGTGGCCACCGCCGTCCCCGTTGGGGGTGCCTCCGCCCGAGCCGTTGTCGATCACGGTGACCTCGGCCGTGGCGCCGACCCGCACCACGCTCACCTCGGCCTTCGCCCCGGGGCCCGCGTGCTTGCGCACATTGGTCAGCGCCTCCTGGATCACCCGGTACGCGGCCAGGTCGGCGGCCGCGGGCAGCGGGGGCCGCAGGTCGGTGCAGGCCACCTCGACCGGGAGCCCGGCCCGCCGGACGGTGTCCACCAGCTCGTCGAGGACCGCGAGGCCCGGGGCCGGTTCGGTCGGCGCCGCCGGGTCGCCGGACTGCCGCAGCAGCCCGACGGTGGCCCGCAGTTCGTCGAGCGCGGAGCGGCTGGCCTCCCGGACGTGGGCCAGGGCCTCCCTGGCCTGGTCGGGGCGCTTGTCCATGACGTGGGCGGCGACCCCGGCCTGGACGTTGACCAGGGCGATGTGGTGGGCGACGACGTCGTGCAGGTCGCGGGCGATCCGCAGCCGTTCCTCGGCGACCCGGCGCCGGGCCTCCTCGTCACGGGTGCGTTCGGCCCGTTCGGCGCGTTCCCGTATCGCGTCGACGACGGCGCGCCTGGAGCGCACGGCGTCCCCCACGGCGCAGGCCATGCCGGTCCAGGCGAAGATCGCGAGGTGCTCCTGGGAGTACCAGGGCGCCGGGCCGAGCCACATCGCGACGGCGGTCAGCGCGGCCGTCGTCAGCACTCCGACCCGCCAGGTGGTGGGCCGGTCGGTGCGGGCGGCGACGGTGTAGAGGGCTATGACGGTGGTCATCATCACGGGCGCGAGCGGATCGGCCGTCACCAGTTCGACAGCGGTCAGCACGGCGGTGGCGGCGAGCACGGCCATGGGTTCGCGGCGCCGCCGGACCAGCGCCACGGCTCCGAGCACCATCAGGAGCACGCTGCCCGCCTCGGGGGTCCGGGTGCCGAAGCCGGAGCCGTCGGGTGTGTCCTGGTGGGCGAACGACCCGGCGATCATGGCCACGAGCACGAACAGGGCGAGCGCGGCGTCCGATGCCAGGGGGTGGCCGCGCAGCCAGTGCCGGACACGCAGGACCCCGGTTCCGAGGGTGGTCACAGCAAGCTACGTTACGGCGTGTCGCGCGGGGATCCGGACGGGTCGTACGGAGGGACCGGCACGGAGCGTCCCGCGACCGCCCCCGCCCCGTGCCCCCGGACCCGCCCAGGACGCGTCCGTGCCCCGTGTCCGGCGGAGCGGGCACGGGGCACGGACGAGGTGCGGGTGCTGGAGAGCCACCGGCGTCAGCCGGGGATGAGCCCGTCGTCCCGGAGCAGGGCGCGCACCTCTTCGAGGGTCGCGTCGGACGACGGCAGGATCAGCTCGGACGGCTCCAGGGAGTCGTCCGGCAAGGGCGTGCCGAACTCGCGCACCTTGGCGAGGAGCGCGTGGAGGGTGGAGCGGAAGCCGGGGCCGTCACCGCTCTCCATCTCGGCGAGCAGTTCGTCGTCGAGCCGGTCGAGCTCGACGAGATGACTGTCGGCCAGTGCGACCTGGCCCTCCCCCATGATCCGTACGATCATGACGCTGCCTCAGCTCTTGTCGAACCTGTGCGGGGACTGTGACGACTGCTGCTGCGCCGCGTCCTGCGGGCCGCCCTCGATCGCCTGCTGCTGGGTGGGGCCACCGGCCAGCTCGGCCTTCATGCGCTGCAGCTCCAGCTCCACGTCGGAGCCCCCGGAGATCCGTTCCAGCTCGGCGGCGATGTCGTCCTTCGCCGTCCCGGTCGGGTCGTCCAGGGCACCGGAGGCCAGCAACTCGTCGATCGCGCCGGCCCGGGCCTGCAACTGCTGGGTCTTGTCCTCGGCCCGCTGGATGGCCAGGCCGACATCGCCCATCTCCTCGGAGATCCCGGAGAAGGCCTCGCCGATCCGGGTCTGCGCCTGGGCCGCGGTGTAGGTGGCCTTGATGGTCTCCTTCTTGGTACGGAAGGCGTCGACCTTGGCCTGGAGCCGCTGGGCCGCGAGGGTGAGCTTCTCCTCCTCGCCCTGCAGCGTGCTGTGCTGCGTCTCCAGGTCGGTGACCTGCTGCTGGAGGGCGGCACGCCGGGACAGCGCCTCGCGGGCCAGGTCCTCGCGGCCGAGCGCGAGCGCCTTGCGGCCCTGGTCCTCCAGCTTGGACGACTGTCCCTGCAACTGGTTCAGCTGCAGCTCCAGCCGTTTGCGCGAGGTCGCCACATCGGCGACACCGCGGCGCACCTTCTGCAGCAGTTCCAGCTGCTTCTGGTACGAGTAATCGAGGGTCTCGCGCGGATCCTCGGCCCGGTCCAGGGCCTTGTTTGCCTTCGCGCGGAAGATCATCCCCATACGCTTCATGACACCGCTCATGGGCTTCGCGCGCCCCCTTCTGACGGACTGAGCTCCAGCACTCCAACAGAACCCACAGTACGGGCCCTGCCTCTATTACCGCACTGTTCGAGCACAGATGTGCTCCTCCCCAAGGACGACTGCGCCCGGTCGCCGCTCCGGCGCAGGGAGTAGGCGGCACCCGGGGAGACCGGAGCCCACATCCGCGCAGGACCACGGGGACATCGGCGAGGACGCGGGCCGTTGCCGGATCGTTCCCGACCGGCCTGGGGGTCACGCCGGTCGAACCCGTACCCTTGGGCCTTGTGTTCCGTAGCCGTTCGAAGGAAGAGGCGCCCACCACCAAGGTGACGGCGGACCTCTCCAAGCAGCCCCGCGACCCGCAGGCCCCCAAGGGTCGCCCCACCCCCAAGCGCAGCGATGCCCAGTCGCAGCGCCGCCGTGCCTCCAGTGGCGCGCCGCTCGACCGCAAGGAGGCCAACAAGCGCCAGCGCGAAGCGCGCCGTGTGGAGCTGACCAAGCAGCGTGAGGCGCTCGCCAGCGGCGACGAGCGGTATCTGCCGGCCCGCGACAAGGGTCCGGTGCGCCGCTTCGTCCGCGACTACGTGGACTCGCGTTTCTGCATCGCGGAGTACTTCCTGCCGCTCGCCGTGATCATCCTGATTCTCAGCGTGATCCAGATCCAGAACATCCAGAACATCTCGCTGCTGCTCTGGCTCATCGTGATCGTGCTGATCGTCATCGACTCGATCGGTCTCGGCTTCCGCCTGCGGAAGCAGCTGAACCAGCGCTTCCCCGACGCCCCGAAGCGCGGCGCGGTCTCCTACGGTCTGATGCGCACGCTCCAGATGCGTCGGCTGCGTCTGCCGAAGCCGCAGGTCAAGCGCGGGGAGCGGCCCTGAGTACGGCTGTGACCGGCTCGGCCGGCGGTCCGCCGGGCGGCGTCGTCGCCGTCAGCGGGTTCTCCGGGGCCTCGTCGGCGTGGCTCAAGGGGCTCGGCGGGCTGCGCAACACCGTCCGCCAGGAGCTCGTGGCCCGGCAGCTCGACGAGCAGATAGCGGCCCGCTTCCCGGTCGGGCAGCGCCTGCGCGTCCTCGATGTCGGCATGGGCCAGGGCACCCAGGCACTGCGGCTGGCCCGGGCCGGTCACAGCGTGACGGGTCTGGAGTCCGACTCCGAGATGCTGCGGGTGGCCAGTGAGGCCCTCGCCGGCGAGCCCGCGGGCATTCGCGAACGGGTCCGGCTGATCGAGGGCGACGGCCTGGACACCGGGGTGCACTTCCTGCCCGGCAGTTTCGACGTGGTGCTCTGCCACGGCGTACTGATGTACGTCCGGGAGCCGGACGCGATGCTGGCCGGTCTGGCCCGGATGCTGGCCCCCGGCGGCCTGCTCTCGCTGCTCGTACGGAACGCCGACGCGCTGGCGATGCGCCCCGGGGCGGCCGGGGACTGGGAGACGGCGCTGGCCGCCTTCGACTCGGACACGTACACCAACCGGCTGGGGCTCCCGGTGCGGGCCGACCGGCTCGACGCGCTGACGGCCACCCTCGCCGGGATCGCGGCACCCCTGCACACCTGGTACGGGGTGCGCGTCTTCACCGACGGCGTGGGCAACGAGGTGGAGCTGCCGGCCGCCGACGAACTGGAGCGAGTGCTGGCCGCGGAGGACCGGGCCGGGCGGACGGACCCGTACCGCCGGGTGGCGGCGCTGCTGCATCTGTGCGGGGTGCGGGGGTAGGCCCCCTCGGCCGGAGAGGGCCTGATCAGGCCGGCTGAGGGTCGACCGCACCCCGGACGATCGAGCCCGACAGGCCTTCCGCGGGAATAGAAGCGACAATTCGGACATGTATGCTTCCCATTCCCGCGGCCGCATATACCGGCTGTCGCTGCCTCTGACCGCAGGTGCCTGTGCCCTCGTTCTGGTGAGCGGCTGCTCGGCGACGGAGTCCGGTACCGCGGCCCCGAAGGCCACCACGACGGCCTCCGCCCCCGCCACCGCCGGGGATCTGCAGAGCGCGTACCAGACCGTCATCAAGAACGTGCTGCCCTCGGTCGTCCAGATCGAGGCCCCCAACAGCCTGGGCTCCGGCATCGTCTACGACGCCAAGGGCCATATCGTCACCAACGCCCATGTGGTCGGCGACGCGAAGACCTTCAGGGTCACCGCCGCCACCGGCGAGAAGGTGCTGAAGGCCTCACTGGTCTTCTCCTATCCGGAACAGGATCTGGCCGTCATCAAGCTGGACAGCGTTCCCAGCGGGCTGAAGCCCGCGACGTTCGGCGACTCGCAGAAGGTCGAGGTGGGGCAGATCGTGCTGGCGATGGGTTCGCCGCTCGGCCTGTCCTCCAGCGTCACCCAGGGCATCGTCTCGGCCGTCGGCCGCACCGTCAGCGAGAACAGCTCGGGCGGTGGCACGGGCGCGACGATCGCGAACATGGTGCAGACCTCGGCGGCCATCAACCCCGGCAACAGCGGCGGCGCGCTGGTCGACCTGAACAGCAAGGTCATCGGCATTCCGACGCTGGGGGCGGTAGACCCGCAGATGCAGGACAGCGCGGCGCCCGGGATCGGGTTCGCGATCCCCTCGTCGATGGTGCGGACGGTCGCCGATCAGATCATCAAGAGCGGCAAGGTCACCGACTCGGGCCGGGCGGCACTGGACATCACCGGGCGCACGGTCGTCGACGAGAACTACCAGCCCGCCGGGGTCGCGCTGGTCAGCGTGGCGAAGGGGGGCGCCGCGGACAAGGCGGGGCTGAAGGTCGGCGACATCATCACCCGGCTCGACGACGTGCCGATCACGACGATCACGTCCCTCGCGGAGGCACTGGCCTCGGACAAGCCCGGCGACAAGGTCCCGGTGACGTATCTGCGCGGCACCACGGAGAAGACGGTGAAGGTCACCCTGGGCGAGATCTGAGGCCCACGTCCGGATTCCGCGGGCCCGGCGGGATCCGGCCCGGCCGCGCCTCCCGGCCCCGGCCGGGCCGCGCGGGATCACCGCCGGCCGTACGGGTCCGGGACCGGCCGGGCACGGAGCGGCCGCGGCCCGTGCGACCGCTCCCCCGCCGGGACGGGGTCAGCCCTGGTCGGCCTGGAGGCTCATGGGGCCGTAGACCTTGGTCGTGTCGTCGAAGAGCGTCACCTGGTCCGCCCCGCCGTCGAGGAGCTCCTTCCAGTACTCACCGATCCAGGACTCCGCATCGCCCTGTGTCGTGAACTCCTCCGGCTGCAGGGCCGGTTCCGTCTCCGTACCGTCGGACTTCTCGAACCGCCACGTCCACGCCATGTCCGCCTCCTGGGTCGCTCTGCTGCCCGCAGCCTAGTGCCCCGGCAGGACGGCGGCACTCGTCCCTGCGGCCAGGGCCGGCACGGGGCATGCACCCGCCCGGACACCCCCACGTCGCGCAACCGCTGCGCGGACGCGGGAAGATCGGAAGCGTGGAACTGACTCTCCTCGGCACCGGAGCCCCCGACGGGCTTCCTCGGCCCGAATGCCCCTGCGCCGCCTGCGCCACCGCACGCGGTGCGCGCTCGCGGGCCGCGACCGCGCTGCTGGTCGACGACGCACTGCTGCTCGATCTCACCCCGGGGGCCGTGTTCGCCGCGGCCCGTGCGGGGCATTCGCTCAGCGGCGTACGGCAGGTGCTGCTCACTCATCCCCACGACGGGCCCGCCGTGGAACTGCCCGCCGGGCTGCCTCCCGCGGGAAGGGTGCCGGACGGCCGGGACCTGACCCTGATCAGCGGTCACCGGGTGCGGGCGGTACCGATGGACGCGCCGGGCACCGGCTACGAGGTGACGTCCCCCGAGGGCACACGGCTGCTCTACCTGCCGCCGGGCGCCGCGCCCTCCGGGCTCACCGACCGGGCGGAGCAGCCGTACGACCTGGTGGTCGGCGATGTGATCGGCCGGCCGGACGCGCTGGCGCGGCTGCGGGCGGTGGAGGCGATCGGGCCGGCCACCGAGATCATCGCCGTCCACCTGGACCATGACGCACCGCCCGGCGCCGAACTGGACCGGCGGCTCGCGGCGGCCGGGGCGCGGGCCGTGCCGGACGGGACGACGCTGGTGACCGGCGACTACCGCGCGGAGCCGGGCCCACCGCGGCGGACGCTGGTGACGGGCGGCGCCAGGTCGGGGAAGTCGGTGGAGGCCGAGCGGCGTCTGGAGACGTTCCCCGAGGTGGTGTACGTGGCGACCGGGGGCGGCAGGGAGGGCGACGCGGAGTGGGCGGCCCGGGTCGGGCTGCACCGGGAGCGCAGGCCGGCCGCCTGGCGTACCGAGGAGACCTGCGAGCTGGTGGAGTTGCTGGAGTCGGACGGCCCCCCGCTGCTGATCGACTGTCTGTCGCTGTGGCTGACGGATGCGATGGACCGCGTGAACGCCTGGGACGACGCGGCGTGGGCGGGCGGCGGCGAGAGCGCGTTGCGGGAGCGGACCGCCGCGCTGGTCTCGGCGGTCCGCGGGACGCGGCGCACGGTCGTCGCCGTCACGAACGAGACCGGCTCGGGCGTGGTGCCCGCCACGGCCGCCGGGCGGCGGTTCCGCGACGAGCTGGGCCGGCTGAACGCCGCGTTCGCCGACGAGTGCGAGCAGGTGCTGCTGGTGGTGGCCGGACAGGCGCTGCAACTGCGCGGCTGACCGGAGACACGGAGGGAACAGCACGGAGGAGCGGTACGGAGGGACGGTGCGGAGGAACGGGAGGAAGCGGACATGACCGGTGTGCGACCGATGCTGCACGGGGTTCCGGAGACCCTCCTGTGGACGCTCTACAACAGGGCGTACGAGGCGGGCCGCCGCTATCCGGTACTGGACGATCCGATGGCGCTCCGGCTGCTGGCGGACCTGGACTACCCCTTCGAGGAACGGTTCGGGCGGCCGAACGCGTTCCTCTCCCAGGCCCAGGGGCTGCGCTCGCGCTGTTTCGACCTGGCCGTGCAGGAGTATCTCGCCGAACGGCCGCAGGCCACCGTCGTGGCACTCGGCGACGGTCTGGAGACCGGCTTCTGGCGGGTCGACAACGGGCGGCTGAGCTGGCTGAGCGTCGAGCTTCCCGTAGTGGCCGAGTTGCGCAAGGCGCTGCTGCCCGCCTCGGACCGGCTGCGCACCCTGTCCCGTTCGGCGACCGATCTGTCCTGGCTGGACGAGATCGAGGACCCGGAGGGCCGCGGTGCGGTCGTCACGACGCAGGGGCTGCTGATGTATCTGCGCCCCGGGGAGGTGCGGACGATCCTGGCGGGCTGTGCCGCACGACTGCCCGGCGGCATCCTCGTCATGGACACGATGGCGCGCCGGCCGGCCAGGGGCACGGTGGCCGGCCGGTCGAGGGTCGGCGCGATGACCGTGCCGCCGATGCACTGGGCGATGAACCCCGGTGAGCGGCACAAGCTGAGGAGCGCGCATCCGGGGATCACCGAGGTGCGGGCGCTCCGGCCGCCGCGGGGGCGGGGCGCGATGGGCGAGCTGATCCGGATCCAGTCGCTGCTCCCGGGGCTGCGGACCCTGACACCCGCGATGACGCTGCTGCGGTTCGGTACGGCAACCGGAACCGACCGGGGACGGAACCGGAACTGACGGGGTACGGAAACGCGCCGGGTACTGTTCCGCAGTGAGCCCGCCGCCGGGCTCACCGGCCCACTCCACGTATCGACCCGCGAGGCAGACTTCCGTGAATCTGGACGACTTCTCCGACCTGATCGAACGCCCGGACGGCGGTGTACGGCGCGACGCCGAGGAACGCCGACAGCGTCTGGTCGTTCCCCCCGGTGCCCTCGGCCGCCTGGACGAGCTGGGCGAATGGCTCTCGGCCGCCCAGCAGTCCGTACCGGTCAAGGCGATCGAGCAGCCGCGCGTGGTGCTCTTCGCCGGTGACCACGGGGTCGCCGGGCTGGATGTGTCCGGGCGCGCGGCCGGGAGCGCGCACGAGTTGGTGCGGGCCACGCTGGAGGGTGCGACCCCGCTCGCCGTGCTGGCCCGCCAGTTCTCCGTTCCGGTCCGCATCGTCGACGCCGGTCTGGACTGCGACCCGGAACTGCTCCCCGAGTCGGTGGTGCGCCACCGGGTGCGGCGCGGCAGCGGCCGGATCGACATCGAGGACGCGCTGACGGCCGAGGAGGCCGAGCGGGCGGTCCGGCTCGGCGTGGCGATCGCCGACGAGGAGGCCGATTCGGGCACCGATCTGGTGGTGCTCGGCGATCTGAGCGTCGGCGGTACGACGGCGGCGGCCACGCTGATCGCCGCGCTGTGCGGTACGGATGCCTCGGTGGTCACCGGGCGCGGCGGTGCGGGCATCGACGATCTGGCATGGATGCGCAAGTGTGCGGCGATCCGGGACGCGTTGCGGCGGGCCAGGCCGGTCCTGGGTGATCAGCTGGAGCTGCTGGCCACGGTGGGCGGTGCCGACCTGGCGGCGATGACCGGGTTCCTGCTGCAGTGCGCGGTGCGCAGGCTGCCGGTGATCCTGGACGGCGTGGTCTCGGCGGCCTGTGCGCTGGTGGGTCAGCGGGCGGCTTTCCGGGCGCCGGACTGGTGGCTGGCGGGCCAGGCGAGCGGGGAGCCGGCCCAGGCCAAGGCGCTGGACCGGATGGCGCTCAACCCGTTGCTGGACCACGGCGTCATCGTGGGTGAAGGGAGTGGGGCACTGCTCGCTCTTCCGCTCGTCCGGGCCGCGGCCGCGCTGGCGGCCGAGCTGCCCGAGCGGGCACCCGTCGCCGAGGACAGGGAAGGCGCCGACGAGGAGGCCGGCACGGACGGCGACTGACCGGACCGGCGGCGCTGCGGCCGTCGAGCACCGGCCGCAGCGCAAGCCTCTCCCACAGCGCGACGCCCGATATGATCGCTTTCGTGGGAGAGGTCCGATTGGCCACCGAGGAATCCAGGCGGGTCGTCACCCGGCCGACGAGCACTGCCCGGTCACGCCATGGTGCCGCGTTCGCCATCTGGTACCTGCGCGTCGTGTCGTTCATCAATTTCCTGAGCGCCGTCTGGGTCACCCTCGGCAACGACCTGCGCCGCCACAACACCGCCAACTACTTCACCCCGTACCTGCTCACTGCGGGCTTCTCCTCCGGAGTGGTCGCACTCTTCCTCGCGATCACCATGCGCCGCCGCAAACGGGCCGCGTGGATCGTGAACATGGTGGTGAGCGGTCTTCTGCTGCTGCTCTTCCTCCTGGTGATGCCGTTCCCGGAGGTGCGGCAGTACCCGCAGAACTGGATCTCGCTGGCGCTGACCGCCGTCTTCGTCCTGGCGCTCGTGGTCGGCCGGCGCGAGTTCTACGCGAAGGGCGACCGGTCCAACCCGAAGCTGGCCGCGGCCGTCGCGGTCGGCGGGCTGCTGGTCACCTCGCTGATCGCCGCCGGACTGGTGACGCTCACCAACACCGCGCACGACGACTACCGTTCGTCCTTCCTGGACCGCTGGCACTACGGCGCCCTGCGCCTGGTCTCGGTCGCCGGCGACGGTGCCACCCTCCCCGGAATCACCACGCCGGGCTGGGTCGACGTCGTCATCAACATCCTCTCCACCCTGCTGCTGATCACCGTCGTGTACGCGGCGTTCCGGTCCCGCCGGGCCGTCGACCCGATCACCCCCGAGGACGAGCGCCGGTTGCGGGCACTGCTCGACGGACACGGCGACCGCGACTCGCTCGGCTACTTCGCACTGCGCCGGGACAAGAGCGTCGTCTGGTCGCCGACCGGGAAGGCCGCCGTCGCCTACCGGGTGGTCAGCGGGGTCTCGCTCGCCTCCGGTGATCCCCTCGGCGACCCGGAGGCCTGGCCCGGAGCGATCGAGCCGTGGCTGACCGAGGCCCGCGAGCACGGCTGGATCCCGGCGGTCATGGGCGTGAGCGAGGAGGGCGGAACCGTCTACGCACGCCACGGCCTCGACGCCCTGGAGCTGGGTGACGAAGCGATCGTGGAGACCGCCGAGTTCACCCTCGAAGGGCGCGCGATGCGCACCGTCCGCCAGGCGTACAACCGGGTCAGGCGCGCCGGGTACGGCGTGACCGTGCGCCGGCACGCCGACATCCCCGCCGACGAGATGGCCGAACTGGTACGGCGCGCCGACGACTGGCGCGACGGCGCGACCGAACGGGGTTTCTCGATGGCGCTGGGCCGGCTCGGTGATCCCGCCGACGGCCGGTGCGTGATGCTCGAATGCCGTGACGCGCCCGCCGAAGCGGACGGCGGGCCCGGCGAGTTGCGCGCCCTGCTGAGTTTCGTACCGTGGGGGCCGCACGGCCTCTCGCTGGACCTGATGCGCCGTGACCGGGACGCCGAGAACGGCCTGATGGAGTTCATGGTCATCGAACTCCTGCGGCGTGCGGAAGACATCGGCATCACCCAGGTCTCGCTGAATTTCGCCATGTTCCGCTCCGTCTTCGAACGGGGTTCGCGGCTCGGCGCCGGGCCGGTGCTGAGGCTGTGGCGCTCCCTGCTCAGCTTCTTCTCCCGCTGGTGGCAGATCGAGTCGCTCTACCGCGCCAACGCCAAGTACCGGCCGATCTGGGAACCGCGTTTCCTGCTCTTCGAGAGGAGCTCCGACCTGCTGCGCATCGGCCTCGCCGCGGGCCGTGCCGAGGGGTTCCTGGAGGCACCCGGGCTGCCCAAGTGGATGCACCGCTCGCAGCTCGGGGCCGGCGGATGAAACCCTTACCCGCACTGGGCGAAGCGGCTCGCCGCGAGTGGGGTCCCCTGCTGGGGACCGTACGCGCGGGGCTCGCGGACCACCGCCTGCGGGCGGTCCCCATGACGCTCGCCGCGGTCTGTCTGACGGCGCTGCTCCAGGTGGCGCAGAACCGGCCCTGGGGCTCCGGGGCGGTGCAGCAGCTCGGAGTGGTGCGGGCCGGGGACCCGTGGTGGGCGGCGCTGCTGCGCACTCCGTTGTCGCTGTTCGTCGCGGCGCCGGATCTGCCGGTATGGGGGGCGCTGGCGCAGATCCTGGTGGCGTTCGGGGCCGCCGAGATCTGCCTGGGCCGGTGGCGGACGCTCGTGATCGCGTACGGGGCGACGCTGGCCGGGACGCTGTACGCACGGATCGGCGTGGCCCTCGGTCCGGACGGTCCGATCGGGCTGCCCGCCTCCGATGCCCGGACCGTCGACACCGGGCCCTCGGCGGCGGTGGTCGGCCTCGCGGTCTACCTGTGCTGTGTCCACCGGGCCCGGTTCACCGCGGCGCTGGTGGTCGTGGCGATGAGCGTCGAACTGGCCGTCAGGAACAACCTGGCCGGCCAGGAGCACCTCGCGGCGATCACCGCGGTGCTCGTCCTGTACGCCTGCGCGGCCGGCCGGAACCGGTACCGGCAGCCGCGCCGCGATCAGGGCTTGCGGACGGGGGCCGGGACCCGGTCGGGTGCGCCGCCGATCAGATCGTGAAACTTCCGGCGCGGTCCCGCCCAGCGCAGATCGTGGTGGTAGGCGCGCAGCACCGCGTGGGCGCGGGCGCGGGGGCGGTGACGGTAGAAGTGCTTCGCCCACATCGAGGCCGGCCGGGCCAGCCGGATCGCCCCGATCAGAGCGGCGAACGGGACGAGGGTGCCGACGACCGCAAGCCGGAACTTGCCCTTGAACAGGGCGATCAGCACGACCAGGAAGTTGACGATCAGCGTGATGATGACGCCGATCCTGCCCTCCTGCTCGGTACGGCTCAGCTCGTGCACGCCGAGCGGGGAGAATCCGGCCAGGACCAGCAGCACCAGCGCCGCGGTGAGGATCACGACCTCCACGCTCTGGCGGCCCTGCTCCGACCAGTACACGTCGTCGAGGTGGAGGATCAGGGCGAACTCGTCCAGGACCAGGCCCGCCCCCACGCCGAAGATCACCGCACAGATCGCCGCGGCAACCCCCTCGCGGCCGGCGGCGACCGCCCCGAAGCCGCCGATGATGCTCAACACCACGCCGGGCACCACGTGGTGGATATGGAGTCCGCCGGGTGTGATGTTGCGGAACGGCCCCTTGCCCGCCCGGATCATCCGCGTGATGAACCGGGTGATGGCGAAGGCCAGCACGAACGCGGCCAGCGCGAGCAACAGGGGCAGCTTCCCCGGCTCGACGATGTTCTGCTCGAACCAGTGACCCATGCCACCCACTCCCCTTGAGCATCTTCTGTCCATATATATTGCGTTATGAACAATCTATCGGGGCGTCATACCGATTAGCCTGCGCGCCGTGACCTCCCTGAACAGCCATGGCCTTCGTTTCGCCTTCGGCACCCTGACCGTGCTCCCCGTCCGTGTCACCCGCTGGGACCGCCCGGCCGCCCGGAGCGGGATGCTGTGCGCCCCGGTCGCCGGTCTCGTCGTGGGGCTGCTCGCGGCGGCGGCCGGTTGTCTGGCGCTGCTGCTCGGCTCCGGTCCGCTGCTGGCCGCGGTCGCCTCCGCCGCCGTGCCCGCGGCGCTGACCCGCGGGCTGCATCTGGACGGGCTCGCGGACACCGCCGACGGCCTGGGCAGCGGCAGGCCCGCCGACGACGCCCTGCGGATCATGAAGCAGTCGGACATCGGGCCGTTCGGTGTGATCACCCTGCTCTTCGTGCTGCTGGCCCAGGTCGCGGTCCTCCAGCAGCTGTACGGGCAGGGCTGGGCGCACGGGGCGCTCGCGGCGGCCGTCTGCGCCGTCACGGCCCGGCTGGCGCTCACCCTGGCCTGCCGTCGGGGCGTACCGGCGGCCCGTCCGGAAGGGCTGGGCGCGGCGGTGGCCGGGACGGTCACGGTGCGGGCTGCCGCGGTGGCCGGCACCGTCGTGGTCGCGGCCTGTGCGGGTGCCGGCGCGCTCCTGGGCGGGTACGGGGCGCTGCACCACGCCGTCGCCGTGCTGGCCGGTCTCGGTGTCGCCCAGCTCCTGCTGCGCCGCTGTGTGCGCCGCTTCGGCGGGGTGACCGGCGATGTCTTCGGCGCGCTGGCGGAGACGGCCGCCACGGCGGCCGGGGTGGTGCTGGCGCTCGGCTGAGCACCTCCGCCCGGACCGGGCCGGACCCGGGTGCCGCCGGACTCCGGGCCTCAGCCGGCCCGGCCGGACCCCTTCGTCGGGCACTCCTGACGCCACACGCCCAGCTCGTACTTCTTGAGCAGCGAGCTGAGCCCCAGCCGCTTCGAGGTGGCGCAGAACCGGGCGACCGGCAGCTCGTACTCCACGTGGAAGACGGCCTTGCCCGCCTTCACGAACGGGCTGAGGGTCTCGCACTCCTTGTACTGTGCGCACTGCTCGTTGACCGCGAAGTCGAAGTCCGGTTCCAGTTCCGGGATCTGGCCGAGGTCGTTCTTCAGGCCGACGGCGAGCCCGTGGCGGTGGGCGATGCGGGCGATGAGCCGGTTGTAGCGCAGCTGGTCGGCAGCGGTCAGCGGGAAGCCGGTGCGGTTGCGGTATCCGTCCATGTTGTCGGGCTCCACCGCGTCGAAGCCCTTCTTCGCGCACATCGCGATCCGCGCCTCCATCAGCGGCTCCAGGATGTCCGTGCGGCGGATGTCGAGCCACCGCTCGCCCTCCCAGCCGTTGCCCTTGCCCCGTACCGAGGCGGGGAACTTCCCGGCGTCCGGACGGAAATCCTCCCAGGCGCCGGTGGACAGGTAGCAGATCACCTTGCGCCCCCGGCGGTGCAGATCGGCGACGGCCGAGGCGTCGTGGTCGAAGCCGTCGATGTCGTACACCGGGACGTCCACGGTGGGGTCCAGCCGGCCGGAGAGCTGCCACTGCCAGCCGAGGCCCGGCTCCGGCCGCCAGTGGGCCGTGCCATCCGGTTCCGGGGCCGAGGTGCAGGCGGCCAGCAGGGCCAGCAGAATCAGAACGGTGACCGCTGGAACCGGTCCCGGCCTCCGCACGTGTGCAGCCCCACGGGCACGCATGGTTCTCCCCCTGTAAGCCAGCTGTCGGTCAGCTGTCGGTCCGATGCCGCCAACGACCCTACTTGTACGTTCCGTTACGGCCGCACGGCCCCGCCCCTCACCGCCCCCGCGCCCGCGCACCGGACCGGGACTGGCCGCCGCGGTGATCCCGTCGCAAAGGCGCGCGTAGGCTCATTCCCGGCGCATTGCGGCGGCGTCTACGATGCGCCGGGCACGGTCGGCCCACCCCTCGGCCGAACACGAACTCAACGGAAGCGAGATTTCACCACCGTGACTGCTCTCACTCTCAGCACTGCCGGTGCGGCGACGCTGCGCGCCGACGCACTGGTCGTCGGCGTCGCCAAGGGCGCCGGCTCCAAGTCCGGGGACCTGGTCCTCGCACCGGGCGCCGAGGCCGCGGACAAGGCGTTCGACGGAAAGCTCGCCACCGTCCTGGAGGCCCTGGGCGCCGCGGGTGCCGAGGGCGAGGTGACCAAGCTCCCCGCACCCTCCGGTCTCAAGGTCCCGGTCGTCATCGCGGTCGGACTCGGCTCCGCCCCGGCCAAGGGTGAGCCGTACGACGCCGAGGCGCTGCGCCGCGCCGCGGGTTCGGCCGCCCGCGCCCTGAGCGGTGCGAAGAAGGCCGGTTTCGCGCTGCCCGTGGAGTCCGCCGAGGACGCCGGGGCGATCGCCGAGGGCGCGCTCCTCGGTGCGTACGCCTTCACCGCCTACCAGGGCGGCGAGAACAAGCTGGCGCCCAAGGGCAAGAAGAACGGCAACGGCGCGAAGCAGCCGCTCGCCGAGGTCGCCCTGCTCGGCGCCAAGCCGCGCGACAAGGCCTTCAAGGCGGCCGCCGAGCGTGCCGTCGCGGTCGTCGAGGAGATCAACCGCGCCCGCGACCTGATCAACACCCCGCCGAACGACCTGTACCCCGAGTCCTTCGCGGCCGTGGCCACCGCCGCGGGCAAGGAGCACGGCATCAAGGTGCAGGTTCTCGACGAGAAGGCCCTCGTCAAGGGCGGCTTCGGCGGCATCCTCGGCGTCGGCCAGGGCTCGTCCCACGGCCCGCGTCTGGTGAAGCTCGCCTACACGCACCCGAAGGCGGAGAAGACCCTGGCCCTGGTCGGCAAGGGCATCACCTACGACTCGGGCGGCATCTCGCTGAAGCCGGCCGGTCACAACGAGACGATGAAGTGCGACATGAGCGGCGCCGCCGCCGTGTTCGCGACGGTCGTCGCGGCCGCCCGTCTGGGTCTCCAGGTCAATGTCACCGGCTGGCTGGCGCTCGCCGAGAACATGCCGTCGGGCAGCGCGACCCGCCCGGGTGACGTGCTGCGCATGTACAGCGGCAAGACCGTCGAGGTCCTCAACACGGACGCCGAGGGCCGTCTGGTCCTCGCCGACGCGCTGACCCGCGCCTCCGAGGAGAACCCGGACGCGATCGTCGACGTGGCGACCCTGACCGGCGCGATGGTGCTGGCGCTGGGCAACCGCACCTTCGGCATCATGGCGAACGACGACGCCTTCCGCACCTCCATCCACGAGATCGCCGAGGAGGTCGGCGAGGCCTCCTGGCCGATGCCGCTCCCCGCCGACCTGCGCAAGGGAATGGACTCCCCGACCGCCGACATCGCCAACATGGGCGAGCGGATGGGCGGTGGCCTGGTGGCCGGTCTGTTCCTGAAGGAGTTCGTGGGCGAGGGCATCGCCTGGGCGCACCTGGACATCGCCGGCCCGGCGTTCCACGAGGGCGCACCGTACGGCTACACGCCGAAGGGGGGCACCGGTTCCGCGGTCCGCACCCTGGTGAAGCTGGCCGAGCGCACCGCTGCCGGCGACCTCGGCTGAGGACGTCCCGCACCGACCGGCCCCGGGCACACTGCCCGGGGCCGCAGGTGTTTTCCGTCTCGTCGCACCACGACGACGCCCGGTTTCGCTCTCGATGAAATCGGCGTGTCGCCGTACGGCGGCAGCCCCCCGGGACGGTTGATCATCCGTCTCAGACCCGGGCCCCGCGTCCCGCCCACCGTCAACAAGTGCGAAGATGGGTTCTCGGCAGGACAGGGCCCCACCAGAGGGCCGAATATCAAAGCGGCCGAACACCAGCCGACCGGCCGGTAATCCCCCAGCGACGGGGCCCGGCGTACGGCGCACATGCATGGAGGACGTGACGTGGCGAACGACGCCAGCACCGTTTTCGACCTAGTGATCCTCGGCGGTGGTAGCGGCGGTTACGCCGCGGCCCTGCGTGGGGCGCAGCTGGGCCTGGACGTCGCTCTGATCGAGAAGGGGAAGGTCGGCGGTACCTGCCTGCACAACGGCTGCATCCCCACGAAGGCCCTGCTGCACGCCGGTGAGATCGCCGACCAGGCACGCGAGGCCGACCAGTTCGGCGTCAAGGCCACCTTCGAGGGCATCGACATCGACGCCGTCCACAAGTACAAGGACGACGTGATCTCGGGCCTGTACAAGGGTCTGCAAGGTCTCATCGCCTCGCGCAAGGTCACCTACATCGAGGGCGAGGGCCGACTGTCCTCCCCCACCTCGGTGGACGTGAACGGCCGGCGCGTCGAGGGCCGCCACGTGCTGCTCGCGACCGGCTCCGTGCCGAAGTCGCTGCCGGGCCTGGAGATCGACGGCAACCGCATCATCTCCTCGGACCACGCGCTGAAGCTGGACCGGGTCCCGAAGTCCGCGATCGTGCTGGGCGGCGGCGTCATCGGCGTCGAGTTCGCCTCGGCGTGGACGTCCTTCGGCACCGACGTCACGATCGTCGAGGGCCTGAAGCACCTGGTCCCGGTCGAGGACGAGAACAGCTCGAAGCTGCTCGAGCGTGCCTTCCGCAAGCGCGGCATCAAGTTCAACCTCGGTACGTTCTTCCAGAGCGCCGAGTACACCCAGGACGGCGTCCGGGTGACCCTGGCCGACGGCAAGACCTTCGAGGCCGAGGTGCTGCTGGTCGCCATCGGCCGCGGCCCGGTCTCGCAGGGCCTGGGCTACGAGGAGGCCGGTGTCGCGATGGACCGCGGCTACGTCCTCGTCGACGAGTACATGCAGACCAACGTGCCCACCATCTCGGCCGTGGGCGACCTGGCCCCGACGCTCCAGCTCGCGCACGTCGGCTTCGCCGAGGGCATCCTGGTGGCGGAGCGGCTGGCCGGTCTGAAGACCGTCCCGATCGACTACGACGGTGTCCCGCGGGTGACGTACTGCCACCCCGAGGTCGCCTCCGTGGGCATCACCGAGGCCAAGGCCAAGGAGCTCTACGGCGCGGACAAGGTCGTCGCCCTGAAGTACAACCTCGCGGGCAACGGGAAGAGCAAGATCCTCAAGACCGCGGGCGAGATCAAGCTCGTCCAGGTCAAGGACGGTGCCGTGGTCGGCGTCCACATGGTCGGTGACCGTATGGGCGAGCAGGTCGGCGAAGCCCAGCTGATCTACAACTGGGAAGCGCTGCCCGCCGAGGTCGCGCAGCTCATCCACGCCCACCCGACCCAGAGCGAGGCGCTCGGCGAGGCCCACCTGGCCCTGGCCGGCAAGCCCCTGCACTCCCACGACTGATCAGTCGACCGAGCGCGACGACGACCACTACCGCACTTTCGTAAGGAGCAACCGAAACCATGTCGGTTTCCGTAACCCTTCCGGCGCTCGGCGAGAGCGTCACCGAGGGCACTGTCACCCGCTGGCTGAAGGCTGAGGGCGAGCGCGTCGAGGCCGACGAGCCGCTGCTCGAGGTCTCGACCGACAAGGTCGACACCGAGATCCCGGCCCCCGCCGCCGGCATTCTCTCCGCCATCAAGGTCGCCGAGGACGAGACCGTCGAGGTCGGCGCCGAGCTGGCCGTCATCGACGACGGCACGGGTGCGCCCGCTGCCGCTGCCGCCCCGGCCGCCGAGCCCGCCGCCGCCCCGGCTCCCGTGGCCGAGGCCCCGGTCCCCGCCGCCGCTCCGGCCCCCGTGGCCGAGGCCCCGGCCGCCGCCGCTCCGGCCGGTGGCGCCGCCGGTACCGACGTCACCCTTCCGGCGCTCGGCGAGAGCGTCACCGAGGGCACCGTCACCCGCTGGCTGAAGGAGGTCGGCGAGGAGGTCACGGAGGACGAGCCCCTCCTGGAGGTCTCCACGGACAAGGTCGACACCGAGATCCCGGCCCCGGTTTCCGGTGTGCTGCTGGAGATCGTCGTCGCCGAGGACGAGACCGCCGAGGTCGGCGCCAAGCTCGCCGTCATCGGTGCCGCCGGTGCCGCTCCGGTCGCCGCCCCGGCCCCGGCCGCTCCGGCCCCCGCCGCCGCTCCGGCTCCGGCCCCCGCCGCTGCCCCGGCGCCCGTCGCGGCCCCTGCCGCCCCCGCGCCGGCTCCGGCCCCGGTGGCGCCCGCCGCCCCGGCCGCCCCGGCCGCCCCGGCTCCGGCGCCCGCCGCCCCCGCCGCCCCCGCCGCCCCGGCGCCCGTCGCGGCCCCGGCCGCGGTCTCCGGTGACGAGGGCGCGTACGTCACGCCGCTGGTCCGCAAGCTCGCCGCCGAGAGCGGCGTCGAGCTGGGCTCGGTCAAGGGCACCGGTGTCGGTGGCCGTATCCGCAAGCAGGACGTCGTCGCCGCAGCGGAGGCCGCCAAGGCCGCCGCTGCCGTTCCGGCCCCCGCACCCGCGGCCGCGGCTGCGAAGGCGCCGAAGCTGGAGGTCTCCCCGCTGCGCGGTCAGACCGTCAAGATGACGCGCATGCGCAAGGTCATCGGCGACAACATGATGAAGGCCCTGCACTCGCAGGCCCAGCTGACCTCGGTCGTCGAGGTCGACGTCACCAAGCTGATGAAGCTGCGCGCCCGCGCCAAGGACGCGTTCGCCGCCCGCGAGGGCGTCAAGCTGTCCCCGATGCCGTTCTACGTCAAGGCGGCGGCCCAGGCGCTGAAGGCCCACCCGGTCATCAACGCCCGGATCAACGAGGACGAGGGCACCATCACGTACTTCGACTCGGAGAACATCGGCATCGCCGTGGACGCCGAGAAGGGTCTGATGACCCCGGTCATCAAGGGTGCGGGCGACCTGAACATCGCCGGTATCTCGAAGAAGACCGCCGAGCTGGCCGGCAAGGCCCGCGGTGGCGGCCTGACCCCGGACGACATGTCCGGTGCCACCTTCACCATCAGCAACACCGGCTCGCGCGGTGCGCTCTTCGACACCGTCATCGTGCCCCCGAACCAGGCAGCCATCCTGGGCATCGGTGCCACGGTCAAGCGTCCGGCGGTCATCGAGACCGAGGAGGGCACCGTCATCGGTGTCCGCGACATGACGTACCTGTCGCTCTCCTACGACCACCGTCTGGTGGACGGCGCGGACGCCGCCCGTTACCTGACCGCGGTCAAGGCGATCCTGGAGGCCGGCGAGTTCGAGGTCGAGCTCGGCCTCTGAGCACCCCTGCTGTAACCAGCCTCACCAGCGGCGCCCCCGTTCGGACCACTTCCGGGCGGGGGCGCCGCCGTATTGTCTAGGGACCACCGGTCGCGCCGGCAGCCGTGAGGGCGCAGCCGGCACCGGTTTGCCCGGAAGGAGCTCCTCATGACCCCGCCCGTCGTCCACTCGCTGCGCGAACAGATCCGCGAGCACATCGTGGACGGGATCGTCAGCGGGCGCTGGAAACCGGGTGAGCGCATCGTGGAGCGCCGGATCGCCACCGAACTGGAGGTCAGCCAGACCCCGGTGCGCGAGGCACTGCGGGAGCTGGAGACGCTCCGGCTGATCGAGTCGGCGCCCAACAAGGGCGTACGCGTCCGCAATCTCACGGCGGCCGACCTGGAGGAGAGCTATCCGGTCCGGGCTGGTCTGGAGCAGATCGCCGCGGAGCTGGCGGCCCCGGTCCTCGGTGAGGACTGCTCGCTCCTGACGCCGCACGTGGCGGCGCTCCACGAGGCGGACCGGCTGGCCGACGGCGAGGCGCAGGTGCGGCACACCGTGGCGTTCCACCGCGAGATGGTGCGGGCCGCCGGGAACGCCGTGCTCCTGCACACCTGGGAGGGCCTGGGCATCGAGGTGTTCACCGCCCTGTCGATCCGGTGGCTGGGCACGGTCCAGAAGTCGTACGCGGAGGAGCACCAGGCCCTCATCGACGCGTTCCTGCGGAAGGACCCGGACATCGGCATGCTGGTCAAGGCGCACGTGCTGGGCTGCGCACCGCGCGCCTGAGGCCTGCGCATCTGTCACCAGGGGCGCTCAGCCGTTCAGGCGAGTGCCCTTTTTCATGCGGTATGTCCCGTCACTCCGTGCCCTGTTTCGCGGCACTGGATGCCAATTTCTTCATATCAAGAAGTTTTGCCCTTCACGCTTTGATCGATCATCGATCGGAGACTTACAGTTCACTCCGCGGGCCCACCGGCCCCATCGCCCTGTCCTGCCCGTCAGGGCCCTTTCTCCACCCCCCTCCACTCCGGAAGGCGGCGATCATGACCGACCCCGTAGGAAAGCTTCCGAGCGAGCTCGACCAGCTCCCGGACCGCGACCCCGAGGAGACCGCTGAATGGGCGGCCTCCCTGGATGCCGTCACCAAGGCCGCCGGGCCGCATCGTGCCGCATACCTGATGCGTCGCTCGCTCCAGCACGCCGAGGGTGCCGGTCTCGCACTGCCGAAGCTGCTGGAGACCGATTACGTCAACTCCATCCCGACCGCCGCCGAGCCCGCGTTCGACGGCGATCTGGAGATGGAGTCCCGGATCACCGCCTGGAACCGCTGGAACGCGGCCGCGATGGTCACCCGCGGCGCCCGGTACGGCGTCGGCGGACACATCGCGACCTTCGCCTCCGCGGCCTGGCTCTACGAGACCGGCTTCAACCACTTCTTCCGCGGCAAGGAGGGGGACGGCTCCGGCGACCAGCTCTACGTGCAGGGCCACGCCTCCCCCGGCATCTACGCCCGCGCCTTCCTCGACGGCCGGCTCAGCGAGCAGCAGCTCGACAACTTCCGCCAGGAGGCAGGCGGTGACGGCCTGCCGTCCTACCCGCACCCCCGGCGGCTGCCCTGGCTGTGGGAGTTCCCCACCGTGTCGATGGGCCTCGGTCCGCTCTCGGCGATCTACCAGGCGCGCTTCAACCGCTATCTGGCCAACCGCAACATCAAGGACACCTCGAACTCGCACGTCTGGGCCTTCCTCGGTGACGGCGAGATGGACGAGCCCGAGTCGACCGCCGCCCTCGCCCTCGCGGCGCGGGAACAGCTCGACAACCTGACCTTCGTCATCAACTGCAACCTGCAGCGCCTCGACGGCCCGGTCCGCGCCAACTTCCGTGTGGTCCAGGAGCTCGAGGGTGCCTTCCGCGGCGCCGGCTGGAACGTCATCAAGACGCTCTGGGGCAACGCCTGGGACGAGCTCTTCCAGCTGGACACCACCGGTGCGCTGGTCCGCCGCCTCCGCGAGGTCCCGGACGCGCAGTTCCAGACGTACGCCACCCGCGACGTCGCGTACATCCGCGAGCACTTCTTCGGCGCCGAGCCCGCCCTCACCGAGATGGCGAAACTGCTCACCGACGCGAAGATCGCCGAGTGCTTCTACACCTCCCGCGGCGGCCACGAGGCCCGCAAGGTCTACGCGGCGTACAAGGCGGCCGTCGAGCACAAGGGCGCGCCGACCGTGATCCTCGCGCAGACGGTGAAGGGCTACACCCTGGGCAAGGGCTTCGAGTCCAAGAACGCCAACCACCAGATGAAGAAGCTGTCGATCGACGAGTTCAAGGGCATGCGCGAGCTGCTCGGACTCCCGATCCCGGACAGCGCCTTCGCGGACGGCCTGGTGCCCTACGGCCACCCGGGCGCGGACTCCCCCGAGGTCCGCTACCTCCAGGAGCGCCGCGCCGCCCTCGGCGGCCCCGCACCGGCCCGCCGGGTGCACGCGGTGGCCCTGCCCGAGCCTCAGGAGCGGGCGTTCGCCGCGCTGAAGAAGGGGTCCGGCAAGCAGGAGATGGCCACCACCATGGCCCTCGTGCGCCTGGTCAAGGACCTGATGCGGGACAAGGAGACCGGCAAGCGCTGGGTGCCGATCGTCCCGGACGAGGCCCGCACCTTCGGCATGGAGTCGCTGTTCCCGTCGGCCGGCATCTACTCGCCGCTGGGCCAGACGTACGAGCCGGTCGACCGCGACCAGCTGATGTACTACAAGGAGGCCAAGGACGGCCAGATCCTCAACGAGGGGATCACCGAGGCCGGCGCCATGGCCGACTTCATCGCCGCCGCCACGTCGTACGCGACGCACGGCGAGACGATGATCCCCTTCTACATCTTCTACTCGATGTTCGGCTGGCAGCGGACCGGCGACCAGATGTGGCAGCTCGCCGACCAGCTCGGCAAGGGCTTCATCGTCGGCGCGACGGCCGGCCGGACGACGCTGACCGGGGAGGGCCTCCAGCACGCGGACGGCCACTCGCACCTGATCGCGGCCACGAACCCCGCGTCGCTCAACTACGACCCGGCGTTCGCGTACGAGATCGCGGTGATCGTCAAGGACGGTCTGCGCAGGATGTACGGCCCCGATGCCGAGAACGTCTTCTACTACCTGACGGTCTACAACGAGCCGAAGCCCCAGCCCGCGATGCCGGAAGGCGTCGAGGAGGGCATCCTCAAGGGCCTCTACCGCTTCAAGGAGGGCACGCCCGCCACGGCGGACGCGCCGCGCCTCCAGCTGCTGGCCTCCGGTACGGCGATCCACTGGGCCCTGGAGGCACAGGAGCTGCTGGCCGCGGACTGGGGTGTGTCGGCCGATGTCTGGTCCGCCACCTCGTGGGGCGAGCTGCGCCGTGAGGCCCTGGAGTGCGACGAGGCGCTGCTCCACGGTGAGCAGCGGGTGCCGTACGTGACCCAGGCGCTGGAGGGCGCCCCGGGTCCGGTCCTCGCGGTCAGCGACTGGATGCGGCAGGTGCCGGACCAGATCAGCCCGTGGGTGGAGCAGGACTGGAGCTCGCTCGGCACGGACGGCTTCGGCCTCTCCGACACCCGCCCCGCGGCCCGCCGCCACTTCGGCGTCGACGCGCAGTCGATCACCGTAGCCGCCCTGGCCCAGCTGGCCCGCCGCGGCGAGGTGGCCGTGTCCGCGGTCAAGGAGGCCCGGGAGCGGTACGGGCTCTGACACGAGCAGGGCGGCAGCCGGGCACCCCGGCTGCCGCCGCAGCCCCGGACCCGGCGCAGCGCCCCCGGGCACACCGACCGGTGTGCCTGAGGGACCGTCCGCCGGCCCGGGGCTGCGTCGTGTCCGCGTGCAGGGCCCGCCGCCAGGGCCGATGCTTGTCCCGTGATGGACGAGACGCAGTTCTGGGAGATCATCGACAGCACCCGCGAGGCCGCCGGGGGCGATCCCGAGGAGCAGGCCGATCTGCTCGTCGAACGGCTGGTGCTGCTCGATCCCGACGCGGTGCTGGATTTCGCCAGGCACTTCGAGGCCCGGTATCACCGCGCCTACCTCTGGGAGTTGTGGGGGGCTGCCGCCGTACTGCTCGACGGAGCGAGCGAGGACGCCTTCGACTGCTTCCGTTACTGGCTGATCGGGCAGGGCCGGGAGGTCTTCGAGGGCGCTCTGCGGGATCCGGACAGCCTTGCCGAACTGCTCGACGGCTTCGACGAGGAGTTCGACGGGGACGCCGAGGATCTCGGCTACGCGGCCGACGAGGCGTACGAACGGCTCACCGGTGTCATCGCCCCGGACCTCGGCCTGCCACCCCAGGCCGCCGAGCCGGCCGGAACCCCCTTCGGCTTCGAGGACGAAACGGTCCTCGCGAAGCGCTTCCCCGCGCTCTGGGCCCGGTTCAAAGCCGGCTGAGGCCCCGCCCCGGCCGGCGGGACAGCGGGGTCACGGGGCGAGCGAACGGCCCATCATCACGTCGTCGACGTACCGCCCGTCCAGGAAGAACTCGCCGGGCAGCACCCCCTCCACGACGAATCCCTCCGATGCGTAGAGGGCCCGGGCGGGGGCGTTGTGCCCGAGCACCCGCAGCGTCATCCGGTTGGCCCCTTCGCTCCGCGCCGCCGCGAGAGCGGCCCGCAGCAGCGCCCTGGCGACACCGCGACCGCGCGCCCAGTGGGCGACGGCGAGGCCCCGTATCTGCCGGACATGGGTATGGCAGGCCAGGGGGGTCGGCACGACCAGCCCGGTGTACCCGGCCGGACGCATCTCTCCCGACGCGTCCTGCACCTCGGCCACCAGGACGTCCTGCGGGCGGTAATGGTCGCTGAAGAACGGCCGGTACGGGGGCTGCGGCCTGGGCTGCACGGCGTGCAGCGTCGACCAGGTGGCGCGGTCGAGTTCGCCGAGGGCGTCCGCGTCGGCCGGAACGGCGGGGCGGACGAGGTGGGCCGGGCGGGTGAGGGAATCAGGCATGCGCGCCACTGTGCCACGGGGGGCGCGACCGGTCAGCCCCTTTCCGCAGCCCCCGGGCACGGCCCGGCGACCCGGACGGGGCGTTGCCCGGTTCGTGCGGCGCGCCCGGATCCGCTGCGGGAGGATGGGCCCATGCCGCACTTCCGTATCGCTGTCACCGGAGCATCCGGACTCATCGGCGGGGCGCTGGTGCGCTCGCTGCGGGCCGACGGGCACGAGGTCGTACGCCTGGTACGACGCCCGGCCCGGGCCGGTGACGAGGTGGAGTGGGATCCCGTACGCCGGTATGTCGACGTGTCGGGCCTGGTGGGCTGCGACGCCGTCGTCCATCTGGCCGGGGCCGGGGTCGGCGACCACCGCTGGACACCGGAGTACAAGAAGGAGATCCGGGACAGCCGGGTGCTCGGGACGACGGCCGTCGCCGAGGCCGTCGCCTCGCTGGACACTCCGCCGAGGGTGCTGCTGTCCGGGTCCGCCATCGGCTACTACGGCGACACCGGGGACCGTGCGGTCGACGAGAGCGCCCCGGCCGGCGAGGGCTTCCTGCCGTCCGTGTGCGTGGAGTGGGAGGCCGCCACGGCCGCCGCCGAGGAGGCGGGCGTGCGGACGGTGCATGCCCGCACCGGACTGGTCGTCGGCCGTGAGGGCGGGGCCTGGGGCCGGCTCTTCCCGCTGTTCCGGGCGGGGCTCGGCGGGCGGATGGGCCATGGGCGCCAGTACTGGAGCTTCATCGCGCTGCAGGACGAGGTCGCGGCGCTGCGGCACATCCTGGAGACGGAGTCGCTGTCGGGCCCGGTGAATCTGACCGCCCCCGATCCCGTCACCAATGCCGAGGTGACGGCCGCGATGGGGCGTGTGCTGCACCGCCCCACGCTGCTGACCGCTCCGGCGCCGGCCCTGCGGATGGTCCTGGGGGACTTCGCGGAAGATGTCCTGGCCAGCCAGCGGGTGCTGCCGGTCCGGCTGCTGGACTCGGGCTTCGCGTTCGCCTTCCCGGGCATCGACGGGGCGATCCGCGCGGCGCTGCGCTGAACCCGCCGTATCCGCGGGCGGACCGGCACCCACCGGACCGGGCCGCGCGGCCCACCCGCAGCCACACAGCCCGGACACCTACGGACGGATGTGCGACCCCATGCAACGGTGCCCCCGCCGCGCGCGACTGCGCCCTCGCCCGCACCGCTCCTAGCCTCCTTGCGAACTCGGGCATTCCGGGGGCCTGTCGGGGGCAAGAGCCTTCCAGCAGCTGCGCCGACTCGGGGAGGGGCACGTGGTCAGCACGGCACACGACGCGGACGTCGTCATCATCGGGGCCGGGATCGCCGGCCTGTCAGCCGCCCACCTACTGACCAGCGCAGGACTGAGTGTCAGCGTCCTGGAGGCCGGCCCACACGTCGGCGGCCGGATGGCCACCGACGAGATGGACGGCTTCCGGCTCGACCGCCTCGGCCCCCTGCTCAGCACCTCGTACCCGGAACTCCGCCGGGTCCCGGCCCTCGAACCCCTGGTGCTGCGCACGTTCGCGCCGGGGGTACTCGTGCACAGCGAGGGCCGCCAGTACCGGACCGGCGTTGCATGGGGCGCGCGGGGCGCATTGAAGGTGGCGCGCGCCCTGGCAAGCGCCCCCCGTCCGCCGATCGGCGGACCGATCGACCAGGCCCGGCTCGGTGCCGCGCTGTCCCGGCTCGCGGCCACCCCGTCCGACCGCGTCCTGGCCCGGCCCGAACAGACCGCTCTCGCCGCACTGTCCCACCGCGGCCTGACCTCCCGCACGGTCAACGGCTTCCTCCGCCCGCTGCTCTCCGCGCTGCTGAGCGACCCGGACCTCACCACGTCCAGCCGGTGTGCCGATCTCGCCCTGCGCGACTACGCCCGCGGCAAGCTGTGTGTGCCGGCGGGCGGCTCGGGAACGCTGCCCGAGTTGCTCGCGGCCGCGCTGCCGCCCGGCACCGTACGGACGGGCGTGCATGTCACGGCGGCCGACATCACCTCGGTCCGCACCAAGGAGCACGGCGAACTGGGCTGCCGTTCCCTGCTGTTGGCGACCGGTGCGGGCGCCGCCGCGGAACTGCTGCCCGGTCTGCGGGTGCCGCCCTTCCATCCCGTGACGATCCTTCACCACACCGCTCCCGGTCCCTTGCCGACCGGCGCCTCGCTGCTGCTGGACGCCGACCGCTCGGGCCCGGTCGCGCACACCGCGGTGATGAGCGCGGTCGATGCCTCGCGCGCCCCGCGAGGCCGGAACCTGATCAGTTCCACGGTGCTCGGCACCCCGCCGCCGGACCTGGACCGCACGGTCCGCACCCAGCTCGCCGCCCTGTACGGCACCCCGACCGACGACTGGGAGCTGCTGGCGGCCCACCACGACCCCGAGGCCGTTCCCGCGATGCCGGCCCCGCACGATCCCCGCCGCCCGGTCCGGCTGCTCGCCGGGCTGTACGTGTGCGGCGACCACCGCGACACCAGTTCGGTCCAGGGCGCCCTGTTCTCGGGCCGTCGCGCGGCCGAGGCGATCCTCACCGACCTGGGGGTGCGGCCGGGGTACGGAAGCGGGGAGGCACTGCCCGAAGCGGCGTAGACCGTGCCCGGCACGTCCCGCCGCCCATCCGCGGCGCGGGACGTGCCGGGCACGCCGGGCACCCGGCGTGCCCGGCACGGTCTCAGCCCAGCGCCGCGACCCGTTCGCGGTATCCGCGTACCGCTGCCGCGTCCCGGTACGGATCGAGACGGCGCTCGAAGTCCTGTACGTACTCCGTCGCTCGCACCGATCGCATCTCCGCCGCCAGCTGGGCGGCCTCGGCGCCGAGCGCGCACGCCTGGTCGAGCTCACCGAGCCCGAGCCGGGCGGAGGCCAGCACCACCCGGCAGAACAGCCGGCTGCGGGCGTACGCCGGGGAGCGCAGCTCGAGGGACCGCTCGGCGTGCTGCGCCGCGGCCCGGTACTGCTGCAGGTCCCGGTGGCAGTGACCGAAATCGTCGGCGAGCTGGGCCTCGTCGAAGTACCGCGCCCAGTACGGCACCTCGTCCCCGGGGCGGGCGGACTCCAGCGCGCGTTCCGCCCGTGCCAGCGAGACGGTGCAGGGCCGGGCCTCACCGAGCGCCCCGTGACCGCGTGCCTCGGCGGCGTGCAGGAGGGCCTGGACGACGGGCGGCGCCGCCGAACCGACGCCCTGCTGGGCCACCCGTGCCAGTTGCACGGCCTCCCTGCCGTGCCCGAGGTAGACCGCCTGCCGGCTCATGCTGACCAGGACGTAGCTGCCGTACGCGCGGTCCCCCGCGGCCTGGGCGAGCCGGAGCGCCTGGACGAAGTACCGCTGGGCCAGGCCGTGGGCCGCGATGTCGTAGGAGGTCCAGCCCGCCAGCCGGGTCAGGTCGGCGGCGGCGGAGAAGAGCCGGCGCCCGGTGGCCTCCCCGTACGTGCCGCGCAGCATGGGTTCCGTCTCGTGCTCCAGGTACCGGACGAGGGCCTGCCTGGCGTGGCCGCCGCCGTAGGCGTGGTCGAGGGTGCGGAAGAGCTCCCCGACCGACCGCAGCGCGGCGACGTCGCCGCTGCCGACCCGCTGGCCGGGACCGTGGTCGCTCTGCCGCTGCCGGGGGACGCCGGGGGCATCCGGCAGCCCTGTACCCAGGGATGCGGGACCGGTCGGGGAGCCGTGCGGGCCGGACGGTCCGGAGGGCCGGGACGGCACGGGTCCGCGGGCGGCCCCGCGGCCGCCCGCACCGGCCGTCCCCGTCCCGTGATGCCCTGCGCCGCCGATCCGGTGCGCGCCGTGCAGGGCCTGGGCCCCGATCCCGCGCACCCCGACGGGGGCACCGGGCCGCGCCGAACCGCCGGCCCCGAAGCCCCCCGCGCTCTCCGCGGACCCGGGCGCCCCGGACCTGCCGGCGCCGCCCGGTACCGCGGGCGGGGGCTCGCTCCCCCGTCCCACCCATTCGTCGGCCCGGCCGATCAGCCAGTCCCTGCTGGGGACGACCAGCCCGGCCGGAGTGAAGGCGATCTTGCGGAGCTCCGCGGGGCTGCCCGAGTCCTTCCGCCACAGCCCGCTGACGATGTCGACCGCCTCGGCGGGGGTGGCCGCGAACTCCAGCCCCGCGTAGACGGGCGCGCAGGCGTCGAGCCCCACGTCCTGCGCGGAGAGACGGCGCCCGAGCCGCCGGGTGAAGACCTCGGCGATCAGCGCGGGAGTGGTGCCGCGTGGCTGCTGGCCGCGCAGCCAGCGGGTCACGGAGGTCTTGTCGTACCGCAGGTCGAGGCCGTGCTCCAGACCGAGTTGGTCCACCCTGCGGGCGAGACCGGCGTGGGAGAAGCCCGCCTCCCGGATGAGCGAGGCGAGTCGGCGGTTGGGGGTGCGCTGCGGAGGTCGTTCCGACATCAGCTGTACGGTCTCCTGCCTTCGGGGCCGGGCGGGCAGCCCGCATGGACCGGCGTGAATTTAGTTGCCTCTGCGACGGCCACGGCTTACTTCGCTCCACTTTCATCCGATCGTGTGAGGATTGCGGACGGCGCTGACGGGACGACCTGCTGAGCCGCCCTCCGGAGCCCGGCCGTACAGTGGCTCGGGGCTGATTCAGTGCAAGGTGGCGCGGCTCCGGGGCACCCCCGGCTCGCTCCACCGCGAGAAGGAAGGCATCTGCCGTGAGCGAGCTACGGTTCGTCCGACTGGGATTCGGCGAGGACGCCGTCGATTACCGGGAGGCCTGGCAGAAGCAGCGCGAGGTGCACGCGGCGAGGTTCGAGGACACCGTCCCGGACACCTGTCTGCTGCTGGAACACCCTCCCGTCTACACGGCGGGGCGGCGTACGACCGACAGCGAGCGCCCGCTGGACGGCACCCCCGTCATCGACGTGGACCGCGGCGGCAAGATCACCTGGCACGGGCCCGGTCAGCTCATCGGCTACCCGATCCAGAAGCTGCCCCGCCCGGTCGATGTCGTCGCGCACGTCCGCCGGCTGGAGGAGGCGCTGATCCGTACCGCCGCCGACTTCGGGCTGGAGACCACCCGGGTCGAGGGCCGCAGCGGGGTGTGGGTGCTCGGCGACCCGGTCGAGGAGCGCCCGGCGATCGGCGGCCTCTCCCTCGACTTCGACCCGCGGCTGCACGACGAGGAGTTCGACGCGCGGCTGCACGGCCCCGAGTACGCCCCCTCCAACGCCGGGCAGCGCCGGGAGGACCGGAAGCTGGCCGCGATCGGCATCCGGGTCGCCAAGGGCGTGACCATGCACGGCTTCTCGCTGAACGTGAACCCGGACACCACCTGGTTCGACCGCATCGTGCCGTGCGGCATCCGGGACGCGGGCGTCACGTCGCTCGCGTACGAGCTGGGCCGCGACATTGGCATCGCGGACGTGCTCCCGGTCGTCGAGAAGCACCTCAAGGACGTCCTGGAGAACGCGGAGCTCGCGCCGCGCACGGTGGAGAGCCCGTCCCGGGCCACGGCCTGAGGGCCCCGGAGCCACGGCCCGGGGCGTGTTTCGAAAGTGGCGTCGTCTGCCCGAAGGGCAGGCCGAGCAGGCGGGGCTTTCGAAACACGCCCCAGGGGGAATAGACCCTGCCGGGCACAGGTTGGCCAGTCGTCGGGCCGTTTGAACCACGGGCGTACCCTGTTGTCCGCCGAAGAATGCAATGCCGCAGAGTCCAGTGCAGTGAAAGCAAAGGGGAGTGCCGGAGTGTCCGCTGTCGCACCGGAGGGGCGCAAGATGCTGCGTCTCGAGGTCCGGAACAGCCAGACCCCCATCGAGCGCAAGCCCGAGTGGATCAAGACCCGGGCGAAGATGGGCCCCGAGTACAACCAGCTGCAGAAGCTCGTCAAGAGCGAGGGTCTGCACACGGTGTGCCAGGAGGCAGGCTGCCCCAACATCTTCGAGTGCTGGGAGGACCGCGAGGCCACGTTCCTCATCGGCGGCGACCAGTGCACCCGGCGCTGCGACTTCTGTCAGATCGACACCGGCAAGCCGCAGGCGCTGGACCGGGACGAGCCGCGCAGGGTCGGCGAGTCCGTCGTCACGATGGACCTGAACTACGCCACCATCACCGGCGTCGCCCGCGACGACCTGGCGGACGGCGGCGCCTGGCTGTACGCCGAGACCGTGCGCCAGATCCACGCGCTGACCGCGGAGCGGGAGGCCGGCCGTACCAAGGTCGAGCTGCTGATCCCGGACTTCAACGCGGTGCCCGAGCAGCTCGCCGAGGTCTTCTCCTCGCGCCCCGAGGTGCTCGCGCACAACGTCGAGACGGTGCCGCGGATCTTCAAGCGGATCCGCCCCGGTTTCCGTTACGAGCGCTCCCTGGAAGTCATCACGCGGGCCCGCGCGGCCGGTCTGGTGACGAAGTCCAACCTGATCCTCGGCATGGGCGAGACCCGCGAGGAGGTCAGTGAGGCGCTCCAGGACCTGTACGACGCCGGCTGCGAGCTCATCACGATCACGCAGTACCTGCGCCCGTCCGTGCGCCACCACCCGGTGGAGCGCTGGGTGAAGCCGCAGGAGTTCGTGGAGCTGAAGGAGGAGGCCGACGAGATCGGCTACTCCGGCGTGATGTCCGGACCGCTGGTCCGCTCCTCGTACCGCGCCGGACGGCTCTTCCAGCAGGCGATCGAGCGTCGCGGCGCGGCCGCCGCGACGCCCACCGTGTGAGTCCGGACACCACAGGAAACAGAGCGGTAACAGCAACACGGCGCGGCCCGTTCGCGTTCCCCGCAGGCCGGGGGGCGCGAACGGGCCGCGTCGGCGTGCGCTCCGCCGCCATCAGGGTTTCATTGGTGTTTGACCGACCGGTCACGCGCTGGTAACACCGAGCCATGACGCTGGATGCATGTCGCAGTGGCTCTCCGGGCCGCTCCCGCTTCCCGCACTCAGCGCATGCCCCACTTCGCGCAACGCAGTCCCGGGCAGCTCGACCCGGGCAGCTGAGTCCACGCAGCTCAGTCCGCACTTCCGCTTCCGAGGAGATTTCCACGATGCAGGCCGTGCCGGTACGCCCCAACGCCATCCCTTCCGTCACCCATGCTCTCCGCGCCGTCGAGTCGCTGCTGCTGAGCAGCGGCCAGCGCACCGCCCGCCGCAACGCCTGGAATTCCGTCCTGGAGGACCGGCGCCGGGCCAAGGACCGGGTCGAGGCCGAGTACGTACTGGAGGCCGCGGCCGACCGCCGTTCCTGAGCCACGTAAACTTCGGTACATGGCGAGGAAGGCAAACACTGAAGGCGCGAGCAGCGCCGAGAACGCGGGGCGGCTCAAGCAGATCGCCCTGACCTACAAGATGACCCGGCGGACCGACCCCAAGATCGGTCTTGTCGTCGCGGGTGTGGGAATCGTCACCTTCGGTGTCCTCCTCGCGGTCGGTTTCCTGATCGGCCACCCGATCTACCTCGGCATCCTGGGCTTCGTACTGGCCCTCCTCGCGATGGCCATCGTCTTCGGACGGCGTGCCGAGCGTGCGGCCTTCGGGCAGATGGAGGGGCAGCCGGGCGCTGCGGCGGCCGTGCTGGACCGGGTGGGACGCGGCTGGACCACGACCCCCGCGGTGGCGATGAACCGCAGCCAGGACGTCGTCCACCGTGCCGTGGGCAAGCCGGGCATCGTGCTGGTCGGCGAGGGCAACCCGAACCGGGTCAAGCTGCTGCTCGCGAACGAGAAGAAGAAGATGGCGCGCATCCTGCTCGACGTACCGGTGCACGACATCGTCGTCGGCAACGACGAGGGCCAGGTGCCGCTCAAGAAGGTGCGCACCACGATGCTCAAGCTGCCGCGCGTGCTGACCGGCCCGCAGGTGACGGCCGCCAACGACCGGCTGCGCGCGATGGGCGATCTGATGAGTAACATGCCGCTGCCCAAGGGGCCGATGCCCAAGGGCATGCGGATGCCGCGCGGCGGAAAGATGCGCTGACGCGTCCGCTCCCCCCGGAACAGAACGAGGGCGGGTGGCGAACCGGTTCGGTTCGCCACCCGCCCTCTTGCTGTTCCGTCCTCCCGGCTCACCTGCGGGAGCTCAGGAGCTCACATACGGACCTGGACGGCGCGCGCCAGCCGGTCGTGCAGGCCGCGGCTGTCGCGGTCCCAGACCAGGGCCGGAATCGCCACACACAGCAGCACGCTCCGGACGACCGCCCGGCCGAAGGTGAGCCGCCCGCCGTTCTCGGAGACGACCCTGATGCCCAGGAGCCGCTTGCCGGGGGTGTAGCCGATGGTGCCGACGGTGAGCACGCTCAGCACGAGGAAGACGCCCAGCGCCCAGTTCCCTGCCGCCTGCTGGTCACCGCCGGCGAACAGCCCGTATGCGATCACCATGCACAGGAACCAGTCGATGAAGAGGGCGCCGAAGCGCCGGCCGAGCGGAGCCACGGATCCCGGGCCGTGCTCGGGCAGACCGAGCCGCTTGCCCCGGTGGCCGAAGTCGACCCCCATCTCCTCGGCGGTCGCCTGCGGTCCGGAAAGCCACGATCCGATTGCTTGCCTCTTGTCCACCCGACCACGGTACTGCGCCCGCCCGTACACCCTCCCGGGCGGGGGTGCGCCGCCGGTTCCCGCCCGGTGGAAAACGCGGGAACGGAACCGGCCACGAGGTGCTGCTCACACCCGGCTCGGTTAACTTCGGCGAAACAAATGGGTCATGCTTGAGAAATCCGGTCTGCCTATGGTCGGGTCCAGCGTGCGCCACCGCACTGGCCGCACCACGAGCTACAACCCCGTCCCTCCCGGGCCGGGAGTAGGAGGAGTTGGATGTTCCAGAACGCCGACGACGCGAAGAAGTTCATCGCCGACGAAGACGTCAAGTTCATCGACGTCCGGTTCTGCGACCTGCCCGGTGTGATGCAGCACTTCACCATTCCGGCGGCGGCCTTCGACCCGACCGAGGAGCTCGCCTTCGACGGCTCGTCGATCCGCGGCTTCCAGGCCATCCACGAGTCCGACATGGCGCTGCGCGCGGACCTGTCGACCGCCCGCGTCGACCCGTTCCGCCGCGACAAGACCGTCAACATCAACTTCTTCATCCACGACCCGATCACCGGCGAGCAGTACAGCCGTGACCCGCGGAACGTGGCCAAGAAGGCCGAGGCGTACCTCGCCTCCACCGGTATCGCCGACACCGCGTACTTCGGCCCCGAGGCCGAGTTCTACGTGTTCGACAACGTTCGCTTCCAGACCTCGGCGAACGAGTCCTTCTACCACATCGACTCCGAGGCCGGCGCCTGGAACACCGGCTCGGAGGAGAACAACCGCGGTTACAAGGTCCGCTACAAGGGCGGCTACTTCCCGGTCCCGCCGGTCGACCACTTCGCCGACCTGCGTGCCGAGATCTCCCTGGAGCTGGACAAGAACGGTCTCCAGGTCGAGCGCCAGCACCACGAGGTCGGCACCGGGGGCCAGGCCGAGATCAACTACAAGTTCAACACGCTGCTCGCCGCGGCCGACGACCTGATGCTCTTCAAGTACATCGTGAAGAACGTCGCCTGGCGCAACGGCAAGACCGCCACCTTCATGCCGAAGCCGATCTTCGGTGACAACGGCTCGGGCATGCACGTCCACCAGTCGCTGTGGTCCGGCGGCGACCCGCTGTTCTACGACGAGCAGGGCTACGCGGGTCTCTCGGACACCGCCCGCTACTACATCGGCGGCATCCTCAAGCACGCCCCGTCGCTGCTGGCCTTCACCAACCCGACGGTGAACTCCTACCACCGCCTGGTCCCCGGCTTCGAGGCCCCGGTCAACCTCGTGTACTCGCAGCGCAACCGCTCCGCCGCGATGCGCATCCCGATCACGGGCTCGAACCCGAAGGCCAAGCGCGTCGAGTTCCGCGCCCCGGACCCGTCGTCGAACCCGTACCTCGCGTTCTCCGCCCTGCTGATGGCCGGCCTCGACGGTGTGAAGAACAAGATCGAGCCCGCCGAGCCGATCGACAAGGACCTGTACGAGCTGGCTCCCGAGGAGCACGCCAACGTCCAGCAGGTCCCGACCTCCCTCCCGGCCGTCCTGGAAGCGCTGGAGGCGGACAACGAGTACCTCCAGGCCGGCGGTGTCTTCACCTCCGACCTGATCGAGACGTGGATCGACTTCAAGCGCACCCACGAGATCGCCCCGATCCAGCTGCGCCCGCACCCGCACGAGTTCGAGCTGTACTTCGACCTCTAAAGAGCGGGGTCGGCCGGGTGGGCCGACCGCGACCGTGGCATAGACAGAGAAGAGGACAGGCCGGGATCGCTCCCGGCCTGTCCTCTTTATCTTTCACCGGAGCCGATGCGAGGGCCTTCTTTTTCCGGCCACGAAATACATCGAACCGGAATTCGCAACTCCGCAGAATAAACCTGGGACTCCCACTCCTAGGATGATCTGTCTCTTGTTGCCCATCGGCCCGCATGCGACGCTTTTCCATGCACGAATCTCCCACGCAAAGGGGAAATATCATGCTCGGAAAGAAGCGAATTCTGGCCCTGGTCGGTGTCCCGCTGGGTGCGTCGCTCGCACTGGCTCCGGCAATCTCCACCGCGGCACACGCCGAGACTTCCGACAAGAGTGCAGCATCGGGGTCCGCTTCACTCCCCTCGATCACCCCGGCAGCCTCCTGTTCGATCACAGGAGTCGAAGACCCGAATGAGAGCGCAACCATAGCGGGTGCCGGTTTCACCGCCGGGAAACTGGTCACCTTCTTCAGCGGGAAGCGGGCGATCACCACGGCAATGGCTGACGCCGCCGGAGCGGTGAACGCCGTGGCAGTGGTGAAGGCCGATGAGAACATCACGGCCCAGGAGGGGGCGAACCAGCAAGGTTGCCTGAACCTTGTCAAGCCGCCCACGGGAACGAGCACCACGGTTCCGGGCAACCCTGTTCCGGGCGACATCAGGGAACAGGCGCTGGCTGCCGGGGAGAACGACGCCGACGCGACGTGCCGGATGAAGGTCGACGAGTTCAAGCTGAACGCCGACAAGAGCGCGATCTTCCGGGCGGAATACGCCACCGGATTCAACAACAAGGTGGCATCCATCGACGGCTGCGGGGCCATGCTGGCGAAGCTTCGGTCCGGACTCCCGGTGACGCAGAACCAGAACCAGAACGAGAACACGAACGAGAACGCGAGGCAGAACCAGAACGAGAACCAGAACGCGAACCTCAACCGGGGTGAGCGCGACGGTGGACGAGGGCGCGGCTGACCCTCACACCCCACCATGAACCATGGAGGGCCTGGCAGCGAGCCAGGCCCTTCGTGGTGGGCGCGGCCGGCGAAATGTCCGGGGCTCGGACGTGCGGCTTCGGACGTGCGGCTTCGGACGTGCGGCTTCGGACGTGCGGCTTCGGACGTGCGGCTTCGGACGTGCGGCTTCGGACGTGCGGCTTCGGACGCGGGGCGCATGCGCGTCTCGGCCAAGGAGCTACGGCGGCACGGACCGACGCAGAGCGGGCATATGACAGGAGGCGACCCACCGCAACCAGATACCCCACGACCGGTCACGGTCGGTCACGTCGCGCCACGGCGACGTATGGCCGGCTCCCGGCTCGATCCCGCAGCAGCCCGGCTCGCCGCGTGCTCCCGCAGAACAGCGAAGAAGCCGCTCGCCCCGTCCTCCCAGGGGCAGCGGCCTTTCTGCTGCCGTCGACCGCGGGTGGCGCGATGCGCGTGGAGCACCCTTTTCCCGAACCGCATCCCGGGCACCGTTTCCAGAAAAACATACGCCAGGGTGCGACAATTCAGAAACCAGCTATCCTGAGGGGTGTTCCGCAGGAGCAGAGGTCCAAGGTAATAACCATCCGCAGCAGTCGCCCAGCAAAGGGAACAACGGATGAATTACGACCGACAGCGAGCAGAGCTCGCGGACTTCCTCAAAACACGACGGCTGGCTCTTCAACCGGAAGAGGTCGGCCTTCCGCCACGGACATCACGGCGAACTCCCGGATTGCGACGGGAAGACGTCGCCGATCTGGCCGGGATCAGCGTCTGCTGGTATTCCCGGCTCGAACAGGGCCGAAATATCCGGGTCTCCGACCAGGTCATCAATGCGCTGGCCGAAGCCCTCCGCCTCAGCGGTGAGGAGCGCGCATACTTCCTGGCCCTGGCGAACAAGGACGCACGTTCCAGTGCGCAGGCCTCCGAGGACGGGATCTCTCCGGCTCTCCAACGCGCCCTGGACAGTCAGCATCCGCATCCGGCACTCGTTCTGGGTCCCCGTTTCGACATTCTGGCCTGGAACCAGGCCAGAACCGATGTCTACGGCGACCTCGGCGCGATCCCCCCTGAACATCGCCACATGCTGTGGCTGTTCTTCGGAGGCTATCTGCGCGAGCTGATACACAACTGGGAGCCGAGTGCCCGGACCGTCCTGGCCAAGTTCCGCGCAGTCACCGGGTCCTATGTCCACGAACCGTGGTTCACCACGCTGGTCCACGAACTGAGCGAGAAGAGCCCGGAGTTCCGCGGCTGGTGGCAGCAGCACGAGATCGAGAGGCCCCACGTCACCACGCGGGAAGTGCGGCATCCGTCCGTCGGCCTCATGGTGCTGGAGGAGAACGCGCTCCTGGTCGACGACTCCTCCGACCGACGCATCATTCTGGAGATTCCGCAGCCCGGTACCGGCACCGAGCACAAGCTGACGGCGCTGTCCGTCCGGCCGGACCGGGGACGGGCGCCCTCGGAGTACGTGCTGGAGAGCCCGGTCCCGCAGGGACAGTGGGAGAACCACTGCTGAAGCGACACCGCGGCAACCGCCGTGCGGGCCCGTGCGGTCGGGCGCACACCGGGCGCACCCCGGCTCAGTGCCGGACCGCGGTCGCGACGTCGGCCTTGAGCGGGCCGGACAGCTTGCGGTTGCTGCTGGCCGTGGCGTCCTTGGTCGCCTTCGGGCCGACGTCGTCGACCGTGACCACCACCGTGTCGAGGAGATTGCCGTGCGCGTCGGTGAAGTTGATCTGCACGGCGTACGACTTCGTCGAGTCGGCGCTGTTCGTCACGGCGACCTTCGCGGTGGCGCGGCCGTCGGAGGCGACGGCCGGTGTGGCCACCTTGACGTCGCTCTTGGCGTTCACGCCGTTCTTGATGCCTTTCAGCTTCTCGCCGGCGGCTGCTGTCGCGGAGGCCAGCACGTCGGCACCCTTGGACGCCGCCGACGCCGCGGCGGACGCGGCCCCGGACGCCGTGGAGGAGACCTCGCCGCCGCCGGAGCAGGCGGCGGCCGTCGACATCACGGTCGCCGTCAGCAGTGCGGCCCACAGTCCTCGCACAGCCTTCCTCGTCATGGTGTCTCCCAGTCGTCGGCCGTCATCCCTCACCCGTCGCCCCAGTCAAGACGCGGGCGGCCGGGAGCGCACTCCGTGCATGCCGGACGGGTGAGGGCCCGGAGCGCGGCGGCGCACGCGCGCAGCGGGGCCGTACGCACCCGTGCCCCCGGGGTTCCGGGGGCACGGGCTTCGGTGGCGGGAGCTGTCGGTCGCGGGCCTCAGCGGCCGTAGCGGATCAGGGCGCGGACCATGCGGCAGGTCGTGTCGGACGGCGGGTGGATGCCGATGCGCTCGGCCGTCGTGCGTATCGTGTCGTTGGATGCGGTCGACGGGTAGTAGACGCCCGTGTCGAGCAGGGCGATCGCCAGGCGCATGGCCTTCAGACGGCGGTTGTGGGTGATGTACCACTCGCGAGGCCGGCCCGCGGGGAGCGGCTTCTTCTGCAGGGGCTTGTGGAGTGGCGTGGTCGTGACTGCGGCAACGGCCATGGGCAACCTCCTGGCACGGTCGTGGAACCCTCACGAACTCCCTTTATTTTACGGCCCCTCACTGACAATCACCGCTGGCCAGACGGGCTTTCACGGCCTCACTCCCGTACCGTTGGCCCCATGGAGATCTGGATCAATCCCGCCTGTTCCAAGTGCCGCAGTGCGGTGCAGCTTCTCGACGCGGAGGGCGCCGAATACACCGTCCGCCGCTATCTGGAGGATGTGCCGTCACCCGAGGAGATCCAGGGCGTGCTCGACCGGCTCGGGCTGGAGCCGTGGGACATCACGCGTATGCAGGAAGCGGACGCGAAGGAGCTCGGCCTCAAGGAGTGGCCGCGCGAGGCCGGTTCGCGGGAGCGGTGGATCTCGACGCTCGCCGGGCATCCGAAGCTGATCCAGCGGCCGATCATCACCGCGGACGACGGGAGCGCGGTCGTGGCGCGTTCCGAGGAGGCGGTACGGGACGCTCTGGGGCGTTGAACCTCGCATACCGCTTGCACTGACCGAGCGTCCGCCCGTGCGGGATACGGGCAGGACGGCCGAGACGGGAGGGGACGGCCCCCGCGGGCGGGACCCGCGAGGGCCGTCCCCTCCCCCGCTACGCCCCCACCTGCTGCTCCGCCTCGGCCAGCAGCTCCGTCAGACGCAGCCCGAACCGGACGTCACAGGGGTGCGGCTCCCCCGTGCGGACCGATTCGATCAGTGCGTCGATCGCGGCCCGGAAGGAACCGACCGCGTCGCCCCACCGCGGCAGTACGGCGGTTCCCTGCTCACCCCTGAGCTCGATGTCCGTGCCCGCCGCGCCGACCGGGGCGTTCAGTGCGAGCGTCACCGTGCTGGAGGCGCCGGAGGTGTGGCGGAGGATCAGGTGGACGGCGTCGGAGGGGCCGCGGGCCGCGGTCAGGTGGGTGACGTCGCCCAGTACCGGAATGAGGACCGACAGGACGTGCGGGCCGACGTCCCACAGGCCACCCTTCTCGCTGCGCCAGGGCGAGGCGGCGTACTCGCTGGTCGCACCGGGCGCGTACAGCGCGCCGATCCAGTCGGCGCGGGCGGTGAACCAGCCGTCCAGGGCCGCCTGTTCGGTGATCCAGGAGGCTGTCTCGGCAGCGAACCGCAGGGTGCAGAAGACGACGGACGCCACCCTGGCCGCCTCGGCGGCCCGGGCGACCTCGCGCGCTCCCGCGACGGTGGTCGCCACCGGTTTGTCCAGCAGCAGATGGCGGCCGGTGGCCGCGGCGCGGGCGGCGAGCGGGGCCTGGACGTCCGGCGGCACGGCGAACGCGAGGGCGTCGCTGGCCGCGAAGAGCTCGTCGATGCCCTCCTCGCCGGTGTATGCCGTGGTGCCGTGCGCGGTGGCCAGCGCGTTCGCGGCCTCGGGCCGCCGGCCCCACACACCGCTCAGCACGACACCGGGGTGGGCGGCGAGGGCGGGGGCCTGGGTGTTCCGGGCCCACGGGCCCGTACCGACGAGTCCGATACGCAAGGGGGTCGCGGGAAGTGTCGTCATGGGGCAAGTCTGCCGGGTCCGCCGGGCCGCTCACGTATTTGAACCACGCACATCGGAACCGGCGCCGACCTCGCCGCGGCCGAGGACGTGATCCTCTTCCTCGACGCGGCGATCACCGCGACCGGGCGGCGCGAGCTCCGTTCGACGGCATATCGGCCCCGTATACGACGTGGACGGTTCCGGCGTGCGGCGCCTCGCACCAGCTGCGTCCACGGCCGGGGGCCGGGACGCGGAGGCCCTTCCGGCGCTCGTGGAGGTGGCGCCGAGGAGGAACTGGTGTGCCAGATCCAGCCGCCGGTTCGGATCGCTGCTCAGGGACCGCGCCCGAGCGGTCGCCGCTCAGCGGTGCTCGGAGGCGCTCACGTGCGGCAAACCTCGGTAACACGGGGTTCACGTTCGAGCAATCGATGGGAAATCGCGTCTTGCGAAGCTGCGCTGCAGAGACCGGACCCGTAGGACCGCAGCACCCGCAAAGGATGGCTTCCGTGACGTTCAAGGCTGAGTACATCTGGATCGACGGCACCGAGCCGACCGCCAAGCTCCGTTCCAAGACGAAGATCATGGCCGGGAGCCCGACCCGCGAGGTGGCGGACCTGCCGATCTGGGGCTTCGACGGTTCGAGCACCAACCAGGCCGAGGGCCACGCGTCCGACCGGGTACTGAAGCCGGTCTTCACCTGTCCGGACCCGATCCGCGGCGGCGACGACATCCTCGTCCTGTGCGAGGTCTTCGACATCGACATGACGCCCCACGAGTCCAACACCCGTGCCGCGCTGCGCCCGGTGGCCGAGCAGTTCGCCGGCCAGGAGCCGATCTTCGGCATCGAGCAGGAGTACACCTTCTTCGACGGCACCCGCCCGCTCGGCTTCCCCGTCGGCGGCTTCCCGGCCGCGCAGGGCGGCTACTACTGCGGCGTCGGCTCCGACGAGATCTTCGGCCGTGACATCGTCGAGAAGCACCTCGACAACTGCCTGAAGGCGGGCCTCGGCATCTCCGGCATCAACGCCGAGGTCATGCCCGGCCAGTGGGAGTTCCAGGTCGGCCCGCTCGCCCCGCTGGAGGTCGCCGACCAGCTCTGGATCGCCCGCTGGCTGCTGTACCGCACCGCCGAGGACTTCAACGTCTCGGCGACCCTCGACCCGAAGCCGGTCAAGGGCGACTGGAACGGCGCGGGTGCGCACACCAACTTCTCCACCAAGGCGATGCGCGAGGGCTACGACGCGATCATCACCGCGTGCGAGTCGCTGGGCGAGGGCTCGAAGCCGATGGACCACGTCAAGAACTACGGCGCGGGCATCGACGACCGTCTGACCGGTCTGCACGAGACCGCCCCGTGGAACGAGTACAGCTACGGCGTCTCCAACCGCGGCGCCTCGGTCCGTATCCCGTGGCAGGTCGAGCAGGACCAGAAGGGATACATCGAGGACCGCCGTCCGAACGCCAACGTCGACCCGTACGTCGTCACGCGGCTGATCGTCGACACCTGCTGCACCGCGCTGGAGAAGGCCGACCAGGTCTGATCCGGTCCGCTGTCCCACGATGAGGGGGCGCCCACCCGGCCGACCGGGTGGGCGCCCCCTCGTCGGTTGCGGCGGCAAGAGCGTGAGCAAGGTAACGCCACGTACCCGTGCCACCACAGGCAAGAGGCCTGCTGCGCCGTCAAGTTCTCTGGTTCAATGGATACATGGCCGGCATCCCGAACACCTCGACAGGTCGCAGCGACCTCGAACCGTTCTGGCCTTCCCGTCAGCATCACGACTTCGACCGGGTGTGTTGTCGCGCGTCGAACGCGCAGGCCCTCTAAAGCCGCTCACCCCGGCCTTCGGTCCGCGCGCACGCAAGCAAGTCCGTCCCTCGACGACTCCTTCGCGCGAAAGAGCTGACCTCATGGCGAACATTCGTACCCTCTCCGCTGCTGCCGCTGCCCCGACGGCGCCTCCCGCGGACGCTGCGACCACCACGTCCCCCCGCCCCCTCTCCCCCGGCCGCCATCGGCTGCGCGCCGTCGACCCCGGTGAGGTCGTCGCGCCGGCCGGCGTGGCCGAACTCCTGCCGCCCGGCGCCACCTGGCTGCCCGCGCCCCAGCACAGCGTTCCCGCGCTGCCCGGCCACCCGCCGATGATCGGCTACCTGGTGCTCGTACCGGCCGATCAGCAGCCGGCCGGCTCCGCGGGCACCCCGTACGTGGTGCAGGCACCGGAACAGGACCCGACCGCCGCCGGTCCGGTCCGCATCGATCCCGTACAGCGCACCGCCGCGGTGGACGGGAGGGCCCTCGACCTCACCTACCTGGAGTTCGAGCTGCTCGCCCATCTGGTCGCGCACCCGCACCGGGTGCACACCCGCGACCAGTTGGTGACCACGGTCTGGGGGTACGGACACGTGGGCGACGGACGCACCGTGGACGTCCATGTCGCCCGGCTGCGCCGCAAGTTGGGCGCCGAGCACCGCCGGTCGATCCAGACGGTGCGGCGGGTCGGGTACAAGTACGCCCCCTGACGACGCCGAAGACACAGGGGCGCCGCCCCGGTCCGGTACCCGCCGGGCCGGGGCCGCGCCGTGTCCCGGTCGGACATCCGGACCCGACCGCGCCGGTCCCCGGCCACCGAAGTCCCCCTCCCCCGAGCCGTGGGGCGAGGTCGCCGGGGTGGTGCTGGGTACACCCCTCCCGGGTGGCGGAACGGCTGACGCGGAGGGATCCCACCGCGCCAGACTGTTCCCGGACGGGGCCACCACCAAGGGGCCCGGAGAGGGGAGCCGGACCGACATGAACGCGATGAGAAACCGGATACGGGGTGCGCTGCTGGCCGCGGGGCGCGGAATCTGGCTGTCGATCGTCGCCCTTGCCGGGTCGGCCACCCTCTTCGTGTGTGCGCTGTGCTCCCTCGCCCTCATCCCGCTGGGCATCGGTCTGGTCACCACCCCGTACGTGCTGGACCTGGTCCGCACCTACGCCAACCGGCGCCGGCTGCTCGCCGTGACCTGGTGCGACGTCCGTATACCGGTCCCGTACCGCGCCTTCCCGAAGGATCTGCGCCCCGGATTCACCGGACAGGTGGAGCGGACCACGCTGATGCTCAAGGATCCGGCGACCTGGCGGGACATCCAGTGGCTGTTCGTCGATATGACGGCCGGCCAGGTGCTTCTGCTTCTGGCCGGCACGCTGATGATTCTCCCGGTGGAGGGTTTCCTCCTGGCGGCGGGCCTGTGGCGGGTCTACACCGACAACCGCTACTGGTACACGTTCGTGCCGGTCGACAGCCAGGCGACGGGACTTGCCGCCGCCGCACTGGGGGTGGTGTTCTTCCTGGTGGGCATGGCGGTCGGTGACCGGCTGTTGCGGCTGCACTTCGTGCTCGCCCGCGTGCTGCTGGCCCCCACCCAGGAGGAGGAGCTGGCCCGGCGCATCGACCGGCTCACCGAGACCCGGCACGAGGCGGTGGACACCGCCGCGTCCGAACTCCGGCGCATCGAACGCGATCTGCACGACGGTGCGCAGGCCCGGCTGGTCGCCATGGGCATGAACCTGGGCACCGTGGAGGCTCTCATCGAGAAGGACCCGGCCCAGGCGAAGAAGCTCCTGGCGGCGGCCCGCGCGTCCTCGGCCGAGGCCCTCACGGAACTGCGCGACCTGGTCCGCGGCATCCACCCCCCGGTCCTCGCCGAGCGCGGACTCGGTGACGCGGTAAGGGCGTTGGCGCTGCGCCTGCCCGTCGAGTCGGAGGTCCGGGTGGAGCTGGACGGGCGCGCGGACGCCGCGGTGGAGTCGGCCGCGTACTTCGCGGTGAGCGAGGCGCTGACGAACGCGGCCAAGCACTCGGGCGCCGACCGGGTCTGGGTGGACATCCACCACGCGGACGCCATGCTGCGGGTCTCCGTGACGGACAACGGCAGGGGCGGTGCGGCGGTCGGAGCCGGCTCCGGTCTGAGCGGGATCGAACGCCGACTCGGTACATTCGACGGCGTCATGGCCGTCAGCAGCCCGGCGGGCGGTCCCACCATGGTGACCATGGAGATTCCGTGCGTGTTGTCCTAGCCGAAGATCTCTTCCTGCTGCGTGACGGTCTGGTCCGCCTGCTGGAGGCCTACGACTTCGAGATCGCGGCAGCTGTCGAGTCCGGACCAGAACTCACCAAGGCCCTCGCGGAGTGGGAGCCGGACGTCGCCGTTGTCGACGTCCGGCTCCCACCGTCCCACACGGACGAGGGCCTGCAGTGCGCACTCGCGGCCCGGCAGGCCCGGCCCGGGCTGCCGGTCCTGGTGCTCTCGCAGCATGTGGAGCAGTTGTACGCGCGCGAGCTGCTGGCGGACGGCAACGGGGGCATCGGCTATCTGCTCAAGGACCGGGTCTTCGACGCGGACCAGTTCGTCGACGCGGTGCGCAGGGTCGCCGCGGGCGGCACCGCGATGGACCCGCAGGTGATCTCACAGCTGCTGTCGCGGCGCTCGCAGGACGAGCCGATGGGTGGACTGACCCCGCGCGAGCTGGAGGTCATGGAGCTGATGGCACAGGGCCGTTCGAACGCGGCGATCGCCTCACAGATGGTGATCACGGAGCGCGCGGTGGCCAAGCACACGTCGAACATCTTCGGAAAGCTCGGGCTGCCGCCGTCCGAGGACGACAACCGCCGCGTTCTCGCGGTGCTGGCCTACCTGGACCGGGGCTGAGCGGGCACTGAGCGGGGGCCGAACCGCCGGCTCGCGGCAGGACGGGCCCCGTCTCTTTGGTGGCGGGGCTGCACGACCGGCAGGCGGCTAAAGGAGCAGCTCGCCCTGGAGTGCCGCCGCCAGGCCCACCTCCGCGTCGTCCGACCGGCCCTGCTCGAAGGCGCGCTGGTAGGCGGCGTCACCGACGGCCGCGCGGGCCTGGCGTTCGCAGGCCTCGCGCAGCGGGCGGAGTTCCGGGGTGCCGCGCTGGGGGTAGCCGACCATGCGCCAGTAGACCTGTCCGGTGCCGTACACCCGGGCGGCTCGGGCGCCCGCGCCCTGGGCGGCGATCGCCGCGGCCAGGATGTCCAGGCCGAGCGCGATGCCGAAGCTGTCCCGGAGGCGGTGCTTGCCGGCGATCATGGACCGGGCGTGGGCGGCGGAGGCGTCGGCGTCGTCCTGCAGCAGGGCGATCAGGGCGAGTTGGTAGTCGGCATAGCTGCGGGTCCAGCATTCGTCCTGGGCCTCGCAGCGTGCACGCAGGACCGTGGCCGCCTGCTCCGCCTCGTCCAGGCGGCCCAGGGCGGTCAGGGCGAAGACGGTGATGAGACGGCAGCGCAGGCGGTAGGCCGCTTCGAGCGGGGTGGCGGCGCCGGTGGTGCGCAGCACCCGGTCGACCTGGCGCAGGCCCGCCTCGGGGTGGCCGGTCATCAGATGGGTGAGGCCGCGCAGGTAGGCGGCGGCGAGGATGCCCTCGTCGGTCCCGTCGCGCGTCGCCGACCTGGAGCACTCCCGGCCCAGGCGCCGGGCGGCCGGGTAGTCGCCCTGGAGCATGGCGGTGATGCCCAGCACCCACAGGGTGCGGGTGCGGTGCGGGCCCTCGGCCGGTCCGGCGTCCAGGGCGCGCTGGGCGTACGCGCGAGTCTGCGGGAGGTGGCCGCAGCAGCACCAGAAGAAGCCGATCCGGCCGGCCATCTCCTGGGCGGCCACGGTGTCGTGGGCCAGCAGGTGGTCGAGGGCGGCGCACAGGTCGGCATGCGCATCGGCGATGCGGTGGTACCAGGCGATCTGGTCGTCCCCGGTCCAGCCCGCATGGGCGTGGCGGGCCAGGCCGAGGAAGCAGGCGGCGTGCCGGTCGGCGGCGGCCCGCTCCTCACCGAGTTCGGCGAGCCACATCCGTCCGTACGCGCGGATGGTGTCGAGCATGCGGTGGCGTGTGCCGTCCCGTCCGACGACGGACTTGGCGACCAGTCCGTCCAGTGCCTCGGTCACGCCGTCCGCGGTGAGCGGGCCCTCGGCGCAGACGGCGCGGGCCGCGGCCACGTCGAAGTCGCCGCGCAGCACCGTCAGCCGCGCCCACAGGAGCCGTTCGAGCGGGGTGCACAGCTCGTGGCTCCAGCCGATGGCGGTGCGCAGGGTGCGGTGGCGCGGTGGCCAGAGCGAGGCGTCGGCCGGTACGTCGAACCGGGAGCCGAGCCGTGCGGCGACCTGCTCGACGGTGTCCCGGCCGAGGGCTCCTGCCGCGAGTTCGATGGCGAGCGGAATGCCGTCCAGGCGGCGGCAGATCTCGGTGGCGGCCTCGGCGCTGCCCGGCGTGTCGAGGGCGTGCCCCGGGGCCGTCGCGGCCGCCCGGTCGCGGAACAGGGTCAGTGCGTCCCCGGTGCCCTCGACGGGCAGCGGAGCCACCTCGATGCGCTGCTCGCCCCTGGTGCCGAGGGGTTGCCGGCTGGTGGCGAGCACGATGAGGCCGGGTGAGGTGGTGAGGATCTCGCCGAGCAGATGGGCGCACGCGGAGCGCACGTGTTCGCAGGAGTCGAGGACGAGGAGCAGCTCCTTGTCGGCGAGCCAGGCGCACAGCGCTTCGACCGGCATGCGCAGGGTGTGGTCGGAGAGTCCGACCGCGTCGGAGACGGTCGCGACGAGCAGTCCGTCGTCGTGGAGCGGTGACAGGTCCGCCCACCATGCGCCGTCGCGGTACCGGGGGGCGGCCTGCCGGGCGGCGCGGACCGCGAGCCTGGTCTTGCCGACGCCGCCGCTGCCGGTGAGGGTGGTCAACCGATGTGCGGCAAGGGCGTGTTCGATCCTGGCAAGCTCCGCCTTCCGTCCGACAAAGCTGGTGGTCTCCTCGGGGATGTTGCTCGCCATGGTCACCGTCGCTGAAACAGGTGGACCGGCCTCGCCCGGCCCCTGGTGCCGTGCCGGGCGAGGAAGGAAGCGCCTGGCGTACGGAAGAAGGGGCCGACCGGGACCGGCCGGTTGATGGGGCGGCGTGCCGGGGGTGCGGTGTTGCGCCCCCGGCGACTGCCGGTCCTCACCGTAGTCCTGCTGCGGGTCAGTTCAGGGAGTACACCGCCACGGTGCGCCCCGGAACGGTGAAGCTTCCCGAACTCCCGTCATAGGTCGCCTTCTTGACGATAGAATCCGCGCCCGCGGCCTGGACGGGATGCAGGGCGTACTCCTTCCCCGCCAGGTCGGCGATCGTCTGGGTCTCGGTGCCGGGGGCCGCGTTGAGGACGACCACCAGCTTTCCGAGCCGCATGGTGATCACGCCCGGTGTCTCGTCCTTGCCGGAGAGCGGGAAGGACAGCGTGGACTGCACCTGCTCGGTGGTGGAGAGGTCGAAGTCCTTCTCCGTGGAGCGGATGGTGAGCAGGTCCTGGTAGGCGGCGGAGGTCCCGTTGATCTGGGCGCAGCCGGGGCTGAGCGCGGCCGCGCTCAGCAGCGGCTTGGCGTAGGACCACTTGGACCGGTTGTCGGCGGCCAGGGGCAGCCCGCGGCCGAAGCCGTTGCCGTCGCGGCAGTCCCAGTGCAGGGCGTTGAACCAGTCGCCGCTGTCGTAGGAGTTGCGGTCCAGCGACTTGGAGCGCAGCAGGTCGGTGCCTGCCTGGGAGAGCGCGGGTCCCTGTGAGAGGGCGGCCGTCGCCATCGCGAGGACCTGCATGCGGGCCCGGTCCGCGGCGGACGTGTCCGCCGGGAGCTTGAAGGCGAGTGCGTCGTACAGCGACTCGTTGTCGTGCGCGTCCACGTAGGCGAGGGCGTCGCCCGGGTTCGCGGCGTATCCGGCCGGGGCGCCGTTGTAGTCGACGCCGGAGCCCTTGACCGTGGTGCCGGAGGAGTCGGTGAAGGTGTAGTCGGCGAGGTTGCCGGTCAGACCGACCTTGATCAGGTCCTGGTAGTGGAGCAGCCGGGCCTTCTGTTCGGCCTTGGTGCCGTTGGCGGTCGAGGTGTTGGGGTCGGTGTAGAGGCCGCTGGCGAAGCCCTGCACGCCCGGGTCCTCGTCGAAGGGGCTGCCGCCGCGGACGGCGTCGCGGGCCCGGTCGGAGAAGGTGGCGATGCCGGTGCCGGCCATGTTCTTCTGGGTGGCCTGGACGAAGCGGGCGTCGTCGGCGACCTCACCGAAGTTCCAGCCCTCCCCGTACAGGACGATCTTCTTTCCGTCGACGCCGTCCTTGGCGACGGTCAGGGCGTCGAGTGCCTTGCGGACGGCGAGGATGTTGGCTTTGGGGTGGTGTCCCATCAGGTCGAAGCGGAAGCCGTCGACCTTGTACTCCTTGGCCCAGGTGACGACCGAGTCCACGACGAGCTTGCCCATCATGGTGTTCTCGGGGGCGGTGTTGGCGCAGCAGGTGGAGGTGGCGACGGTGCCGTCCTCCAGCAGCCGCTGGTAGTAGCCGGGGACGATCCGGTCGAGCACGGACTTGTCGTCCTGGCCGGAGGCGACGGTGTGGTTGTAGACGACGTCCATGACGGTCCGCAGACCGGCGCCGTTCAGCCCCTGCACCATCTGCCGGAACTCGACGGTGCGCCGGGTGCCGTCGGGGTCGGAGGCGTAGCTGCCCTCCGGGACGGTGTAGTGCAGCGGGTCGTAGCCCCAGTTGAACCCGTCCTGCGCGGCGGCCTTCGCCACGCAGGCCTGCTGCTCCTCGGAGTCGGGGGCGTACACGGACAGGTCACAGGCGGGCTTCTGCTGGGCGGACTTCTGCTCGGGGATGGTGCCGATGTCGAAGGCGGGCAGCAGATGGACGTAGGTGGTGCCGGAGTCGGCCAGTGCCTTGAGGTGCTTCATGCCGTCGGAGCCGGTGTCGGTGAAGGCGAGGTACTCACCGGGGTGCTTCGAGGTGCGGTCAGCGATCGAGAAGTCGCGGATGTGCAGCTCCTGGATCTGGGCGTCACGCAGCGGGACCGCGGCGGGCTTGCTCAGCCGGGACCAGCCCTTCGGGGCGAGGTCCGGGTCGTCGAGGTCGACCACGAGGCTGCGTGCGGAGTCCGTGGTCAGGGCGGTGGAGTAGGGGTCGGTGACCTTGTTGGTGACCATCTTCTGGGCGGTGGGCGCCCAGACGTCCACCACATAGCGGTAGGGCTTGCCCGTCCACTTCTTCGTGCCCGTGACGGACCAGACGCCGGTGCGGTCGTCACGGCGCATCGGGATGCTGCGGCCGTCGAGTTCGAGGGCGACGGTACGGGCGGTGGGCGCCCAGACGGACAGCGTGGGACGGCCGTGGTCGAAGACCGGGCCGAGCGAGGCGCCGGCCGCGTTCTTCCCGTAGAGGTCGTCGAGCACACCCGCGGTCTGTACGCCGGTGGCGGCGAGCAGGGCCCCGTTGGCGGCGCGCTGGGTGGCGATCAGCTGGCCGCGCAGGGCCTCGCGGATCCGGTCCCGGTCCCGGACGTCGACGGTGAACGCCGTGTAGTCCTTGAGGTGCGGGTACTTCTCCTTCTGCGCGTCGCTCAGCTTGGCCGGGGAGAGCCGCAGCCACTGTCCCTCGTCGGAGAGCGCCCCGTCGACGACGGTGATCCCGCCGCCCGGTGCGTAGACGAGCTGCTGGCTGGTGGCGTCGGTGGCCTTCACCTTCCACACGACGGTGTCGGAGTCGATCCACTGCGCCTCGGCCTTGGTGAGGTCGGGCGTGGGTACGCCGCCGGTCTGCGGCAGCAGGTAGCCGGGGGTGCCGTCGAGCATCCACACTTCGTGCCCGTAGGTGGCGAGGTCGAGGGACTGGTCGCTCGGCAGGTCCTTCTGGTCGCCCTTGTGCAGGATGTAGCTGAGCGAGGTGGCCCCGTCGGTGAGCGGTACCTCGAAGGTGAGGCCGGAGGCGTCCTTCTTCACCGGCTGGAGCGGCTTCGCCCAGTCGGTGGGCTCCTTGGCGCCGGTCCAGGTGTGCAGCCCCCAGCCGTCGTAGTCGCCGTCGGCGCGGTAGTAGTGCAGGACGGCCTTGGTGGTGTCCTGCGGCGGGTAGGCGCCGTCGGGGGCCTCGTCGGCCTGGCCGTCCTGGCCCTGCTCGATCCAGACCTGTCCGGTCTTCGCGAGGTCGACGGTGCGCTGCGGTCCGTCGGCGGTGCCGTCCTTCTCGACGGTGTACGGGAGCGAGGAGACGCCCTCACCGAGCTTGATCCAGGCGAAGGCCCCGTAGGCGTCCCGTCCGGTGAACGCGGCCGAGGTGTCGCCCGCCTCGACCCGCCAGCCGTCGTAGTCGCCGTCGGCACGCTGGTAGTGGACGACGGCGTAGTCGCGTTCGACGGCGACGGGCTTCTCGGCGGCGGGTGCCTGTCCGGCGGTGGTCGAGGCCAGGGCGCTCGCGGTGCGGCCGGCCCGGTCGACGACAACCGCCTTGTACCGCAGGGTGGTTCCGGCAGCGACGGTGTCGGCCACGGTCTGGGTGACCTTGTACGGGGCGTGGTCGGCGGAACCCAGCGTGACCCACGTGCCGTTGCCGGTCTGGGCGGCGAAGACGACCCGGTTCAGCTGTCCGCCGTCGACGTCCGCGGAGATCTCGACGGTGCCGGTGGCGCCGGCGGCGGGTGCCTTCAGGGTGATCGAGGGCTTGGTGGCCGGGGCGGCCATGGGCTTCTCGGCGCGCAGCACGATGCTGGACAGGGCCGGCACGGTGACGGTGATCTTCCGGTCGGAGCCGCTGCGGGTGGTGCCCGAACCGCCGTACAGCGTGCGGAAGTCCATGCCGGCCGATGCGGTGGTCAGCTCGACGGTCTTCGGCCCGGTGCCGTTGTTGGTGGCGACGACGTACTCGCGGCCCTCCTCGGCATCCGTGCGGGAGAACGCGTAGACGGAGCCCTGGGCGTACCGCTCGGTCTGGACGCCGTCGCGCAGGGCGGGGTTCTTCCTGGTCAGCTCGGAGAGCGCGGCGATGTTCCGGTAGAGGGGGTGGTCCGTGTCGTACGCGTCGGACGCATGGGTACGGTCGGTGCCGAGCTCGTCGTCGTCGAGGTAGTCGGCGGTCTTCGAGGCGAACATGGTCTGGCGGGCGTCCTTGTCACCGCCCGCGCCGGTGAAGCCCTGTTCGTCGCCGTAGTAGACGACGGGGTTGCCGCGGCTGAGGAACATCACCTCGTTGGCGAGCTTGGCCCGCTGGACGAGTTCCGCGTCGTCGGCCTTCGGGTTGTCCTGCTTGAGGAACGTCCCGATGCGGCCCATGTCGTGGTTGCCGAGGAAGGTCACCTGCTCGTAGGCGTTGGCCTTGTCGGTGGTGTACCGGTAGTCGTCACCGAGGACGGCGGCGAGCTTCGAGGCCGGGGCGCCCTGCGAGGCGTACTGCCTGGCCGCTTCCTGGAACGGGAAGTCGAGCGTGGCGTCGAGCCGGCCCTGCGTGACATAGGGCGAGGTGATCGCGGTGTCGGCGGAGTAGACCTCGCCGAACATGAAGAAGTCCTCGCGCCCGTGCTTCGCCGCGTAGGTGTCCAGGGCGGTCGCCCACTGGGTCCAGAAGTCCAGGTCGACGTGTTTGACGGTGTCGATCCGGAAGCCGTCGATGTCGAAGTCCCGGACCCACTTCTGGTAGATCTTCTCCATGCCGCTCACGACCTCGGGCCGTTCGGTCCACAGATCGTCGAGCCCGGAGAAGTCGCCGTAGGTGGTGGACTCGCCGGCATAGGTCGAGTCGCCGCGGTTGTGGTACATCGTCGGGTCGTTGAGCCAGGCCGGGACCTTGTTCCCGGTGTTCTTCGGGGTGTACGGGAACGAGTCCGCGTCCACCTTCGCCAGGCCCTTGCTGTCGTCGAACGGGCGGCCGTTCGCGTCCAGGTAGGGGTAGGCGCCCTTCGGCCGGTAGCCGTAGGTCTTCTCGGCGTAGTCGACGGTGTCCGCGGTGTGGTTGGTGATGACGTCGAAGAAGACCTTCATGCCCTTGCGGTGGGCCTTCTCGATGAGTTCCGACAGGTCGGCGTTGGTGCCGAAGTGCGGGTCGACCTGCGTGAAGTCGGTGATCCAGTAGCCGTGGTAGCCGGCCGACGCGTCCTTGCCGGTGCCCTGGACGGGCTGGTTCTTGAAGATCGGGGCGAGCCAGATGGCGGTGGTGCCGAGCCCCTTGATGTAGTCGAGCCGCTTGGTCAGGCCCTTGAGGTCGCCGCCCTGGTAGAAGCCCTTGTCCGTGGGGTCGTAACCGGTCTCCAGACGCGATCCGGTGAGCCCGCCGCGGTTGTTGGAGGTGTCGCCGTCGGCGAACCGGTCCGGCATGACGAAGTAGAACTGCTCACGCGTCAGGTCGTGGCGGGCGGGCTCGGCCGCCAGCCGGGCGTCCGAGGGCGGGTCCGGCGGTCTCGGCGCGGCGGACGCGGATGCCGCCGGGACGACGGGGAGGAGCGCCGCGCAGAGTGCGGCGACGGTTCCCCGTACGAGGGTGGAACGGGACACGGGCCAGGTCTCCTTGTGTGCGGGTGGGGATCTCTCGGGGTGGCGGGACCGGTGGGGCGGCCGGGCGGCCGCGCGGGGGCTGGGGTTGCCCTCCGGGCGCCGCGGACCCGCCCGCCGCCGCGGGCGGGTCCGTCTCCTGCGGGAAGCGCCCCGATACGCCCCGGGCCGGGACCCGGCGCACCCGGTGGACCGCGGGTGCGCCGGTATGTCCCGGGCCGGGGGTGTCCGGGGCGGACCGGGGTGGGGTCAGCTGCGCCAGACGTCGCTGGTCAGTGTGACCTTGCCGGAGGACGGCACCGTCGCGGTGCGGTTCGCGCCGCTCTCCCAGGTGACGTTGCCGCTCTCGTCCTTGCGGATGTACTTGTACTCGAACGCGGTGCCCGCGGGCATGGCCACGTCGAGCTTCCAGACCGGGTAGGCCGCCGGGTCGAGCTTCAGCGCGCTGTCGGTGTTCCAGTTGCCGAGGGCGGACTGGTTGCCGACGACGTAGATGTTCTCGCCCCAGGTCGTGGTGGCGTTGACGCCGAACGACGCGCCGGAGGTGCCGGTGTCCGTGCCCGGGTCGGTGGTGCCGCCGCCCGTGCAGGTACGGGCGTTCACCTGGAGCGCGAGGGCCGTGTTGGCGCCGAGCGTCGCGGTGAACTGGCCGGAGCTGTTGACCGTGACGCCGTTGCCGGACTGGATGTCGCAGTAGTCACCGGCGGGCAGCGACGTCTGGAACGTGCGGGTGAGCGAGGAGCCCTCGTGGTTGATCGCCACGTACGCCTTGGCGCCGCGGCCGAAGGCGATCTGGTCGCCGCCGTTGTCCCACCAGTTCGTGACGGCCTCGCCGCGGGCGGTGTTGCGGAAGCCGACCATGGAGGAGATCTCGCGCCAGGCGTGCTGGCACTTCCAGCCGTCGCTGTAACAGGCGTTCACCGTGCCGCTGTTGGGCGGGCCGGCGTCCCGGTCGGTCCACTCGTAGCCGGAGTGGACGTCGGGCGATCCGTAGGGCCAGGCCAGCATGAAGACGTTGGCGAGGGTGTAGTTGGCGCCGTCCTTGTAGCTCAGGGTGTCGCCGCCGCGCTCGGTGTCGTGGTTGTCGACGAAGACCGCGGCCTTCGACGACGACATGAAGCCCCAGCCCTCGCCGAAGTTCTTCAGATAGGCGAGGTTCTCGTTGTTGAAGACCTGCTTGAGGCTGCGGGCGTAGCGGAACTCCTGCACGTCCCCGGTGCCGGCGTACTCGTCGGGCGAGACGGCCTCACCGGCCCCGTAGATCGCCTCCTGCTTCCAGTAGGCGCTGGGGTTGGTCAGCCGCGACTTGATGTTGGCGAGGTCGGCGGCGGGCATGTGCTTGGCGGCGTCGATGCGGAAGCCGTCGACGCCGAGGGAGAGCAGGTCGTTGAGGTATCCGGCGATCTTGCCCCGGACGTAGTCCTCACCGGTGTCCAGGTCGGCGAGGCCGACGAGTTCGCAGTTCTGGACGTTGGCCCGGTCCTGGTAGTTGTTGATCGTCGAGGTGCAGTCGTCCATGTCGTACGAGGAGTACAGGCCGGGGTAGTTGTACTTGGTGTACGAGGTGCCCCCGGTGCCGGTGCCCGATCCCGACGTCATGTGGTTGATGACGGAGTCGGCGACGACCTTGACCCCTGCGCTGTGGCAGGTGCTGACCATGTTGGCGAAGGAGGTGCGGTCGCCGAGCCGTCCGGCGATCTTGTAGCTGACCGGCTGGTACGAGGTCCACCACTGGCTGCCCTGGATGTGCTCCTGGGGCGGCGATACCTGGACGTAGCCGTAACCGGCCGGGCCGAGGGTGTCCGTGCACGCCTTGGCCACGGAGTCGAACTTCCACTCGAAGAGAACGGCGGTGACGTCCTTCTCGCCCGGCGTGGACGCCTGAGCGGTGGTGGCGGGGGTCACGAGGGCGGCGGCGCCTGCTATCAGAGCGAGCACGGCAGACAAGGGTCTGCGGGCCATGTTTCCTCCTGCTGTGGGGGAAATGCGGGTGACGGTTCAGCCTCACGTGGCAACGCGCCCTGCCCTCAAGGCTCCTGAAGCTTCTTGCAGCAAGAATGCAAACCTTGCCGCGCCGAGACCGTACGGCGCTGACCGTTCGCGGTCAACCCTTTGGACATCACCCGCTCACATCCGCGAAACCCAGCAGTTTTCTTCCTGCAAGGACTTACGCAAGACATTGCAGCCCTGTTACGTTTCTCTGGACTCCGGTCCGGCCGGCCGGGGGTTCCGGTACTCCCGGACCCCACGCGCCCGGCCGGTCGGACCGGTCACAAACAAGAGGCACCGGGGGTCACCCACTCCCCGCCGGCCCGTCAGGGCCGACTCCCGGTGCCTCTCTGCACGCCCGGACGCCCGCGCGTCCGGTCAGAGCCTTCCGACCGAAGCGGTGGACCCCCGTACCACCAACTCCGGCTGGAAGACGTACTCGGTGCGCTGCACCGGGCTGCCGGCGATCTCCTCCAGCAGGGCGCTCACCGCGGCCGCCGCCATCGCCTGCACGGGCTGACGCACCGTCGTCAGCGGCGGATCGGTGAAGGCGATCAGCTGGGAGTCGTCGAAGCCCACCACCGACACCTCGCGCGGCACGTCGAGCCCGCGCTCCCGGGCCGCACGCACCACACCCAACGCCATCAGGTCGCTGCCGCAGACGATGCCCGTGCACCCCTGATCCAGCAGTGCGCCGGCCGCCACCTGGCCGCCCTCGACGCTGAACAGGGTGGAACAGACCAGCTGTCCGGCCTCCTCGCGGCTCAGGCCCAGCAGGGTCACGGCGGCTTCCACGAATCCCTCCCGCTTGCGACGGGAGGGCACATAGCGCTGCGGTCCGATCGCCAGGCCGACCCGGCGGTGGCCGAGGTCGGCGAGGTGCCCGACGGCCATCCGTACGGCGGCGGCGTCGTCGGGCGAGACGAACGGGGCACTGATCCGGTCGTTGTAGCCGTTGATCAGGACGAACGGCACGCCGCGCTCGGTGAGCGCGGCGTAGCGGGCCGGGTCGGCCGACATGTCGGCGTGCAGCCCGGACAGGAAGACGATCCCGCCGACACCCCGTTCGACGAGCTGCTCGACGAGTTCGTCCTCGGTGGCTCCGCCCGGCAGCTGGGTGCAGAGCACCGGGGTGTAGCCGTGCCCGGCCAGGACCTGTTCGACGGACTGCGCGAACGCCGGGAAGATCGGGTTGGTGAGCTCGGGCGTCACCAGTCCGATCAGCCCGGCGCTGCGCCGGTGCAGCCGTACGGGGCGTTCGTAGCCGAGGATGTCCAGCGCGGCGAGCACCCGCTGACGCGTGGTCTCCGCGACGCCCGGCTTCCCGTTGAGCACCCGGCTGACGGTCGCCTCGCTGACCGCCGCCTGGCCGGCGATGTCCGAGAGCCTCGGCGCACCACCGGCCCCGGGGCCTCCCTTTCGGATCTTTCCGGGCTCGTCCGGAAGAGAGACCCTGGGCCAAGGGACGGTCACACCGTCCACCACACCGTGGTGTCCGCGGGCAGCTCGATCTCGGCGCCGTCGGTGGCGACCGGGGTGCTGGACAGCAGGACGGTGCCGCGGACGGGGATGCGGACCGGCCCGGACGTCGTGTTGACGGTGCAGACGAAGCCGGGGCGGGCGAAGACCAGCAGCCCCTCGGAGGCCTGGAGCCACTCCACCGTGGTGCCGGCACCGAGCCCCGGGTGCGCCCGGCGGGCGGCGATCGCGGCCCGGTACAGCTCCAGGGTCGAGTCGGCGTCACCGGTCTGCGCCTCGACGCTCAGCGCGCCCCAGCTGTCGGGCTGGGGCAGCCAGCTGCCGCCGCTGCCGAAGCCGTAGCTGCTGCCGTCGCGGGTCCACGGGATCGGCACCCGGCAGCCGTCACGGAAGCCGTCCTGGCCTTCCGCGCGGAAGAACGACGGGTCCTGGCGGGCCTCGTCCGGCAGGTCGGTGACATCGGGCAGGCCGAGTTCCTCGCCCTGGTAGACGTACGCGGAGCCGGGCAGCGCCAGCATCAGCAGGGTGGCGGCGCGGGCCCGGCGCAGGCCGAGCTCGCGGTCGCCGGGGGTGCGGATCTGGGTGCCGAGGCCGGGCGGGTTGGCGAACCGGGTGGCGTGCCGGGTCACGTCGTGGTTGGAGAGCACCCAGGTGGTGGGGGCGCCGACCGGGCGCATCGCGTCGAGCGAGGTGTCGATGACCTTGCGGAGCTCCGCGGCGTCCCAGTCGGTGGACAGGTACTGGAAGTTGAACGCCTGGTGCATCTCGTCGGGGCGCACGTAGTTGGCGGTGCGCTCGACGGTCGGGGTCCAGGCCTCGGCGACCAGGATCCGCCCGCCCGTCGCCCACCCGCGCCCTTCGGGCCCGGTCTTCTCGGGGTACTCCTCGAGGATGGTGCGCCAGGAGCGGTAGATCTCGTGGACCCCGTCCTGGTCGAAGAACGGCATGACATCGTTGCCGAGCAGCTTGAGCTGGTCGTGACTGCCGAGGTCGGGCAGACCCGCGGCCTTGACGAGGCCGTGGGCGACGTCGACCCGGAAGCCGTCGACCCCCATGTCGAGCCAGAAGCGCAGGATCGAGCGGAACTCGTCGGCGACGGCGGGGTGTTCCCAGTTGAAGTCGGGCTGCTCGGGTGCGAAGAGGTGGAGGTACCAGTCGCCCGGGGTGCCGTCCGGGTCGGTGGTCCGGGTCCAGGCGGGGCCGCCGAAGATGGACTCCCAGTCGTTGGGCGGGAGTTCGCCGTGCTCCCCCTTGCCGGGGCGGAAGTGGTAGCGGTCGCGCAGCACGGAGCCGGGGCCCTCGGCGAGGGCACCCTTGAACCACTTGTGCTGGTCGGACGAGTGGTTGGGCACGAGGTCCACGATGATCCGCAGGCCCAGGTCGTGCGCGTCCCGGATCAGCGCGTCGGCGTCCAGCAGGGTGCCGAACATCGGGTCGATGGCCCGGTAGTCGGAGACGTCGTACCCCGCGTCGGCCTGCGGGGAGGCGTAGAACGGGCTGAGCCAGACCGCGTCCACACCGAGTTCCTTGAGATACGGGAGTCTGCCGCGTACGCCTGCGAGGTCGCCCATGCCGTCACCGTTGCCGTCGGCGAAGCTCCGCGGATAGACCTGGTAGATCACCGCGTCCTGCCACCAGCCGGTCTGGTGGGCCGGAGCGTCGGCGGACGTGCCGGTGGAGGGGGCAGCGAGGTGCTGGGTCATGTCATCCCTGGGGTGTCTGGGTGGGGGGCGTCGCCGGGACCGGGTGAGGCTTCCGGCGGTTGCCCCGGCACGGGGTCGGCCCGTGCCGGGGGGCGTGGTCGGTGGGGGAAGGTGCTTCCCCGAGGTGCCGGCGACGCCGTGACGTGGTGCGTGCGGGGCGTGCGGGGCGGGGTGCGTCAGCCCTTGACGGCTCCGGCGGACATGCCGGTGACCAGGTGGCGCTGGGCGAAGAGGAAGACCAGGGCCGCGGGTATCGCGATCAGCACGGACGCGGCGGTCATCGGCCCCCACTGGGCTCCGTACTGGTTGACGAAGAGCTGGAGGCCGCCCGCGAGGGTGAGGTTCTCCTCGCCGACCATGAAGGCGGAGGCGTAGGCCACTTCGCCCCACGCGGTGATGAAGGAGTAGAACGCGGTCACCGCCAGGCCGGGCTTGGCGAGCGGCAGGACGAGGCGCCAGAAGGTGCCGAACGGGGTGAGGCCGTCGACCTGCCCGGACTCGTCGATCTCGCGCGGGATGGTGTCGAAGAAGCCCTTCATCATCCAGGCGCAGAACGGCACCGAGATGGTGAGGTAGGTGATGACGAGGCCGGCCGGCTGATTCAGCAGCCCCATGCCGGCCATGATGTTGTAGATCGGCACGATGAGGACGGCGACCGGGAACATCTGGGTGATCAGCAGCGTCCACATCAGTCCGCGCTTGCCGGGGAAGCGGAAGCGGCTGACGGCGTATCCGGTGGAGGCGGAGATGATGACGCCGAGGAGCGTGGTGAGCCCCGCGACGATCAGGGAGTTGCCGAACCAGGTCAGGAACTTCGTGTCCTGGATCAGGTTCGTGTAGTTCTCGAACGTGGTCTCTTTGAAGAAGTCCGTGGTGGTCGCGTACGCGGCGGGCTTCAGCGAGGTGAGCAGGACCCACAGCACGGGGAAGACGGCGATCACGGACGCGACGATGAGCGTGAGGTGCAGTCCGACGGACGCGATCGGCGAACGCGTGCCGCGCGGCCTGGACTTGCGCGCGGAGTGCCGTCCGGACATCGCCGGGGCGGAGGTGGCGGGGGCGGTGGTGGTCACCAGTCGTCTCCCTGGGTGCGCAGGACCCGCCGGTAGACGGCGGCGAAGATCATCAGGAGTACGAGGATCAGTACGCCCCAGGTGGAGGACTGGGCGAAGTCGCGCGGGCTGATCTCGAAGGAGAACTTGTACGCCTGGGTGACCAGGATCTGGGTGGATTCACCGGGTCCGCCGCGGGTCAGCAGGAAGATCACCGGGAACATGTTGAAGGTCCAGATGGTGGAGAGCAGGATCACGGTGGTGGAGACCGGCCGCAGTCCGGGCAGCGTGATGTGACGGAACCGCTGCCAGGCGGTGGCCCCGTCCATCTCCGCGGCCTCGTAGTGCTCGGTGGGGATCGACTGCAGTCCGCCGAGCAGGGCGACCATCATGAACGGCACGCCGAGCCAGACGTTGACGGCGATGACGGAGAACTTCGCCCAGGTGGGGTCGTTCAGCCACGGTATGGCGTCGAATCCGGCACCGGAGAGGACCTTGTTGAGCAGCCCGCGGTCCTCGTTGTAGAGGAAACGCCAGGCGAAGACGGAGACGAAGCCGGGAATGGCCCAGGGCAGGATGAGCGCCATCCGGTAGGCCGAGCGTCCGACGATCCTGCGGTTGAGGATGTTGGCGAGCGCCAGGCCGAGGCAGAAGGTGATGGCCACGCAGGAGACCGTCCACACCAGGGTCCACCCGAGTGTGCCGAGGAACTGGTTGCCGGTGAGAGCGTCGGCGTAGTTGTCCAGGCCCACGAATTTGTACGTGGCGGGCATGTGGTTGACACCGATGGACCGGGCGACATTGCGCTCGTTGGCGTCGGTCATCGACAGGTAGATGCCGCGCACCAGCGGATAGCCGATGATCACGCCGATCACGATGACGACCGGGGCGACCATGGTCCAGGCGTACCAGTGGGTCGACAGAGCCCGTCGCAGTCTGCCCGGCGACGGGGAGGTGCCAGTACCGCGGCTCCGGCCGCGGGCGACGTCGTCGCCCGCGGCCTTCGCCACCGACTGGCTGGTGTGGACAGCCATCAGTCGGCCTGCCTTCCTGTTACTTCCAGCCCTTGAGGAGCTTGCGGTAGGAGTCGCCGGCCGTCTTGACGCCCTTCTCCGGCGTGGTCTGGCCGGTCAGGACCTTGGTGTACTCGGTGACCAGCGGCGCGAAGAGGCTGCCGGTCTCCGGGATCCAGGGACGCTCGACGGCGGTCTCGACGACCGGCTTGAAGAAGCCGACGATCTCGTTGTCGACGACGTCCTGCTTGGCGTAGGCGGACGTACGGGTCGGCAGGAGGCTCAGCTCCTTGGTGACCTGGGCCTGCGTGGTGGCGGACGTCATGTAGTCGACGAACGCGTAGGAGGCGTCGAGGTTCTTCGAGCCCGCGTAGACGGCCAGGTTGTGGCCGCCCTGCGGGGCGCCCTGACCGGCGGAGCCGGCCGGGACCGGGGCGACACCCAGGTTGGCCTTGTCCTTGAACTCCGCGCCGGCGTAGGTGTCGGCGACGGCCCACGGGCCGTTGATGATCATGGCGACCTTGCCGTCCTTGAAGGACGACTGCATGTTGTCCCAGCCGTCCGTGGCGTCGGTCTTCGCGGCACCGGAGTCGACGAGGTCCTTGACGACCTTCATCGCCTTGACGCCGGCTTCGTTGTCGATCGTGACGGACTTGGAGGAGGCGTCGACCATGTCGCCGCCCTCACCGTAGAGGAAGGACAGGAACCAGTACGCGTCGTCACCGCGCAGGTACATCCCGGTCTTGCCGGTCTTGTCCTTGATCTTCTTGGAGACGGTCTTGAGCTCGTCGATCGTCGTGGGGACCTCGACGCCGGCCTCCTTGAAGATCTTCTTGTTGTAGAAGATGCCCATGGAGTCGATGACCTGCGGCACCGCGTAGGTCTTGCCGTTGTACTTCGTGGAGGCCGCGGCCTGCTTCAGGAAGTCCTCGGGCTTCTGCAGCGCGGCGGTTCCGTCGAGCGGGGCCAGGTAGCCGAGGTCCGCGAACTCGGGGGTCCAGGCGACCTCGGAGCGGATGACGTCCGGGGCGCCGGAACCGGCCTGGGCCGCGTTCTTGAACTTGTTCTGGGCGTCACCGAAGGGCACGTTGACGTACTTGACGTGGACCTTCGGGTGCTCCTTGGTGAAGCCTTCGGCGATCTTCTTGAAGACCTTGTCCTCACTGCCCGCCGTGGAGGTGTCCCACCACGTCACGGTGCCGGAGAGCTCGCCCGAGCTCTTGCTCGTGCCTTCGGAATCGCTGTCGCCGCCACAGGCGGTCGCCGCGAACGCCAAGGCCGCAACCAGGGCGGTGGCCGTTATGCCACGTCGCATCTGAACTCCTTCAACTGCCGTACCGCTCCGTCGCGGCGCCGGGTCGACGTGACCGTAACAAGGATGAAAGACCGCCGAAAGACCTTGCGGAAGATTTCTGCAAGCGCCGACGATCGTTACATTCGCGTGTCCTCACGGTTGCCGTCAAGCCTCTTGACGCAAGCCGTCCACCTCTGACAGAGGCCGGGAGGAGCCCGCGATACCGCAGTGCGACGATATGACCGCAGTCCGCAGTCCCGGCCCGCAAGACCTTGCAAGACGTTGCCGCGACACCCTCCCGGCCCCTCCTCGGTGACTGCCGTCCGGAGCCTGTGGATGGTGGGCAATCCGACACACGCCCGGTACAGTCCATTTCCATGACCGCACGGCTTGCCGATATCGCAACTCAGGCGGGGGTCAGCGAAGCGACGGTCAGCCGCGTACTGAACGGCAAGCCCGGTGTTGCAGCTGCCACCCGCGAATCCGTTCTCGCCGCACTCGACGTCCTCGGCTACGAACGGCCCGTACGACTGCGCCGGCGCAGCGCGGGTCTGGTCGGGCTGATCACTCCCGAGCTGGAGAACCCCATCTTTCCGGCGCTCGCCCAGGTCATCGGCCAGGCGCTGACCCGGCAGGGCTACACCCCCGTGCTGGCAACCCAGACCCCCGGCGGCTCCACCGAGGACGAGCTGACCGAGATGCTGGTCGACCGCGGCGTCTCGGGCATCATCTTCGTCTCCGGACTGCACGCGGACACCTCGGCCGACATGCAGCGCTATGAGCAACTGCGCGCCCAGGGAGTTCCCTTCGTCCTGGTGAACGGCTTCTCGCCCAAGGTCCAGGCGCCGTTCATCTCGCCGGACGACCGGGCCGCGATGCGGCTCGCCGTGACCCACCTCGTGTCGCTGGGCCATCAGCGGATCGGCCTGGCCGTGGGACCCAAGCGGTTCGTGCCGGTCCTGCGCAAGATCGAGGGCTTCCGTTCCACCGTGCAGGAGCAGCTGGGCCTCGCCGCGGACGAGGTGGAGGAGCTGATCCAGCACTCGCTGTTCACCTTGGAGGGCGGGCAGGCCGCGGCGTCGGCGCTGATGGAGCGGGGCTGCACAGCGGTGGTGTGCGCGAGCGACATGATGGCGCTCGGCGCGATCAGGGCGGCCCGTCGGCTGTCGCTGGAGGTGCCGCGCGACCTGTCGGTGGTCGGTTACGACGACTCACCGCTCATAGCGTTCACCGATCCGCCGCTCACCACGATCCGTCAGCCGGTCACGGCCATGGGCCAGGCGGCCGTCCGCACCCTCCTGGAGGAGATCGGCGGCACACCCGCCCCGCACAGCGAGTTCGTCTTCATGCCCGAACTCGTCGTCCGCGGATCCACGGCAGCGGGCCCGGGGCCGGATCCGGCCTCCGCCCCAGGAGCTTCTCCAGCGTCCCACGCCCGCCCCTAGCACCGCGACCGGAGAAGTCCACCACTCCCTCGCGCGCCCGGCAGCTCTTCCCGGACACGGCACGGTGACCACGGCGCGGTGACGCAGTCCCGGCGATCGGATGTGCGGTCCCAACCCGATCGGAGGATGATCGGCGGGAGGAACATTTCTGGCAGACTCTGTGCCTATGGGTGAATTGAGCGTGAAGTCACAGGAAGGCCGACTGGAGGCCACCGCGTCACCCATCGTGGACGAGGCGGCCCCCGAGGCGGACGCGCGGCAGAGCGCCGGGCGGCAGAGCGACGGCCCGGCAGGACCGCGTTCCCTGCGATCCCCCCGCCGTCCCCGTATCTGGTTCGAAGTCCTGCTGATCGCGGCCAGTTACTGGGTGTACTCGCTGGTGCGCAACGCCGTACCCGAGCAGAAGGCCGAGGCACTGCGGAACGCCGACCGGATCTGGTCGGTCGAGAAGTCCCTGGGCATCGCCGTGGAACAGACGGTCAACCATGCCGTGAACTCCGTGACATGGCTGATCGTCTCGATGAACTACTACTACGCGACCCTGCACTTCGTCGTCACCGTCTGTGTGCTGGTATGGCTGTTCCACCGTCACCCCGGCCGCTACGCGGCGGCCCGGCTCACCCTGTTCGCGACCACGGCCGTGGCACTGCTCGGTTACTACCTGTTTCCGCTGGCACCACCACGCCTGATGAACGGTGGTCACTTCATCGACACCGTGCTGGTCCATCAGACCTGGGGTTCGATGGCCTCCGGCAACTTCAAGAACATGTCGAACCAGTACGCGGCGATGCCCTCGATGCACATCGGCTGGTCGCTCTGGTGCGGTCTGACCATCTTCGCGTTGGTGTCCGCCCCCTGGGCACGCATCCTGGGCCTGCTCTACCCGGCGGTCACCCTGCTCGTGATCGTGTCGACCGCCAACCACTTCTGGCTGGACGCACTGGGCGGCATGGTCTGTCTGGCCTTCGGTTACGTGGTGTCCTACGCCTGGTACGGAGCGCTGACGCACCAGCTCCCGAGGCGGGTGCAGCCACCAGGGGAACGGTCACGGCAGGCCGACCAGCCCCTCGGTGCGCCGCTCCGGGCGCGGCGCCCGGCGGCGGACACGGCGGGCCGGCGCTGAGACCGGGCGGCCCCCGCCGCCCGGTCCACCACGCCCCCGCACACTCCGGGCAGCGTCCGCTCACGCCCCGTAGAACCGCTCCTCCATCACCGCCCGTGCCCGACGCGTGATCCGTCGGTAGTCGTCCAGCATGTCCCCGACGTGACCCGGCTCGTACCCCAAGTACCGACCCACCGCGGTGAGTTCCCGCGGCCCCGACGGGAACGTGTCGCCCGGCCGCCCCCGGACCAGCATCACCGCGTTGCGGACCCGGGTGGCCAGCACCCACGCCTCGTCGAGCGTCTGCGCGTCCTCCGCCGGGATCAGCTCCGCCGCACAGGCCGCGGCCAACGCCTCACGGGTGCGGGTCGTCCGCAGCCCCGGCTCCACCCAGCCGTGCTGCATCTGCATCAGCTGGACCGTCCACTCGACATCGCTCAGCCCACCGCGCCCCAGCTTGGTGTGGAGCGCCGGGTCCGCGCCGCGCGGGAGCCGCTCGGCCTCCATCCGGGCCTTCAGACGGCGGATCTCGCGGACCGCCTCCTCGCCCAGTCCCTCCATCGGGTAGCGCAGCGGATCGATCAGCTCGATGAACGCACGGCCGAGCTCCCCGTCCCCGGCCATCGGCTCGGCGCGCAGCAGCGCCTGGCTCTCCCAGACCAGCGACCAGCGCCGGTAGTAGGCCTCGTACGACCGCAGGGTGCGCACCAGGGGCCCGCTCTTGCCCTCCGGCCGCAGATCGGCGTCGATGATCAACGGCGGGTCGGCGCTGGGAAGTTGCAGCAGTCTCCGCATCTCGGAGACCACCTGGTTCGCGGCCCGGGCCGCCTCCCCGTCGTCGACGCCCTCGCGTGGCGCGTGGACGAACAGCACATCGGCGTCGGAGCCGTATCCCAGCTCGTGCCCGCCGAAACGGCCCATGCCGATGACCGCGAACCTGGTGGGCAGGGTGTCCCCCCACTGCTCGCGCACGACGGCGCGCAGGGCGCCCGCGATCGTGACGGCGTTCAGGTCGGTGACCGCGTTGCCGACCCGGTCGACCAGGGCCCCGGGGTCCCCCTCGGCGGGGCGCTCCTCCGTGCCGTACGAGTGGATGAGGTCCGCGGCCGTGGTCCGGAACAGCTCGCGCCGCCGCACCCCGCGGACCACGGCGACGGCGGACTCGGCCCCTTCCGCACGCCCCACCGCGGCAAGCACCTCCTGTTCCAGGTGCTCCCGGGTGCGCGGCCGCAGCCCCTGCGGATCGCCGAGGATCGCCACCGCCTCGGGCGCCCGCAGCAGCAGGTCGGGGGCGAGCCGGCCGGCCGAGAGCACCCGGGCGAGGTTCTCCGCCGCCGCGCCCTCGTCCCGCAGCAGCCGCAGGTACCAGGGGGTCTTGCCGAGTGCGTCGGACACCTTGCGGAAGCCGAGCAGCCCGGCGTCCGGATCGGCCGAGTCCGCGAACCAGCCGAGCAGCACGGGGAGCAGGGTGCGCTGGATGGCGGCCTTGCGGGACACCCCGGACGACAGTGCTTCCAGGTGCCGCAGCGCGGCTGCCGGGTCGGCGTAGCCGAGGGCTTCGAGCCGGTGCGCGGCCGCTTTCGGGCTGAGCCTGGACTCGGCGGGGGCGAGCTGGGCGACGGCGTCGAGCAGCGGCCGGTAGAAGAGCTTCTCGTGCAGCCGCCGCACCACGGAGGAATGCCGCTTCCACGCCTGGTTCAGCTCGGTGATCGGATCCGTACGCATCCCGAGGGACCGCCCGAGCCGCCGCAGATCCGCCTCGTCCTCCGGAACCAGATGGGTGCGGCGCAGCCGGTAGAGCTGGATGCGGTGCTCCAGGGCGCGCAGGAAGCGGTACGCCTCGTCCAGCTGCGTGGCGTCCACCCGCCCCACGTAGCCGCCCGCGGCGAGCGCCCGCAGGGCCTCCAGCGTGGTGCCGCTGCGCAGGGTGGCGTCACTGCGGCCGTGCACCAGCTGGAGCAGCTGGACGGCGAACTCGACGTCCCGCAGTCCTCCCGGTCCGAGCTTGATCTCGCGGTCGACCCGGTCGGCGGGGATGTTGTCGACGACCCGGCGGCGCATCTTCTGTACGTCGGGGACGAAGTTCTCGCGCTCCGCGGCCTGCCACACGAGCGGTGAGACGGCCTCGACGTACTCCGCACCCAGCTCGGGATCACCGGCCACCGGCCGGGCCTTGAGGAGCGCCTGGAACTCCCAGGTCTTGGCCCAGCGCTGGTAGTACGCGAGGTGTGAGGACAGGGTCCGTACGAGGGGGCCGTTGCGGCCCTCGGGGCGGAGGTTGGCGTCGACCGGCCAGATGGTGCCCTCCACCGTGTTGGCGGAGCAGATGCGCATCATGTGCGCGGCCAGCCGGGTGGCGGCCTGCAGGGCGGGGCCCTCCTCGTGGCCGTCGACGGGCTCCGCGACGAAGATGACGTCGACGTCGGAGACGTAGTTCAGCTCGTGCCCACCGCACTTGCCCATCGCGATGACCGCGAGTCGGCACTGGGCGGCGTCCTCGGGCGCGGCCGTACGCGCGATGGCGAGCGCCGCGCGCAGGGTCGCCGTGGCCAGATCGGCCAGTTCGGCGGCGGCCTCGGCGACGTCCGTCGTACCGCAGACGTCGCGGGCCGCTATCGCCAGCAGGCAGCGCCGGTAGGCGACGCGGAGCGAGTCGGGGTCGTCGGCCCCGGCGAGGTCCTGCTCGAACTCGGCCACGCCGGGGTGCAGGTCGGCAGCCTCGTAGGTGACGAGCGCATGCCAGTCGCGGGGGTGGCGGGCAAGGTGGTCGCCGAGCGCCTCGGACGCCCCGAGCACCCCGAGCAGCCGGTCCCGCAGCGGTTTGGCGGTGACGAGGGTGTCCAGGAAGGTGCGCCGCTCGTCCGGCTCCTCCGCCTCCACCAGCCGCACGACGCTGCGGAGTGCCAGATCGGGGTCGGCGCAGGCCCCGAGGGCGTCGAGGAGTACCGGGTCGGAGCGTACGGAGGACAGCTCGGGCAGATCGAGGAGCCGCTCGGCGGCGGAGGGGTCGGTGAAACCGTGCCGCAGCAGTCGGGTGAACGTACTGCTCCTGCGTCCCGGCGCCGTCGTCATTCCGCGTTCTCCCGTTCACCGACCCCACACGCTTCCAGCGTTCTGAGCCTAGCCCCGCACCGGTGAAAAGGACGCCCGCACGTCGCTCATCGGGGTGGGGCGGACCGTGCGCGGTGCCTGGTCACGGGCCCCGCGGTCCGGCTTCGGCACGGGCACTCCCACCGCCGGCACGATGGCGGTCAACCGATCGGATCCGCCGGACCGGTTCTCCGGGCCACCGACCCGGCCGGGCCCGGCCGGGTCGCCACGACGACGGTCGCGCACAGTTCGTCGGAGGTGACGACGCGGGGGATCAGGCCGCTGCGGGCGACGGTCTCCTCGGCCCGTGCCGCCTGCCGTTCGCTCGTCTCGACCAGCAGATGCCCCCCGGGTGCCAGCCATCGCGGGGCCCGGGCACAGACCCGTCGCAGGACGTCGAGGCCGTCCCTGCCCCCGTCGAGCGCGACGCGCGGCTCGTGGATGCGGGCCTCCGCGGGGAGCAGTTCCACCTCCTGGGTCGGTACGTACGGCACATTGGCGAGCAGGATCTCCACCCGGCCGCAAAGGTCCACGGGGAGCGGTTCGAAGAGGTCCCCCTGGTGGACCAGGCCCGTCTCCCCGACGTTGCGGCGGGCGCACCGTACGGCCGCCGGGTCGACGTCGGCGGCGTGCAGTTCGATCCGGTCCAGCCCGGCGGCGAGCGCGGCGCCGAGCGCGCCCGAGCCGCAGCAGAGGTCGACGACGACCGCACCGTGCCCGGCGAGGGCGGCGGCCTGGCGGACCAGGAACTCGGTGCGGCGGCGGGGTACGAAGACACCGGGGTCCACGGCGATCCGCAGACCGCCGAACTCGGCCCAGCCCAGGACGTGTTCGAGGGGGAGCCCACTCGCCCGCCGTTCGACCATGCGCGCGAGGTCGGTGTGGTCGGCGGCGGCCGAGAGGATCAACTCCGCCTCGTCCTCAGCGAATACGCAGCCGGCGGCACGGAGTGTGGTGACAATGGAGGAAACGACGAACGGTGAAGCGGATACCGGCATGGAGCGGAGCCTTTCGGGGATGCCGATGGGTGCTCCGCGGCCGACTATGTCGGGCCGACCACGCGGTGGTTCGGGATGAGCACCCAGCCTGATACAGCGGTAATGGGTCTCACCTCCTTGGTCGGTCCCCTCGCTGGGGACGGTCACACTACCCGACGCGCACCTCGGTGTCCCCGCCTTTCCGACGGGGCGTCACACGCGGGCTGTCGGCGGCAGACCTTCCGCGAGCGGATTCCCGGACTGCTGGAGCGCCATCAGCGCCGCACAGTGCAGCTGACCAACCGACTACGACAGCGACAACCCCCGCTGGATCACCGAGGCCGACATCCCGGAGCACTCGCCCGGAACCTCGAAAGCCTCGCCGCCACCACTGGCAAGACCGACGACACCGTCCTCCAACCGATCACCTTCCACGGCGACTTCACCGTGCCCCTGCCCCTGGACAGCACTCAGCTCGACTCTGTCGGGGATCTCGGCCCCTGCCGTGCCGGCTGACGGCTCGACAGGAACGAAGGATGGAGGAACGAGAGGCGGCTGCCCGGGTGTGGGTGGCTCCTGCTGGTGCCGTCGGGGCCTTCAGTCGTGCTTGGTAGCCCGTTGCCGGGCCATGCGCCGGCTCATCCGTGCGACCATCGAATGGTGTCGGTTGCGCCTGTGCAGTGGCACAGCGGCAAGCGCAAGCAAAGCGGAAAGTCCAAGCAGCAGAATCGCCTCGGGCACGGGCTGCTTGGCGCGCCAGAGCTGAACCGGCAACCCGATCCAGGGCACACGCAACCGTGCTACGCCTTGGAGCGCCGTGGACCGAATCGGGGTGGAGTCCGGTGTGGAGTTGTCGTCGCCTTTGGTGATCAGGTCGTTGTTGGGGAGTACCTGGTAGACCCGATGGGTGAGCAGATGGCCCGGTCGGGTGGGGTCCTGGGCCAGCACGATTTGCCCTACCGCCGGTGTGCGGTTGCGCGGCGATGGCTGGTAGAGGACGACGTCACCCGGCATGAGGGCGGGACGCATGGAGCCGGACTGCACCACGCCCGCTGTCCAGCCCAGTGCCACCACTGGCAAATGCGCCCACAACAGCAGCCCGACCATTGAGCCGAGCACGGTGCGTGCGGTGACCGAGGTGATGACGCGGATCGGGTGCGGGGCACCCTTGGCCATGGGTTGGCAGAGCTCGCTGGCGGCTGGGTCACTGGGGAGAGTCACTTGTTTTCCCGCGCTTCCCAGGTGAAGGTCAGCTCATCAGTGTCCACGCTTTGTGAGCTGTTGGGTGCGCTCTGGCTGAACCTCCACGCGAAGCGGAAGCTCAGCGCGTTGGGTGGCTTCCCTGGCAGGGGCCAGGGACCCAAGCCGGTGCGGAAGTCGGTGTACAGGGCGACGAACTGGTCCAGGGTGCCGTCGAACGCAGTCTTGTGCCGCGTGAAGCCTTTGCAGTCGCCGAAGGTGCCGCCACTGCCTACCTCGATTTTGAGGTCGATGAAGGATTGGAAGTTGCTTGGCCAGTTCGGTGAGTTGCTGTACAGCTTGAGCGCGGTGGGGAAGTCAGCGTTCGACTCGATCCTGATGCAGTTGGAGCCTGTGTCGCCGGGCCTCATGTCGTCGATGCGGAACATGGGAACCTTGCTGTCGTTGGCCAGCCCCAGCGAGCCGGACTCCCACGTGTTGCCGCTGTTGCTGCTGGTCCCGCTCCAGTCAGCGTTGGTGGCACTCCAGACCAGGGCACCACTGAGCAGCAACCCGAGCGGAACGGGGACCACCTGTGCCACCACGTGCAGCCAGGGACGTCCCATCGGCCACTCCGTTCAATTCCGACATCCCTGAATATATTGGTGCATTCTTTCTCATCTGTGTCGGTGCCGCTCCGTGTATCCATTCGGGTCTGATGGAGATCTGCGCCCCTGGACCCGAGGTCGGCGGAGTCTCAATGACCGACCCAAGGGCGCATGCGGCACTCGATCGGTCCTACTGGATCTGTGCCTGAGCTTGGCGTTCAACCTCGCTGGGCCTGGTGTTCCTTGATCTGATCGAGGGGGAGGCATGCGTATGCCCGTTCAAGAACGTGGCCGGATCTCCCCGCCGGGGTCTTCTTGGCCAGGGGCGTGCCGGACGCGGAGCGGACTCACGAACGTCATGCCGGTGCTGAGCCGTGCATCCTCGCAAGCCAGGCAGAAGCAACCAGAGGGCCATCCCGGTCAGCTCGGTGGGCAGCAGGCTTCCCGGACGGAATCGCCGGCGTCCCCGCCTTGTCGTCGGGGCGTCACCTACGGCGCCCGTTACCGCCGTCGAGGAACCGGCTGTGGACCGCCGCCGAGGTGTTGTGCGCGCGGGTGTGCCGGATCGCTTCACGGGCCTGCCGCTCGATCTCCTGGCCGTCGAAGTTCTCGGTGCCGCGTCGCCACCTCAGTTGGAGCCTCACGATGAGCGTGACGACCAACGCCAGCAACACACCGAACAGCACCCATACCCCTGCCATGACGCTCCCCCTCCGCACCGGCCCTGGGCTGTCCGCCGATTGTGCCCGAGAGTTCCTGGGGACGCGAGGCTTTTCGAGCGCCATACGCGTCCACCACCGGCCCTGCCCTCCGGAAGTCCGCTGCCACGGGTGACCGCCTCCGCCGGGCCGGTGGGCCCGTACATGACCGTGCCCCGCGCCGTCGGGCGCGGGGCACGGTCACGAGCATGGTGCCTGCTAAAGGTCCACGCTGTCGCGCAGCTTCGTCGGCGTCAGGAACAGGGCGGCGACCACTCCGATCACCGCGATGGCGGCCGAGATCAGGAAGATGGTGCCGGTCGCGTCGCCGTACGCGGCGCGCACCACTTCCTGGATCTGCGGCGGCATCGCGTCGATGTTCAGGGTGGAGCCGCCCGAGGAGGAGGCCGCCGGGTCGATGCCGAGCTTCGTCAGCCCCTGGGTGATCTTCGTCGCTACCTGGTTGGCGAGCACCGCCCCCAGCACCGAGACACCGATCGTGCCGCCGAGCGAGCGGAAGAAGGTGATCGCACCGCTGGCCGCGCCGAGTTCGCCGAGCGGGACGGTGTTCTGGAGGACCAGGACCAGGTTCTGCATCGACATGCCGACACCCACGCCGACGGCGAGCATGCCGATCGAGACGAGGACCAGCGAGGTCTCGTGGTCGATGGTGGACAGTCCCAGGAAGCCCAGGGTGAGGATGACCACGCCGGTGACGATGTACGGCTTCACCTTGCCGGTCTTGGAGACCAGGCGTCCGGCGACGGTGGAGGAGACCAGCACGCCGAACATCAGCGGGATGGTGAGGAGTCCGGCCTCGGTCGGTGAGTAGCCGCGGCCGATCTGGAAGTACTGGCCGAGGAAGACCGCGCCGCCGAACATCGCCATGCCGACCGCGAGGCTCGCGACGATGGCGAGTGCGGGGTCGCGGCGGCGGACGACGTGGAGCGGGACGACCGGTTCCTGGACCCGGTTCTCGACCATGACGGCCGCGATCAGGATCAGGGCGCTGGCGCCGACCATGACGAGGGTCTGCCAGGACAGCCAGGCGAAGTTGTTGTCGACGAACGTGACCCAGAGCAGCAGCAGGCTGACGCCGGCGGCGATCAGGGTGGCGCCCAGGTAGTCGACCTTCGTCTCGGGCCGGCGGACCTCGTCGAGGTGCAGGGTGCGGGTGAGCAGCACGAAGGCGATCAGCGTGAACGGTACGGCGATGAAGAAGCACCAGCGCCAGCCGAGCCACGAGGTGTCGGTGATGAAGCCGCCCAGCAGCGGTCCGCCGACGGTGGCGACGGCCATGACCCCACCCAGGTAACCGTTGTACCGGCCGCGCTCCTTGGGGCTGATCATCGCGGCAATGATGACCTGGACGAGCACCTGGAGAGCACCCATGCCGAGGCCCTGAACGGCGCGGAAGGCGATCAACTGCCCGGTGGACTGGGCGAATCCGCAGGCGATCGACGCGATCACGAAGATGCCGATGGATATCTGCAGCAGCAGCTTCTTGCTGAACAGGTCGGCAAGCTTGCCCCAGATCGGGGTGGAGGCCGTGGAGGCCAGCAGGGTCGCGGTGACGACCCAGGTGTACTGCGACTGTGTGCCGTCGAGCGAGCCGATGATCTTCGGCAGCGCCACGGACACCACCGTGCTGCTGATCATGGCCACGAACAGCACGATCAGCAGCCCGCTCAGTGCCCGCAGCACATGGCGGTGGTCCATCGGCGCGACGTCGGTCGGCGCGGCCGTTTGTGCGCTCACGCGCAACCTCCGGAGGGTTCGGTCAGGGGTAGGGAATGATGACTTCACCATACATGCTCATTGGGCAATTTTGCCCACTGCGCAATTATCCTTGACGCGGAGATAATGACTGCATGGAGAGTTCTGTGGGACTGCGGGAACGCAAGAAGGAAGCCACCAGGCGAGCGGTGCACGAGGCGACCTTGCGACTCACCATCGAGCACGGCTTCGAACACGTCACGGTGGAGGCCGTCGCGGACGCGGCCGGGATCTCCCGCAGAACGTTCTCCAACTACTTCGCGAGCAAGGAGGACGCCCTCCTGTACGGGGAGGAGCAGCACATCAGGGCCCTCGTCCAGGCCGTGCGCGACCGGCCCGCCGAGGAGAGCGCGTGGGAAGCCCTGCGGGCGGTCATGATGCAGTTCGCCGAACGGGTCCCCCGGGCGGAGCGCGCCTGGGCCCTGCGGACCCGGCTCGCGATGCGCCACCCCTCCCTGCTCGCCCGCCAGCTCGCCAACCACGCGGCCCTGGAACGGGACCTGGCCGACGCCGTGGCCACCCGCCGTGGCCCGACCCAGGAACCGGTCCGCCCCCTGGTCCTGGCCGCGGCGTTCCTCTCCTCGCTCCGGATCGCCATGCGCATGTGGATCGAGGAGGACCTGGCCCGGGAGGCCGCCGAGGTGTGCGCCGAGATCCTGGACGAGATGGGCCGCCGGTTCGACTGAGAGCGGGGAGAAGGCCACGATCCGGCCATCCGGGCAGAGGCGGTCCTGGACCGCCAACGAGGCGCGCCCACCCCGAAGCACTCACCCGAAGCGTCGGGCCTCCCGTGCACTCCACCGTCAGCTGCGGTGCTGCAAGGTCGCCGCCCCGCCACCCGAGGTCCTGGCCGCCCGACGCCGCGAACGACCGCGCGCACAGGCCGCCCACTCGCCCGTACGGCTCGACCTGAGACACCATGCGGTGTCCGTTCTGTCGAGGACGTCCGGGAGCCCTGATGACGGTAGAGATCGTCTACGAGACACACGCCACCACCACCGACAACGAGGCAGGCATCGCTACCGGCTGGCTCCAGGGCCGACTCTCGGCCCTGGGCTGCCGCCAGGCCGTGGAACTGGGTGAGCGCCGAACCGGCGACGGCTTCACGGCCGTGTTCACCTCCGACCTGCACCGCGCCGTGCGGACAGCCCAGATCGCGTTCCCTGACGGCCGGCCCCCGATCCACCAGGACATCCGACTGCGTGAGTGCAACTACGGCGACCTCAACGGACAACCGCGTCCTCTCATCGCCGCCCGACGAGCACAGCACATCGACGAACCGTTTCCCGGCGGCCAGAGCTACCGCCAGGTCGTCACGGCCACCCGCGCCTTCCTCCACGACCTGGCCACCGAATGGGACGGCAGCAGAATCCTGGTGATAGCCCACTCGGCCAACCTGTGGGCGCTGGAGCATCTGCTCGCCGGGATGCCGCTGGAAGAGCTCCTCCAAGCACCGCCCGCATGGCGCCCGGGCCGGCACTACACGCTGTCTGCCGACTGGCCCGCCCCACCGCCGGTGCGAGGCAGAGGAGTCAGCGGCCTCTGGTCGGCGGATCCGGCTGACTCGTAGTCTCCCGGTCATGGACTGGACAGCGTTAATCGCCACCCTGGTGGGTGCGGTCATCGGTGTGGGCAGCACGCTCACCACGGACCGAGTTCGTTGGCGGCGGGACACGGGCGAGCGCGACAGGGAGACCTTGCGCACGGTGTACGCGCAGTTTCTGGAGGCCTTGACCGGGGCGCGCGACGCCATCAGTGATGCCAGCCGATCGGGGCACCTCCCAGCGGACGAACGGGTCGAGCTCGCTCGCGCCGGCATCCTGGCCAACGGTGTGCACGCGAAGCAGTACCAACTGGAGCTGCTGGCCACGCCGGAGGTGGCCCGGTTCGCCACGGATGCCGCTTACCAACTGCTCCTGTACCGAGACGCAGTGGTCGCCGGACATCTTCGTGACGATCCTGAGTGCACCGAGGCACGCCGCGCCTTCAGGGAGGCCCGCCAAAAGCTCATGGCCGCCATGCGGTCCGCCCTGACTCGCCCCTGAGAGCCCTCGACGGCGTGTGCCGACGATCTGCGGCACATGTGCGAGGTCGTCCCGTGACGCCTGGTCAGCGAGGTGCGGCGCGCAGGTCTCGGAGGTACCGGTCGAACGTCCTGCCGTCCTCGCCGCGGGTCTGCCCGCCGGGCGTGAACCCGGCCCGCCGTGCGACCGCGGCGGATGCGGGATTCTCCGGATCCACCTGGATCACCGCCTCTTCCCCGCCTTCACCGGCCGCGTACGAGGAGGCCAGGCGGACCGCGCGGGTGGCCAGGCCGTACCCCCGCCAGGACGGGTAGAGCCCGTAGGCGACGTTCACCTGGCCGGGCGCCAGGCCCCCTTCCGCGAACCGCAGGTCGACCGTCCCCGCGAGGGCCTGGTCGGCGCCCGCCCGGATACCGAAAGCGCGGAGCGGACCGGCGATGTCCCACTGTTCCCGGCAGTGCCGGACGTACGCCTCGACGCCCTCGCGGGTGCCGGGACCTCCGTTGAGCCAGCGGACGAGCAGTTCGTCCTCCCCGGCGAGGTGCGCGTCCACATCGTCCAGGCGCAGCGGGGACAGAGTGACGGTCCCGTCGAACAGCTCCACTTCACGCATCCGGTGATTCTCGGCGCCGGGGGCGCGTCGCACCACCGGTTTCCGCGGGGCAGGGGCGAAGACGAACCGGGGCCGGCGGTCGTCGACCGTCGGCCCCGGCTGCATGGCGGCCCAGAGTGCGCTGCCCCCTACAGCACCGGCAGCAGGTTCTTCAGCTCGAAGGCCGTGACCTCGCTGCGGTACTCCTCCCACTCCTGCTTCTTGTTGCGCAGGAAGTGGAAGGACAACCAGAACAACTCGGCGGACGCAAGCACAGGTCTGTGTGACCTGCGTGGGAGCGGCGACTGCTGGTCGTTACTGGTCACTGTGGGCCGCCCCCTGACGGCCCACAGACGGCCCGGGGACCAGTGTGGGGGTCACCCGTGTGCCGCACGGCCGTGGGAGATGGCTGCGTGCCGGCATCAGCATGCCTCAGGAGTTGGTTCGCCCCTCCGTCCGTAGGGCTTGACGAGAGCTTGCTGGCAACCAGCAGACAGCCCAGGCCCGGTCGCCGACTTGTGCATGATGTAACCTCTCCCCCCACCTTGGACCGGTTCCGTTGCACAGGGCGCCGACGCTGACTCCGGGATCTGGGAGGAAGATTTTGAATCAAGAAGTAATCGCAGGAAAACCCCAGACAGTGGCTCGAATCAGTCATGTCAGTGCGGACGGGCGAACGACTTTTCTGGAACTTAGGGACGGCAGGACTGCTACTGCCGATCATCCCGAGCCTTTCGCCCAGGTCGGCGATATCGTCTTTATTGATCCGGAGGACGGATCAGTAACAGCTGCGCCGCATGAACTTTGGAGGGAAGAAACCTGGGTCGGCGTGACCAAGCTGGTAGCCGGGGAAAGGGTTGTCGTTGAAGTAGGAGGCCGACTTCGCATTTTTCCGATTCCGCCGAATGAAGATATCCGATCTGGAATTACCGTAGAGGGGACGGACGCATCCGGAATCCTGGGTATTCTTTCAACCAGAGCAATCAAATTTTTGGATGATTCGACTGATGATTCCCTTCCGCAACGTTTCATCGTGCCCCGCGACGACAGTCTTTCGTTCGATGACTTTGGCGGATACGGAGAGATCATCACCCGGGCGCGCGAATTGATCGAAACCCCGTTGCAGCATCACGAAGCTTTGAAGAATATCGGCGCTAGGCCCGTAAAAGGGGTCCTCTTTTCCGGCCCATCGGGAACCGGTAAAACGCTACTAGCGCGAATCATTGCCAACCAGGCCGACGCGACCTTCTATGCCATCAACGGACCCGAAGTACTCAGCAAATGGTACGGCCAGAGCGAAGAAATCATTCGGCAGATTTTCGAGGACGCCAAGGAGCGCGATCGAGCAATCATCTTTTTTGACGAAATTGACAGTCTAGCCTCGCAGCGAAGCGACGAGTCACACGAGGCATCTCGCCGCGTCGTGGGACAACTGCTGGCACTGATGGATGGATTTTCCCCCGAAACAAATGTCATGGTGATCGGCACAACTAACCGCCCGCAGGATATCGATTCCGCACTCCGTCGCCCCGGCCGGTTCGATTGGCATGTGGACTTCCCAATCCCCAATGAAAATGATCGAGAAAAAATCCTCGAAATTTCCGGAAGGAAGCTACGAATCCAGGGCGAGATTCCGCATCATTGGGTCGCCGAAAGAACTGACTCATGGACTCCTGCAGAACTTTCGGCGATTTGGACAGAGGCCTCACTGCTCGCCGTATCCGACGGCCGTAACTCGCTGATCGCCGAAGACTACATCGGCGGATTTGAGCGAGTAGCAAGGCAGCGCAGCGATTCGAAAGGATGATTCACATGCTTCGACGATTTGGCGCATGGATCTGGAGCAAGATTTCCCGACGTGGAGCTCACGAGTTGAAGCGCCTCCGCGAATTCATCTACCTGGATGAAGTCAGCGTTACCAGTTTGCTGTCATCAATCCGCGGAGCCATTCCGAGCGAGATCACGCAGAAGCTCACTCGATCCGCCAGAACAGAGAATAGTGGAGGCGGAGAGTATAAGACTTCACTCTTCAAGGTAACCGCAGGAACTAAGCGTGAGATCACCAACACCACTGATTATCAGGTGCTACGCAAAGCATCAATTCAGGCGACTTTCAAAGATCTCTACGCAAACGTCGAGTCGTCGCTCGTGCTCCGATCTACCCCTATGACGGAAATGACTACAGCCGAAAAGAAGAGGATTCGCGAGGGCACAGAAACCACACCATGGTTGATCAAAGGGTCAAGTCTGAAGCGCGGTCAACTCCTGGAAGTCGAGGTCGAACTTCGCGCAGACCCTATTTTTCGCACAAGCACTATCATCGCTAGCATGGCCAATATCATCGGCCAGTCTCCCTCCCTTTCATCCGAAGTCAACACGCAAGAGATGCGCACAGCAATCGAAGTAAATAGCTTTATTCAAGAATTGATGGCTGGACTTATTCCTATCAAATGCCGGATGCTGGACTATGGAGTCCACGACATCGAGGGCCAGGAGTTCCTGGTTCACAGTGATGCGCTTTCCACCCTTCCAGGGATCTACCGCCGAAGCCGCAAACCTATCTACCTAGTCGGCGTCGTAGAGGAGGGGCACTTCTGGAAGGACATCAGGCGAGTCCTCTTCTCGAGCTCTGCGATGAAAGTACTTTGCAGAGTAGGGCGGGACCATTTACAAGAGTCCTGGAGTCCAGTCAAGCTGGTCGATGTACTAAAGGAGGTAATTCCAGACATGGAGAGCGCGATGGACGAATTCGGCCCCTCAGCGCTTAGATCAATGACTGGCGAAGCGAGCGGGGGAAACGACGTCACACAGTTGCGCGAGTCAGCCCTGATTCGATACGCAGAACTTCTTGTCGATTTGCAAGGATCAACAATGGCGGATATCTTGCGATCCCGCATCACACAAATCGCATCCGCTAGGTCTTCTGGGCTAGGTAACGTCATTGCCAACCGTGCCGCCTTCACTGAAGTAGCGGAATGTGTGGCTGCAGAGCTTTCATATCGCTTCGCCGCAGAAGATCTAGCTCGTCTGCGCGCCCAGTCGTTTGGCGAACTTGGCTTGCTGGTAGACGGCAGCATTGCAGTTCGACCGGAGAACCCCAGCGGACGTCTCGATGGAGACTTGGAAGGGAAATTTATTGATGCAGAAATCGTTGCTATCTACTGGTAACGCTTTCGCAGAAACAGCCAACGGCTCGGCTTTGGGTGATCCGTTTCAGGCAGTCAGACTTCACCTTTGAGGAGTCGACTCGTAAATCCTGCCGCACACAGACGACCGTAGGCTTCAGCAATCTGAATCGGAACAGGCTGCCGAATCATGAAGCCCTGGCCGGGGTACACCAGGATCCGTTGCAACGCGCCGACTAGCATGTCGACCACCAGTTGGGTGCTACCGATTGACTCGACGTAGACCTCAAGCGTCATCGGTGCAGAGGCACTTACAAACTGGACGCCTGGCCACAGCTTGCAAGCTGTCGCGTAAGCCCGACGCTCCTCGTACGGCTTGCTTACCAGCAGCACGGAGGAAGGCCCCTGGTCTTCAGCCCGCCGAAGCGCAACAAGGAACGCGACGTGCCTCTGCCCGATCGAGTAGGGGAGGTACTCAAGCAGCACCGGGAGAAGTTCCCTCCTGTGGCCGTGACATTGCCGTGGCTGCGGCCGGACGGCCCGCTCGTCACCAAGCAGCTGCTGTTCACTCGTGCTGACGGCAGCGGTGCGGTCCGGCGCACGGACTTCAACACCCGCGTGTGGAAGCCCGCACTCGTGAAAGCCGGCGTCCTGCCGCAGCCGCGGCCCGGCGAGCGTCACCAAGCCGCCCGCGAGCACGGCATGCACGCGTTGCGGCACTTCTACGCCTCGGTACTCCTGGACGCCGGCGAGAACATCAAGGCGCTGAGCACCTACCTCGGCCACAGCGACCCAGGGTTCACACTGCGGGTCTACACGCACCTCATGCCGAGCAGCGAAGGACGCACGCGGAAGGCCGTGGACAGCATGTACGAAGCCGTCGCTGCGACAGCGGACGGCCCACAGACGGCCCAGGGCGTCTAGAACGGCTTTGGGCCGGCGGTGTCGCACCGTCGGCCCAAAGCCACGTACACACGCCTCAAAGGCGCTGACCTGCCGTTACAGCACCGGCAGCAGGTTCTTCAGCTCGAAGGCCGTGACCTCGCTGCGGTACTCCTCCCACTCCTGCTTCTTGTTGCGCAGGAAGAAGTCGAAGACGTGCTCGCCGAGTGTCTCGGCGACCAGCTCGCTCCGCTCCATCAGCGAGATCGCCTCGCCCAGGTTCTGCGGCAGCGGCTCGATGCCCATCGCGCGGCGTTCCGCGTCGGACAGCGCCCAGACGTCGTCGTCGGCACCGGCCGGGAGTTCGTAGCCCTCCTCTATGCCCTTGAGGCCCGCGGCGAGCAGTACCGCGTACGCCAGGTACGGGTTGGCTCCGGAGTCGATGGAGCGGACCTCGACACGGGAGGAGCCGGTCTTGCCGGGCTTGTACATCGGGACGCGGATGAGCGCGGAGCGGTTGTTGTGGCCCCAGCAGATGTACGAGGGGGCCTCGCCGCCGGCGCCCGCGGCGCGGGAGGAGCCGCCCCAGATGCGCTTGTAGGAGTTGACCCACTGGTTCGTCACGGCGGAGATCTCCGCGGCGTGGGTGAGCAGACCGGCGATGAAGGAGCGGCCGACCTTGGACAGCTGGTACTCGGCGCCCGACTCGTAGAAGGCGTTGCGGTCGCCCTCGAAGAGGGAGAGGTGGGTGTGCATGCCCGAGCCGGGGTACTCGGAGAACGGCTTCGGCATGAACGTCGCCTGCACACCCTGCTCCAGCGCGACCTGCTTCATCACCAGGCGGAAGGTCATGATGTTGTCGGCGGTGGAGAGAGCGTCCGCGTACCGCAGGTCGATCTCCTGCTGGCCGGGGGCGCCCTCGTGGTGGCTGAACTCCACGGAGATGCCCATGGATTCGAGCATGGTGATCGCCTGGCGGCGGAAGTCCATGCCGACGTTCTGCGGGGTGTGGTCGAAGTAGCCGGAGTTGTCGGCGGGGGTGGGGCGGCTGCCGTCGACCGGCTTGTCCTTCAGGAGGAAGAACTCGATCTCCGGGTGGGTGTAGAAGGTGAAGCCCAGGTCGGAGGTCTTGGCGAGGATGCGCTTGAGGACGAAGCGGGGATCGGCGAAGGACGGCGAGCCGTCCGGCATCAGGATGTCGCAGAACATCCGGGCCGTGCCGGGGGCCTCCGCGCGCCACGGCAGGATCTGGAACGTGCCCGGATCCGGCTTGGCGATCATGTCGGACTCGTACACCCGGGCGAAGCCCTCGATGGCGGAGCCGTCGAAGCCGATGCCCTCGTCGAAGGCCTGCTCCAGCTCGGCGGGGGCCACCGCAACGGACTTGAGGTAGCCGAGGACGTCGGTGAACCACAGCCGTACGAACCGGATGTCGCGTTCCTCAAGTGTCCTGAGGACGAATTCCTGCTGCTTGTCCATAGCCACATCCTTGCAGTTCAGACGGCCCGTGCACCACCGCCCGCGGGGAGGGGGGCAGCTCCAGTATCACGCCCCGGGATTTCACCCAGATTACGCACATGACAGGAGAGGGAGCACCCGGCCACCCACTACGATCGGCGCCCGTGGTGTGCACGGGGCGGAGCGACCTCACAACTGTCCGGTATGCACCATTTTTCGCCACGTGCTTGTTGTCCCCCGCTCCCTTCGCAGAAGGATCTGACGACATGAGCTTCGACCGCAGGACCCGCATAGAGCAGATGCGCAACGCCGACCGGGCGCGGGACCGCCGCAACCGCGTCCTGGCCATAAGTCTGAGCGTCCTCGTCGTCGCCGGCCTGGTCGGTTTCGGCTCGTACCTGGTGCTGGACAAGTCCGAGGCGTCGGAGACGAAGCACACCGCCGAGGCCGAGGACGCGAAGGCGTCCGCGGCCGAGCAGAAGAAGCTCGCGGCCGAGCCGATCGAGGGGCTGAAGACGTGGGACACGGAGAAGCTGGGCCGCGACCACGTCACCACGACCGTCACCTATCCGATGAAGCCGCCGGTCGGCGGTGACCACAACCCCGTGTGGATGAACTGCGACGGGGAGGTGTACAAGAAGGCGATCCCCGACATGAACGCCGTGCACTCGCTGGAGCACGGATCGGTGTGGGTGACGTACACGGACAAGGCCTCGGACGCGGATGTGGCGAAGCTCGCCGAGCGGGTCGGCAGGACCCCGTACTCGCTGATGAGCCCCTACCAGGACCAGGCCGGGACGATCACGCTGAGCGCCTGGGGCAACCAGGTGTCGGTGGACAGCGCGGACGACCGGCGGGTCGACCGCTTCTTCGCCAAGTTCGTGCAGGGGTCGCAGACACCGGAGCCCGGTGCGGCGTGCACGGGCGGGCTGGACGGCCAGTGACCGCGGCGGGACGTGACCGGCGCCTGCGGTGGGTGACCGGCTCCGCCGTCGGGCTCGCGCTGCTGTTCGCGGGGGTGGCGACGGTCGCCTCCGCGCGGGGCGGCGGTGCGGACCACACGGCCGCACCCGCCCCGCGCACCCCCGCGATGGACTCGGCGGACGCCGGTTTCGCCCGCGACATGGCGATCCACCATCAGCAGGCCGTGGAGATGTCCTTCATCGTGCGTGACCGTACGCAGAACGAGGAGGTGCGCCGCCTCGCGTACGACATCGCCAACACGCAGGCCAACCAGCGGGGCATGATGCTCGGCTGGCTGGACCTGTGGGAGCTGCCGAAGACGGCCGCCGGACAGGAGCCGATGGCCTGGATGACGGCCGGGCACGAGGGGCACACGAGCGAGGACATGGACGGCATGGACGGCATGGACGGCATGGACGGGATGGACGGCATGGACGGGATGGCGGGCATGGGGTCCGGCTACCAGGCGCACGACGGCTCGCTCATGCCCGGCATGGCCACGAAGACGGAGCTGCGCCGGCTCAACGGCCTGAGCGGCAGGAAGGCCGAGATCCTCTATCTCCAGCTGATGACCGACCACCACAAGGGCGGCGTCGACATGGCCCGCGGATGCGCCCGGCTGTGTACGGTGAAAGTGGAGAAGCTCCTGGCTCGGGGAATGGTCGAGGCCCAGCAGTCCGAGCTGGACATGATGGCCCGGATGCTGGCAGCACGAGGTGCGAAGCCCCGGACCTGAGAAGTTCCCCCGAGCCGAAGGTGCACCCGAACGGGCGATTGCGGTCGCGTCCCCCGAACGGGCCCATGACGATGGGTTCTCTCGGGGCCGCACGGCATGCCCACCGGCACGCAGGAGGAATCCCTCATGACCACCGCCAAGGACATCATGCACACCGGGGCCACATGGATCCCCGCGCACGAGACACTCGACCGCGCCGCACAGTTGATGCGTGAACACAAAGTGGGCGCGCTGCCCATCTCGGCCCACGGCGAAGAGGACCGGATGATCGGCATCCTCACGGACCGGGACATCGTGCTCGGCTGTGTGGCGGCGGGACATGACCCGTCGAAGATGACCGCGGGCGACCTCGCCCACGGCACCCCGCGCTGGATCGACTCGGACGCGGGCGTGGAGACGGTTCTGGAGGAGATGCAGACCCATAAGATCCGCCGCCTCCCGGTGGTCGAGAACAAGAAGCTGGTCGGCATGATCAGTGAGGCCGACCTGGCCCAGCACCTCTCCGACGACCAGCTCGCCGCCTGGGTGGAGAAGGTCTACTCCCCCAGCTGACCGGCTCACGCAGTCAGCTCTGAAAGGGCTCGGTGTCCCTCGCACGCGAGGGACACCGAGCCCTTCCGCACGAGCGGCGTCGGCCCCTCCTCCTCGGCCCTCCCCCACAGAGGCGATACGTTTCCGCGCGCGGTGCATACGGGGCGGGGGTAGGGTGCTGAACATGACCCTGAGTAGATGCATGGCATACGGACAGTCGTCTCCGTACTCCGTGCTGCCCACCGGGGTCGGTCACCTCCTCGGGGACGTCGGGTCGCCGGCCGCGCGACCGGTCCGGGCCCGCACCGCCCCGTTGTCGGAGTTCTGCCCGCTGGAGATAGCGGAGGGGTGGCACCCCTCCCCCGGCAGCCCCCGACACCGACAACACCCCGAGGTACTTCCGCCATGCGTACTCCACCCACCCGACGCGCCGTACTCGGCGCCGCTGTCGCCACGGCCGGTGCGGCAGCCCTGGCCGCCTGCTCCGGCGAATCCGGCGCGGGCCGCAGCGGTACGAAGGCCGGCGGTGCGAACGCCGACGGCACGACCCGAGGCGGCACGCACCACGGCGCCTCCCCCCGAGGGGGGAAGGGCGAGTACGTGTCCCCGGACGGGGAGGAGGTCATCGCGGCCGAGGCCCGCCGGGCCGCCTCGGGCCCCGTACACAAGATCGACCTCACCGCGACCCCGTCCCGCCTCGACCTGGGCGGCGGCCTCGTCGTCAGCTCCTGGGCGTACGACGCCCGGCTGCCCGGCCGGGAGCTCCGGGTCAAGGTGGGCGACACCCTGGCGCTCACCCTCGCCAATCACCTTCCGACGACGACCAGCCTGCACTGGCACGGGCTCAACGTGCGCAACGACATGGACGGCGTACCCGATCTGACCCAGCCGCCCATCAAGGAGGGCGCCGCGTACGCGTACCGCTTCAAGGTGCCGCACCCGGGGACGTACTGGTTCCATCCGCACACCGGCGTCCAGCAGGACCGCGGCCTGTACGCCCCGCTGATCGTCGACGACCCCAAGGAACCCCTCCGTTACGACAAGGAGTGGGTCGTCGTCCTCGACGACTGGGTCGACGGGGTGGACGGGTCCACGCCGGACTCGGTGCTCTACGAGCTCAGCGGCGGCAAGGGAGGCATGAACCACGGCGGATCGGGACAGGGCAGCGGGAGTGGTACGGGCCACACCGGGCACGGAGGTTCCCCCAAGTCCACCAAGGGCCGGACCGGGCCCTCGCGGATGGCGAAGGACTCCTACAGCGAACTGCTCGACAGCCACGGGGGTGACGTCGCCTACCCGCACTACCTGATCAACGGCCGCATCCCGGAGGCCCCCACCTCCTTCACCGCCAAGCCCGGCGACCGGATCCGGCTGCGCATCATCAACGCGGGCGGCGACACCGCCTTCCGTGTCGCGCTCGGCGGCCACCGGCTGACCATCACCCACACCGACGGCTACCCGGTCCGGCACACCTCGACGGACGCCCTGCTGCTGGGCATGGGCGAGCGGTACGACGTGCTGGTCACCGCCAAGGACGGGGTGTTCCCGCTGACCGCGCTCGCCGAAGGCAAGAAGGCATCGGCACTGGCCCTGCTGCGCACCGGGAAGGGTGCGGCGCCCAGCGCCTCGGTACGGCCGAAGGAGCTGGACGGGGAGCTGGTCGAGGCGCACGACCTGTCGCCGGACGAATCCGTGACCCTGTCCGTCCGCGAATCCGACCGGACCCTGCGGTTCAAGATGACCGGCGACATGGGCGCCTTCAACTGGGCCTTCGACCACAAGCCGTACGACCCCAGCGTCCGCCATCCGGTCAGGTTGGGTGAACGGGTCCGGCTGGAGTTCTACAACATCACGGAGATGTGGCACCCGATCCATCTGCACGGGCACTCGTTCGGGCTGGTCGGCGCGGCCGGCCCCAGCCGCAAGGCCTCCCACCGGGGCCAGGGCGCCTGGGCGCGCAAGGACACCGCGATCATCCGGCCGAACAGCTCGCTGGCCGTGGAGTTCGACGCGGACAACCCGGGCCTGTGGATGCTCCACTGCCACAACATCTACCACTCGGACGTGGGCATGATGACGGTCCTCGGCTACCGGCGCTGAGCCGTCCCCGGCGGGCCGCACGGCGGCCGCCCGGCCCGCCGGGACATTGCGTCAGTCAGACGATTACACTGGTGCGCGTGCCTCAACTACGCCTCGCACTGAATCAGATCGACTCGACCGTCGGTGACCTCTCCGGCAACGCCGAGGCGATCGTCCACTGGACCCGGCACTCCGCCGAACAGGGCGCCCATCTGGTGGCGTTCCCCGAGATGATGCTGACCGGCTACCCCGTCGAGGACCTGGCCCTGCGCTCGTCCTTCGTCGAGGCGTCGCGTCAGGCGCTGCGCGCGCTCGCGGCCCGCCTCGACGCGGAGGGCTTCGGGGAGCTGCCGGTCGTCGTCGGTTACCTCGACCGCTCCGGGACGGCCCAGCCCCGCTACGGGCAGCCCGCCGGCGCCCCGCAGAACGCCGCCGCGGTGCTGCACCGCGGACAGGTCGCGCTGGCCTTCGCCAAGCACCACCTTCCCAACTACGGCGTCTTCGACGAGTTCCGCTACTTCGTGCCGGGCGACTCGATGCCGGTCGTGCGGGTCCATGGCGTCGACGTGGCACTCGCCATCTGCGAGGACCTCTGGCAGGACGGCGGCCGGGTGCCGGCCGCACGAGCCGCCGGTGCCGGACTGCTGCTGTCGATCAACGCCTCGCCGTACGAGCGGGACAAGGACGACACCCGGCTGGAACTCGTCCGCAAGCGGGCCCAGGAGGCCGGCTGCACCACCGCGTACCTGGCGATGATCGGCGGCCAGGACGAGCTGGTCTTCGACGGCGACTCGATCGTCGTCGACCGCGACGGCGAGGTGATCGCCCGGGCCCCGCAGTTCGCCGAGGGCTGCGTCGTGCTCGACCTGGACCTGCCGGCCGCCGCGGCCGACGCACCGACCGGTGTCGTGAACGACGGTCTGCGGATCGACCGCGTGGTGCTCTCCGATGAGCCCCTGGCGGCCTACGAGCCGGAGCTGACCGGCGGTTACGCGGAACGCCTCGACGACGACGAGGAGCTGTACTCGGCGCTGGTCGTGGGCCTGCGCGCGTACGCCGCCAAGAACGGCTTCGGCAGTGTGCTGATCGGGCTCTCCGGCGGGATCGACTCGGCGCTGGTCGCGGCCATCGCCTGCGACGCCGTGGGCGCACAGAACGTGTACGGCATCTCGATGCCCTCGAAGTACTCCTCGGACCACTCCAAGGGCGACGCGGCCGAGCTGGCCCGCCGTACCGGGCTGAACTTCCGCACCGTACCGATCGAGCCGATGTTCGACGCGTACATGGGCTCGCTGGGGCTCACCGGCCTCGCCGAGGAGAACCTCCAGTCCCGGCTGCGCGGCACCATGCTGATGGCCGTCTCCAACCAGGAGGGCCAGATCGTCCTCGCGCCGGGCAACAAGTCCGAGCTGGCGGTCGGCTACTCGACGCTGTACGGCGACTCGGTCGGGGCGTACGGCCCGATCAAGGACGTCTACAAGACGTCCATCTTCCGCCTCGCGAAGTGGCGCAACCGCGTCGCCGAGCAGCGCGGGCAGACCCCGCCGATTCCGGAGGCGTCCATCACCAAGCCGCCCAGCGCCGAGCTGCGGCCGGGCCAGGTCGACACGGACTCGCTGCCCGACTACGACGTGCTGGACCGGATCCTGGAGCTGTACGTCGACCGGGACCGGGGCCTGGACGAGATCGTCGCGGCCGGGTTCGACACGGCGCTGGTGGCGAAGACGCTGCGGATGGTGGACACGGCGGAGTACAAGCGGCGGCAGTACCCGCCGGGCACGAAGATCTCCGCGAAGGGCTTCGGCAAGGACCGGCGGCTGCCGATCACCAACCGGTGGCGCGAGTCGCAGTGAGCGGTGGATCACCGGACCTGCCGGTGATCGTTCCGTCCGCAGTCGTCGGCCGGGCCCGGGACCGGGCCCGGCCGACGCGCGATGGCCCGTGCGGCTGCGCTTCAGCGCGCGTCCGCCCCGGCCTCGCTCAGCTCAGGCCGCGGGTCGGTGCCCGCACTCGTGCCCGCTCCCGCTCCCGCTCCCGCTCCCGCTCCCGCGACGATGCGTGACACGCCCCGGCCGTCCCGGTCCAGCAGACCTGCCGTGACCGCCACCGCCAGCCCTGCGACCGCGAGGGCGGCGCCGACCAGGGCCGGGGACGTCCAGCCCCAGCCCGCCGTGATCGCCACACCGCCGAGCCACGCGCCACCCGCGTTGGCCAGGTTGAACGCGGAGTGGTTGGAGGCGGACGCCAGGGTCGGGGCGTCCTTGGCCTTGTTCATGACCAGCATCTGGAGCGGGGTGGTCGTCATGAAGCCGACCCCGCCGAGCAGCACCACCATCACCAGCGCCGCCCACCGCACGTGGACGGCGTACGGGAAGACGACCAGGACGACGGCGAGCGCGCCGAGCGATCCGTACAGCGTGGGACGCAGCGCCCGGTCGGTGAGCGGGCCCGCGGCGAGTGCGCCGAGGGTCATGCCGATACCGAAGAGCGCGAGCACCAGCGTCACCGTGGACTCCCCGAAGCCCATGACCTCGGTCGTCATGGACGAGAGGTAGGAGTACACGGCGAACACCCCGGCGAAGCCGAACACAGCGGTGAGCAGGCCGAGCAGCACCTGCCGGTTGCCGAGGGCGCGCACCTCGCGGCCCAGGCGCTGATGAGCGTCGACGGGTACTTGCGGCACGAGCCGGGCCAGCGCCGCCATCGCGCAGAGTCCGATCGCCGCGACGACCAGGAAGGTGGCCCGCCAGCCGAGGTGCTGGCCGAGCAGGGTGGCCGCCGGGACACCGACGATGTTGGCGACGGTGAGGCCGAGGAACATGGTCGCCACGGCCCGCGCCCGGCGCCCTTCGGAGACCAGCCGGGCGGCGACGACCGCGCCGACGCCGAAGAACGCCCCGTGCGGCAGCCCGGCGAGGAACCGGCCGCCGAGCAGCCAGCCGAAGCCGGGAGCGAGCGCGGAGGCGAGGTTGCCGACCGTGAAGAGGGCCATCAGCAGCAGGAGCATCCGCTTGCGCGGGATCCGGGAGCCGACGGCGGTGAGCAGCGGGGCGCCGACGACGACGCCGATCGCGTACGCCGAGACGAGATGGCCCGCGGTGGGTACGGAGGTGCCCAGGTCGTCCGCGACGTTGGGCAGCAGGCCCATCATCACGAACTCCGTGGTACCGATGCCGAAGGCGCTCACAGCGAGTGCGAGCAGGGCCAGGGGCATGAAGAAGGACCTCTTTCGAAGGGAGGCCGCCCGGCCGGTGCAGGCAGGGCGGCAGCAGGGGGTGCGGCGGCTTCGTTGCCGGCCGGGGTAAGTACTCGCGCGGAACAAAGTGTGACAGACGAGGTCTACGCGGAGGTGAACAGGCTGTTGCAACGGAGCGCGTCGCGGGCATCCCTCTTCGGTCGGCGCACGCCCGGAAAGAGCCGGCCTGCGTGCGCCTGTCGGCCACTCACCCACTGGCGGGGCAGGAGCAGATCGAGCTCACCGACCTGGCAGGCGAGACCTGGACGACACTGACCGACGACGGCGACGGCGCCCCGAAGGCCATGGCCGACGCGTGTCTCCGGGCCGGCTTCACACCGACGCTGCGCTACCGGATCGCCGACCGCAAGGTGCGTTGGGAACTGATCGCCGCCGGACGGGCCATCTCCCTGTGCCAGCCCACCTCGCCGCCCGCCGAGGGCACGGTCCTGCGCCCGCTGGTCGGCGACCCGCTCACCGGCCGCATCCGAATCGCCTGGAACCGGGCCGCGGTCTCCGAGCGGCGCGCCGGCCTGCTCTACCGGGCTGCGGCACGCGCGTACCTCGACAGCATCCCCAACAACACCTTCTACCGCACATGGTGGGAATCCCGCCCGGAACTGCACCCGGTCCTCGACTGAGCGCAACCGCGGGCTGGGGCGGGGATGCGGTTGTATCGCACCGACTGGGTCACTGATGGGGACAAAGCGACCGTAAAACATGACTTGGCATCACTTCAGGCGTGCGTGAGAACAGTTCGTGACACTGAGGCAGAAGTGCCGCGCTGGGTTCTAGTGGCTTGTCACACAGCCTTGGCCGGATAATCAACAGCGTCAGTGATCGCCGCTATCGTTCCCGGTCATGGGGTTCTCGGGGTCTTTCATCGTGGCGCGAGCCAGCCGGCCGCTGACGGAGTTGGCGGCGATACAGGCGTCGGGCTGTGTGCCGTTGTGGTTGGCGCGCGATGGCGAGTGGCAGATCCTGCAAGCGTGTCCCACCGCGGATCCGGAGCCTTCGATCATTGGCGAGACGCACGCTCCTGTCTTGGTCTGTCATGTTATTGACAGCGATTTCGCGACCGTTCAGGCAGCGAGTCCCGATGACCTGTCATGGCAATGCGCTCTGTCGCCGAAGATGGCGGGGGATTACGGCCTCCCTGGTGAGTGGATCAGCGATTCGGCCGAAGTATGTGAGCGAGCTGCAACCTGGGCTCAAGGGGCTGGCCTTCAACCGGACCCGGTGGCGCTTGGGGCTGCCCTGGTGGCTGAGTCTGATCCGCTTGCGGAGGACTTGGTCTTCGCGCTCGTTCACGCCTTGGGGTTCCGGTTCCGTGACGGAGTTGCCTTGGAACCGTCGGCAGTGTGACTGGGGGCCTGTTCGCAAACTGCGCCCTGCCGACTCGCCGGCCGAGGCGCTCAGGCCAGTCGCGCGACCCGCTCTCGTCGGTCAGCAGACTGTCTCCGAGACCTGATCTTGGAGGTGGTCGTGGGACGACGACCGAGTGTGTTCGTCCGTCCAGTCACGATGGACGAGGGCCAGAGGCTGCAGCGGATCAGCCGGACCGTGAAGGACCGGTGAAACTTCGCCGGGCAGCATACATCCGCTGGCACAACGCTCACGCCGAACCGAAGACCAGCTTCGCTCCCGACTCACCCATCCGCGCCGGGACGCATTACCCGGCCAAAGCTGCCTGCCGAGCCACTAGCTATCCGACGACACCCAGGTAGGAGGCCATGTCTCGCATCTCGGCAGTGAGCGTGCGCTTGCGCTTCTTCAGGATCTCCTGCATGGTCTCGGCGGCCACGTGCTGGTGCCTGAGCCACTGAGGGGACGCTCGGCGTACTCCGGTCAGCTCGTCCATCGCCGCGGTCAGGTCACCGGTGCGGGTGTGGGCGCGTGCCACGTCCATGCGGTGGCGGTTCCAGTTGTCGTCACTCGGACGCCCGGTGCTCTTCCACGCCTTGGGAGACAGGGCGTCTTCGCCGGCCTTGCGGACGACGGTGCGTGCGTCACCCACGACCATGGCGTCCTCGATGCCCTTCATTCCGACGGTCAGTGGGCCGAAGGTCGTCCAGTGCCGGAAGTACGAGCCGGTGTGCTCCCGTCCCACCGCTGATGCCGCCGTGTTGGCCACGCGGTGGTAGTGGCGGGCCTCCTGGGGGCGGTTGTTGCGACCTGCGGCAGCAGCGGCCCGTAGTGCCAGCCAGCCCCATGCCGCGCATGCGTCGGGGGTCGCCCTGGACAGCCTCGGCTCGATCATGTCGGCGGTCCGGGCGGCCAGGTGCTCGGCCTCGTCCAGTCGGCCCTGGCGCAGCAGCAGCCAGCACATGCCGATCACGCCGGATGCTGCGGTGAGGGTGTCCGCGGCGCGGCGGGCGTCGGCGATCGCCGCGGACAGCGCGGTGTAGGCGAGGTCGTACTGGCGGACCTGCGTGAGGTAGCGGCCGGCCAGTTGCAGGGCTTCGGCTCGGGCCAGGAGCGCTCGGCGGTGTTCTTCGCCATTGTCGTAGTAGGCGACCGCACTGTCGGCATCCCGCAGGAGCCCAGGGAGTTGGGAGGCGACGCTCTTGTAACTGTCGGAGTGGTACAGCACCGCGCCGTCATGCACCGCCCGGCGGAAGCGGCGTACGTTGGGCTCCTCCTCGCCGGTCTCGCCGCCCGCGTCGGCCAACCCGACCGGCGGGGTCAGGGCGGCCCGTAACTCGATGAGGTTGACGCGGTTCGTGTCCTCGGCGCGGCCCACCGGCTGCGGGGCGTCCGGGGCCAGCAACGTTGCCGTGGTCACCCCCAGGGCGCGGGCGAGGGTGTGCAGCGTCTCCATGCGGACCGTTCCGCCCTGCTCCACCTTGCGCACCGTGCCCGGCGACACGCCTGCGGCGTGGGCCAGTTCCTCCTGGCTCATCCCGGCCCGACGCCGGTACTTGCGGACGTTGTCGGCCAGCTCCGTGAGTTCCGTGCCCATCCCCTCACCACCTCCAGCGCCACGGTACGCCGGACTGGCGCGTCATCCGGTGACTATCCGCCAGATACCCACCAGGGAGCCATTGCCCACCCCGCGCGGCATGTCGGGCGAGGGAGTCGCGCGGGGCTACGGCGCCAGTACGATCCTGCCGAAGACCTCACCGGCGTCCATCTTCCGGTGCGCAAGCGCAGCTCCGTCCAGCGGCAGCACCTCGTGCACCACTGCTTCGATCTCGCCGCGGTCGGCCGTAGTGAACAGTTTGCTTCGCGCGGCGCGCAGGTCGGCCTGGGGGACGGTGGCCGCGCTGAAGGCAGCGAAGGACATCGACTTCTGGAACGCTGTCATGATCTTCGCGCCGAAATCGGCGGGCGGCTGTCCTGCGACTGCGCCCACGGCCACCATGCGGCCGTTGGGGTTGAGCCTGTCGAAGAACGAGGGCATGTCCGTGCCCGCCACCACATCGATGATGACGTCGTAACCCTCAGGAGCCTCTGTCCCGCCGTCGCCGTAGCGGTCCAGCACGAGGGTCGCGCCGAGACGCCGCAGGCGCTCGCCGCGTTCGGTCGACGATGTCGTGACCGCCACCGCGGCGGCACCACCGCGGGCCGCGAGCTGCACTGCCATGATCCCGATGCTGCCGGCCGCTCCGCGCACAAGGACCGCCTCGCCGGGTGCGAAGCGAGCGTGCCGCAGCCCGAAGCGGGCCACCGCTCCGGCACTGCCGAGTGTCACCGCTGCGGCGGCGGACAGGCCGGTGGGCAGGGGGAGAATCTGCTCGACCGGTGCGAGGGCCTGTTCGACGTAGCCTCCGCCAGTGCCGGTGAAGCCCCACACCCGCCGGCCGATCCATGACGCGTCGACGCCGTCACCGACCGCAGTGACGGTACCTGCCACCTCACCGCCGGGGATGTGGCCCTCCTGGAAGCCGTAGGAGGCCAGCGCCCCGCTTCGGATCAGGGTGTCGACACCGCCCACGCCCACCGCCTCGGTGGCGATCAACACCTGCCCGGCAGCAGGTGTGGGATCCGGCAGGTCGACCACCGCCAGCCCCTCAGGGCCTCCGAACGTCTGGATCACGATTGCCTTCAAGGTCGACTCCATGTTCCCGAACCGCCCGAGCGCGGTCCTGCTCCAGCGCCCGCCGGCAGGCGTCGCCCCGGTGGCGGCGAGGGAAGCTGTCCGCCGCCGTATCGCGGCAGCAGAGCCGCACGAGCTGGGTCCCACTGACATCTCGGACCGTAACGGACGCCTCCGTCCACTTGGCTAAAGTGAGAGCGGTGACCGGTCATGTGCCTCGTTCGCTGCGTTCCGACGCTCAGGACAATCGCGCGCGCATCCTCGAAGCGGCCCGCGCACTGTTCTCCGCCGATGGCCTGGACGTGCCGATGCGGGAGATCGCGCGGCGGGCAGGAGTGGGGCCCGCCACCTTGTACCGCCGCTTCCCGACCAAGCAGGCGCTGGTCGCCGAGGCATTTGCCGACCAGCTGAACGCATGCCGCGCCATTGTCGACGAGGGGTGCGCGGAGCCGGATCCGTGGCGTGGCCTGTGCCAGGTGATCGAGCGGATCTGCGAGTTGCACGCGCGCGATCGCGGCTTCACGGAAGCGTTCCTGTCGAGTTTCCCGGATACCGCGGATGTTGCCGCAGGCCGGGAGTACACGGTGGTCGCGGTCGCCGCGCTGGCCCAGCGAGCCAAGGAGACGGGACGTCTGAGGTCCGACTTCGTCCTGGACGACCTGATCCTCATCCTCATGGCCAACAAAGGGATCCGTGCCGCATCGACCGCCGCTCAGGTCATGGCCTCACGACGCTTTGCCGCGTTGGCGATCCAGGCGTTCGAGGCCTGCCCCGAGCACGTGCCACTCCCGCCGGCGGTACGACTTGCCTCGGCGGAGCCATCAGGACCGCCGCGCTGAGTGCGGATCCGCCGCAGTACGACCGGGCCGGCCGCCGCTCACAGCTCCACGCGCGCCGCGATCGGGAGGTGGTCGCTGTCCGTCGCCGGGAGGGTCCACGACGACATCGGCTCGACGCCCCTCACCATGATCTGGTCGATCCGCGCCATCGGGAACGAGGCCGGCCAGCTGAAGCCGAAGCCGTCGCCGGCGGCGCCCTGGGTGGACCTCATCTGGGAGGTGACCGCCTTGAGTGCGCGGTCGTTCATCGTGCCGTTGAGGTCACCGAGCAGGACGACCCTGTCCAGCTGCTCGTCGGCGATGGCCTCGCCCAGGGCGTCCACGCTGTCGTCGCGCTGGTTGGCGGTGAATCCGGCGTGCAGCTTGATGCGTACGGAGGGCAGATGGGCCACGTAGACGGCGACCTCGCCCTGGGGCGTCTTCACGGTGGAACGCATCGCCCGGGTCCAGCCCATCTTGATGTCGACCGGCCGGGTCCCGCTCAGCGGGTACTTGCTCCACAGCCCGACGGTCCCCTGCACCGAGTGGTACGGGTAGCGGGCGGCGAGTGCCGCCTCGTACGTCGACACCTTGCCGCTCGGCAGCTCCTCCAGGGCGATGACGTCGGCCCCCGAGCCGGCGACCTGCCGGGCGGTGCCCGTGGGGTCGGGGTTCCCGGCGTTGACGTTGTGGGTGGCCACGGTGAGGTCGCCGCCGCTGCCCGATTTGTCGGTGAGCAGTCCGCCGAACCCGTTGAGCCAGACCGCGACCGGCAGCACCAGGGCGATCAGCGCGGTCGCCGAGCGCCGTACCAGGCCAAGGATCAGCAGTAGCGGGATGAACAGACCGATCCATGGCAGGAACGTCTCGATGAGGCTGCCCAGGTTGCCGATGGTGTTCGGGATGTCGGAGTGCCAGAGCATCACGAGGGTGATGAGGACCGCGCAGAGGGCGAGGACGATGCCGCGCCGCCAGCTGCCCGGGTCGCGGGTCCAGCGGGTCCATCGGTCGCGCAGGCCCTGGAGACGGGATCCGGGCCCCGTGCGCTGCGGCTCCGCACGGCCGTTCCCGGTGTCCGCTCCGTACGCCTGCACCATGGTGCTGTCCTCACTGCCTTGCCGTACCTGTCGCCGCGCCCTCGACCCTAGGTGATGGCCGGCACGATTCCCGCCGTCCACGACGGCCGTACTGCCAGGAGGACGAAGGGCGGGGTGCGGAGAGTTCCGGCTCGGAGGGGTCCGAGGAGGCTTGTGACAGAACGATCACACTCGGACGGCTCATCGGCCCCGGCGCGTCGGCCGTCGGCGGTTTCGGGCAGGTGGACCGCCCGTCTGCGGAGCGTGTGTGCGGGACCACGCCCGGTGGGGCACCGGCCCACTTCCCGTGGGTGGCCGACGGATGCCACCATGGAACCGGTCCGGGGACGCCGTCAGGGCGCCTCGAGATGATGAAGGAGCCGTTGGCAATGTCGCTACAGGCTGCGCAGAACAAGGCCGCCGTATCCCCCGCGGGTACCTCCACCGACAGCAGCAAGGCGCTGTACGGAGGCAAGAGCACCCGCCGTATCACCATCCATGACATCGCCGCCGCCACGGAGCGCGGCGAGAAGTGGCCCATGCTCACCGCCTACGACGCGATGACCGCGTCCGTCTTCGACGAGGCCGGTATCCCGGTCATGCTCGTCGGCGACTCCATGGGCAACTGTCACCTCGGCTACGAGACCACCGTGCCCGTCACGATGGACGAGATGGCCGTCCTGTCCGCCGCTGTCGTCCGGGGTACCCGGCGTGCGCTGATCGTCGCCGACCTGCCCTTCGGGGCGTACCAGGAAGGGCCCGTCCAGGCCCTGCGCAACGCGACCCGGCTGATCAAGGAGTCGGGCGTCGGTGCGGTCAAGCTGGAGGGCGGTGAACGCAGCCACGACCAGATCCGGCTGCTGGTCGAGGCCGGTATCCCGGTCATGGCCCACATCGGTCTGACCCCGCAGTCCGTCAACGCGATGGGCTACCGGGTGCAGGGCCGCGGTGAGGAGGCCGCCCAGCAGTTGCTGCGCGATGCCAAGGCCGTGCAGGACGCGGGGGCCTTCGCCGTCGTCCTGGAGCTCGTACCGGCCGAGCTGGCCGCCGAGGTCACCCGCACCCTGCACATCCCGACCGTCGGTATCGGCGCCGGTCCCGACACGGACGCCCAGGTGCTGGTCTACACCGACATGGTCGGGCTGACCGGCGGCAAGGTCCCGCGCTTCACCAAGCAGTACGCGAATCTGCGCCAGACGCTCGGTGACGCGGCGAAGGAGTTCGCCGAGGAGGTCGTGGGAGGCAGCTTCCCGGCCGCGGAGCACACCTTCCACTGACCGCAGGCCTGGCCGGTCCGGGGGGCCGGCCCGCGGGCAGCCCGCCTCCACCCGGAGCTGTCCCTGGTCTCGTACACACTGCTGTCGCAC